>JARYGW010000343.1:0-5865 GCA_033792295.1 Allobosea sp.
CGTGCTTTGCGCTCCGCTATCAGCCGGGATTTCTGGTGAGCGTCTATCTGGCAGCATGCGGCAACGCGCCTGGCGATCTGACGGGGACGACGGGTTTGCTTGGTGTCGCGCGCCGCCTCCACCTGCCGCTGTACAAGGTGTCTTCAACCGAATGTGCCGATCCCAGGATCAGGCTGAAGGAGCTCAACCGGGATCGCTATGCCGCAAACGTCATCGACCCGGACGGTGCCTTCCTGCAGGAAAAGGGCTTCCAGCAGTGGACTTTTCAGCAGTTCCTGCCGGATAGCGAACCCCTGCCGGGATCGCCCGTCGTCGACCAGGGGCGCTTCTTCACGGTGCGTCGGCCGCACGACATGGACAAGGATGCCTTCGACAAGCTGCTGCATGTCCGGTTGAAGGCGGCCAGCTTCAATTCGTTCCTGCAGTCCCGCGCGGGAAAGGCACACTGCGCAACGCTCGGTCTTAAGCCCGAGGAGCAGATGCGTTACACGCACTATCGCTTCGCCGAAACGCCGCGCATCGATCCTGCCCAGGAGCTCTATATCTTCAGGCCTGCGGGGGAGGATTCCAATCGACTGCTCGGGATCATCGAAAGGCTGGTTTACGATTGGGTGACCGGGGCAATCCCGCGGGAGCCGGCCTGGTGGCGCGATCCGGGCCAGCAGTCCCGGAGATGCATCGAATGTCCCTCTCAGGAGTAGGCACCGCTCAGGTGGCTGCCCAGTCGGTCACCATCAGACCCGGCACCCGCTCGAACTCACGTCGGTTGCCGGTGACGAGAACAGCACCATGCCGACGCGCCTGCGCCGCGATCAACGTGTCATAGGCTCCGATCGGGGTTCCCGCCGCTTCCAGCGTGGCGCGGATATCGCCGGCTTCACCCGCGTCAACATCGTCGAATGGAACGATCTCGAAGCCTTCGGTGAGGAAAACATCGAGCACCCGCCCGGAGGCCTCGCGCCGGTTGCTCTTCGCGATGCCATATCTGAGCTCGAAGATCACGATGGACGAAATGAGGAGCCGGGTTCCAGCGGAGAGTTCCTGCTGAAGCCTGAGGTCGACAGCAGGAACCCGGCCATTGAGCGCGTGGACGATGACGTTGGTGTCGAGCAGAAACATACTGCTCAGCCGAAATTCACCGTGGCGTCCGGCTCCGCCGAAGGGTCGTCAGGCAGCCCTTCGGTGAGAAAGTCGCGGGCTCCCAGCGCATCCAGCCTGGCGCGCCAGGCTGCCGCGTCGAACGCCGGCTTTGTGATCGGCTCGAGGATGACCTTGTCGCCGACCTTGCTGACCTGCACCTCGGTACCCTCGAACCGGAACTCCTTCGGAAGACGGACAGCCTGACTGCGGCCATGCATGAAGAGCTTGGCTGTCGCTGCGTTGCTCTGAGCGCCCATCGATCCCTCCAATTGGATATCTACCACTGATAGATATTGCGCGGCGTGGGTGTGTCAATACGACGAGCCCGATGCTGCATCATGTCGAACCTCGAAACGTGATCTTCTGAATCTCCACCCAATCCGATGCCAGCTTGGGGAACAGTGGTGGAGGGGCGGCAACCTTTCGTCTCTCTGACCCACCCGAGGCGAGAATGCAGCGCGCGGTCGGCCAGCCGGGTTGTCCAGGCTTATGTCCCACTGCGGCGAGGACGCGCTCGGCGGTTGCCGGGATGAAGCTCCACACAGCCTGAGCAGCAATTTCGATCAAAGTGACCGCGGTTCTGATGACGACAGCGGTTCGTACGGGATCGTTGACATGGGTCGACCAGGGCGCTTCCCTGGCGAGGTACCCATTCCCGAGCCGCCAGATTTGCCGCACCTCTTCGGCTGCCTTGCGAACGGACAGATTCTCGTGGTGCGCTCGAAGCGAAGCGAGATGCGCCTCAATTTGTAAGGACAGCTCGCGCTCGGGTGCGTCGATCGCGCCGGCTCCCGGAACGATACCGCCATAACGACTTTCCACGAACTTCAGGGTTCGGCTTACGAAGTTACCAGAAGTATCTGACAGATCGTGATTTATGTCCGCTGCGAAGCGCTCGAACGTGAAGTCCGTGTCGCTGCTTTCAGGCGCATTGGACGCCAGCCACCAGCGCCAATAATCGGCGGGCAACAAGGCCAGAGCCTGATCAAGAAAGATGCCGCGCCTCTGGCTTGTCGAGAACTTGCCGCCCTCATAGGTCAACCAGTTCACGCCCTGGACGACGTCGACCGTCTTCCAGGGCTCGCGCGAGCCGAGGAGTGTGCAGGGAAAGCTGACGGCATGGAACGGGACGTTGTCCTTACCGAGAAACTGCCGGTAGTCGACGTCGTGGGCATCCCACCACCATTGCCGCCAGTCTCGCCCGATCTCGGCGTCGCACCATTCCTGCGTCGCCGCGATGTAGGCAATCGGCGCATCGAACCAGACATAGAAGACCTTGCCCTCGAAGCCCGGCTTCGGCACCGGCACGCCCCAGTCCAGATCGCGGGTGATGCAGCGGTCCTGGATGCCCTCGTTCAACCATTTCCGGGCTATCGACGTCACAAGCGGCGGCCAGCCCTTGCGCGACGCGATCCAGGTTTCCAACTCGCCGACCAGCGCCGACTGCCGCAAGAACAGATGCCGGCTCGGCCTGATCTCCAACCTGTCGCTGCCGGACAATGCCGAGCGTGGGGCGATCAGATCGACGGGGTCGAGCGGGCGCGTACAGTGCTCGCACTGGTCACCTCGCGCTCGCTCGAAACCGCAATGGGGACAGGTACCGATGATGTAACGGTCCGGCAGGAAGCGGCGGTCTTCGGGCGAATATACCTGATCCAGCACACGCTCCTCGATGAAGCCGTTCTCGTCGAGACAGTGGAAGAAGTGCTGGGTCAACACATGGTTCTGGGAGGACGACGAACGGCCGAAATGATCGAACGAGAGGTCGAGCCGGCTATAGATCGCAGCCTGGATCTCGTGCTGCTCCCGGCAGAAATCCGCGACTTCGCGACCGGCTTCCGCCGCAGCGAGTTCGGCAGGGGTGCCATGCTCGTCGGTCGCACATATGAACAGGACTTCGTCGCCGATTTGCCGCCGGAAACGTGCATGGATGTCGGCAGGGAGCAGGGAGCCTGCGAAGTTGCCGAGATGCTTGATGCCATTGATTTAAGGAAGTGCGCTTGTGATGAGTGCCTTCGCCATGATGCCCTCCCTGGGGTCATTTCACGGGTGAAGCGCCAGACCTTCGGCAACAAAAAAGCCCTCCGCAGAACCGGAGGGCTTGGGTCCAGCGCTTACACGCGCGGCGCCAGGCACGCGCTCACCCCCTCCGGCCAATCTCCTGCTGGTCGGGCCTGCGCATTCGCGTGGCGGGGAAGGACGAAAACATCAAAAGCTCCAGTGCGATGCAGTACGAATGCATGCAAATGCCCCGCGGAGCAAGGGGGAGGGGCTCGTCGAGCCTGACGCACTACCTTGGACGGCATCTGTCATTATCTGGCACGGCTCGGTGCTTTCAGGTGGTCTCCAGCTTCACGAGGGAATGCCACCCATGTCTCGAACCTATACCCGCCAGGAGATGTACGACCTCGTCTGGTCGAAGGCGCTTCGGCTGTTGTGTGCCGATTTCAATGTCTCGGACGTGGCCCTCAAGAAGGCATGCCGCAAGGCGAATGTGCCGACGCCGCCGGTTGGTTACTGGAACAAGCTCCAGGCCGGCAAGAAGGTGACGCAGATACCGCTGCCGCGACGCGGGCTCGGGATGTCCGATAGCGTACCCGTCGGATCGGCACGCTGGGAATGTGGTCGCCGCGATGCGTTAGACCCGTTGCCTCCCGAGCCGGTTTTCGACGGCGATGAAAGTGACGTGCGCGCCCGCGCGGTCAAACTGGTCGGCAAAGTCGCCATTCCTCGCGATTTCACGCGGGCCAGCCCGATCGTCCGTCAATTGCTCGAGGAGGACGAGCGCCGCGTGGAGGAAGCGCGCAAGAACCGGTACTACTGGCAAACTCCCCGCTACGTTCTGCCGATCGATCGTCGCCGGCTGAGGCTTGCCAATGGCCTGCTGCTCGGCATCGCGTCAGCAGGTGGACGCGCCCATCTGTCCGAAAAGGACGCCCTCGCGTTCTCTGTTGTCGTGGGCGACCAAAGTGTCGGACTCTCGATCGACAAGGTCGTCAACCGAAGCCGTGCGGCGCGCGGCCAGCCAGCGCCCGATCCGGTCGAGACGATCGAGATCTCCATCGGTGGCTGGGGCTACAACGACGGAAAACGGCATCTCTGGAAGGACGCGCCCGACGCAAAGCTTGAGTCTCTGGCCACGGAAATCGTGGTGACGGTCGTCGCCGATGCGGAGCTGCGCCACCGCCATCACGTGCTCGACCACCACAAGCATCTCGTTGCCTGGCGTGCCGAAGAGATCGAGAACCGGCGAAAGGCGAAGATCGAGGCTGAACGTAAGGAGCGCGAGAGGCAGGAACGCCTGGCAAGAGAGCGCGTGGAAAGGCTCCTCGGGGATGCGGCGGCGTTCCGTCAGGCCACAGATATCCGTGCCTATGTGGCCGCGGCCTTGGCGGCCTCTCGTCCCGACACCGATCCTGCCGCCATCGAGACATGGCGGCAGTGGGCACTGGCTCAGGCCGACCGGATCGATCCTGTCGTCAACCAGAGCTTTGTTGCGCTTTCGGCTGACCTGTTGGGCAGCGGGCCCATAGCGGAGGCCGCCAGATCAGAAGGCCAGGAGTCACAGGAGTGACAGCTGTTTCAGCTGTTGCCCGTCAGGCAGCATCGTTCGCAGGTGCGTGGCCCGGCACGATATAGGTCCCGTAGGCGGTCCGAATGATATCGCCTTTGGCATCCATCCTGCGCAGCGTCGTCCGCGCCGTGCCGGGCTTGATCTCGAGCGCAGCAGCGACTTCGGCTGGAGCGACAGACCGTCCCTGGGCGATGATAAACTCGATGATCCGCTGCTGTTCGGGAAAAAGGGGCGTGGCGTCCTGCCCCTGAACCGGGCGCCAGCACATAGCCTGGCGGTCGAAGGCAACGATCTCGTCGACCTCTTCGATGTCGCGTCCGCGTGCCAGGAGACGGCAGTTGGTCCGGCCCCGCACCATCACGAGGCTCGTATCGGCAGCACCCAGGACGCCAACCGTGCCGAGGATACGCTGATGCGCATCGCGCCTACCGGATCCCTTCGACAGGTGATGAACGAGGATGATTCCGATCCTGGCCAGTTCCGCGACTTCACGGAGGCGAGAGATCTCCTCGTAGGCACCTTGGTAAGACGATCTCGGCGCCAGCGGTCGGATCCGCTCGAACACATCGACGATGATCGCGCGGGGTCTTGGGCAGGACCTTGCCCAGTCGAGCATGGCGTCAGCGCCACCCTGATCGATGCGATCCCACGTTGTCGTCAGGGCGAGACGAGACGGCCAGCCTGTGCTGCCGAGCATGCTACTCAGTCTGCCGTGAAGGCGGGCTTCGTTGTCTTCCAGAGCCAGATACAGAACATCGCCAGGCGGACAGCTCCTTTCGCCGAGGCAACCCACGCCGCGGGCAATGGACGCCGCGACGTCGAGCGCCAGCCAGGATTTTCCGGCCTTTGGTTCCCCTGCGAGGAGAGTCACGCCCTTCGGGATGAGGTGATCGACGAGGAAGTCGGTTGGTGGATAGGTCCGGGCGCTGAGCTGGTCAGCTGTGACGATGGTGCCAAGGCCTGAAGTCATCGAGCGTCCGAAGGCTGATGCAGTCAGCGCACGATGCCAAAACCGAATGAAAATCCTATGCCGCGAGGTCGGTAAAATGCGAGCGATCCTTCGGGGCGCCCGCCACAACGAGACGGGCAAAGGTCGAATTGACCTCCCACGCTCCGCCGAGGAGGCTGGATGCCGGATTCCTGAGGTCTGA
>JARYGW010000344.1:0-5824 GCA_033792295.1 Allobosea sp.
CAACCCGGCGACGCCGGTCGACCGTAAGCGCGATTCCAGCCCCGACTACTATCTCGACTGGGCGTTCGACCAGGTGAAGGAGCTGGCCGAGGGAGGCAAGCTCGGCTCCGACCGCGTGCTGACCGTCAAGACACCGCATGATTCCGCGATCCAGGAGCGTGCCGACGAGGCCGTCGAGACGATCCTGCGCCAGCACGGCCCGGCCTATCACGTGAAGCAGGCGGCGACGGTCGTGATGGATCCGGACGGGGCCGTGCGCGCCATCGTCGGCGGGCGCGACTATGGCGCGAGCCAGTTCAACCGCGCAACGGCGAGCCTGCGCCAGCCCGGCTCCTCCTTCAAACCCTATGTCTATGCCGCCGCGCTTTCGGCGGGGCTCTACCGGCCGAACACCATCGTCGTCGATCGGCCAGTCTGCATCGGCAACTGGTGCCCCAGCAATTACGGCCATTCCTATGCCGGCTCGGTGCCGCTCTATGTGGCGCTGGCGAAATCGATCAACACGATCCCGGTGCAGATGTCGATCGCGATCGGCCGCGCGACCGGCGAGACGCATGAGGCGCGCGCCGCCACGATCGGCCGCAAGAAGATCGTGGCGACAGCCCGCGCCATGGGGCTGACGACCCCGCTTACCGACACGGTCTCGCTGCCGATCGGCGCAGCCGAGGTGACGGTGATCGACCAGGCCGCCGGCTACGCCGTCTTCGCCAATGGCGGCAAGCGCGCCAAACCCTATGCCGCGATCGACATCTACAACTCGCAGGGCGAGCTGATCTACAACCACAACCGCGACGAGGCCGAGCCGCAGCAGGTCCTGACGACGCAGGTCGTGCAGGACATGAATTTCATGCTCTCCAAGGTGCCGACCGAGGGCACAGGCCGGCGCGCCGCGCTCGACGGCGTGGTGACGGCTGGCAAGAGCGGCACGACCAATGGCTACAAGGACGCGTGGTATGTCGGCTTTTCCGGCAATCTCGTCGAGGCGGTCTGGTTCGGCAACGACGATTCCTCCGAGACCGCGAACCTGACCGGCGGCTCGCTCCCGGCGATGACCTTCAAGGAGATCATGCAGTTCGCCCATCAGGGGCTGGAGCTGAAGCCGATCCCGGGCGTTCCGGCCGATCCGAAGGCCGCCACCGTGGCCAAGGCGAACGCCACGCCCGACCCGCTCGGAGCCGGCCCGCCGGGCGCCGGCCACATGCCGCGCCAATCCTTCGAGGTGCTCTCGTCCGTCGGGGCGATGTTCAAGACGATCGAGCCTTCGCGCAGTGCCAGCCGCCCGGTGCAGGTCGGCATCCGCGAACTGTCCGGGTCGGAGACGCGGCTGCGCTGAGGGTTGGGCGACGCCTCGGTTGAATGTCCGCAGCGGGGTGGGAGCAGACATCCCTCTTGACGGTGAATGTCGGTAGCGACAGTGTCGCGAGACATGCTCAGGAACCAGACTCTTTGTGATCGACGCCGACGTCACTGCCCCCAGGCGGCGGCTCTTCGGGCTGTGCGTCGATCAGAGTCCTTCTGCATGGTGACTTCCTTATTGTAGGTCTCACCCGCCAGAGCGGTCCCGGTCCGCGCTCCTGAACCCCCGCAGCCCTCGGCTACGGGGGTTTTCTTTTGCCCAAACGATAGGACATCACCATGAGCATTCGCGTCGGCATTGTTGGGATCAGCGGTTTTGGCGGCGGCGAGGCGTTGCGCCTGATCGCGAGCCACCCGTCTTTCGAGCTGGTCTACGCTGCGGGCGAAAGCAGCGCCGGCAGCCGCTTGGTGGATCGCTTTCCCGGTGTGCCGGCCAAGCTGGCTGAACTGGTGATCGAGAAATGGGACCCTGCGACTTTGCCAAAGCTCGACGTCCTGTTCGCGTCGCTCCCTACAGGCGCCTCGGCCGAGGCGCTGGCGCGCGTCCCAAAAAGTGTAAAGATCGTCGATATCGGGGGCGACCACCGCTATGTCGAGGGTTGGGCGTATGGCCTCGCTGACATCTGGCCCGCCCAGATCGAGGGGCAGACTCGCATTGCCAACCCCGGCTGCTTCCCCGCAGCGACGCTGAACGCGTTGGCGCCGCTGCTGGTCAACAATCTGATCGAGCCCGGTAACATCGTAATCGACGTCAAGACGGGCATCTCCGGTGCCGGTCGGGGCGGCGACAGCAAGTTCGGCTACGCCGAGAGTAACGAGAACTTGGTGCCCTATGGCCTGCTCAGGCACGTCCACATGCCAGAGATTGCCAAGACAATCGAACAGCTGAGCGGCGGCAGCGCCGCCGGATTGGTGTTCACGCCACACTTGGTGCCGATGACCCGCGGCATACTCGCAACCATGTACTGTCGCGGCCAGGCTACCACCGACCAGTGCCTGGACGCTGCAAGGCGCTTCTACGCCGCACGGCCGTTCGTCCGCGTGACGGAGAAGCCACCACAGACCAAATGGGCTACTGGCTCGAACCTCGCATTCGTCAGTTATGCGGCCGATCCAGAGCGGAACTTGGTGATCGCGATGGGCGTGGTCGACAACCTCGGCAAGGGAGCGGCGGGCCAAGCAGTGCAGAATGCGAACCTGATCTGCGGCTTGCCAGAGATCGAAGGGTTAGACGGCGCACCAATGTGGCCATGACGAAGGCGGGGCTTCAAACAGCTATCCAATCCGCCTTGTCGGTCCGCAACGGGTCGCAATCCGAAATTCAAACCAAGATACCGCCTGCGGTTGACGGCCCGGCGCGGCGGAGGTCAACTCCGGCGGCCCGCGACACGGCGCAGAGGCGGAAGGCAAGCGTGCGAATCCTCGATCTCGCCTATATTCTCGGACTGGGAGCCAGTCTCGGGCTGGTTTCCGCCCATTGGGCGGTCGCCGGCCGGCCTCTGGTCGGCAAGGTCGAGGTCGGCTCCTGGATGGCCTGGCCCGGCAGCGGCGGCCGCGACGTCGACCCCTATATGCGGGCCTATCTGGCACGCGGCGTCCATCTGCCGCTCGGTGCCGGCGAGGGGCTGGAGCTGATCGCCGAGCGCAGCGACGATGGCGCGCCACTCGACGGGCGCTGCCGCTATCGGCTCACCGGCACCGTTCCGACGACGCGAGGCTGGACGATCGAGATCACGGATCGCGCCGGCCGCCCGTTCCAGCTGCCGCTCGAGCGGGCGAGCTTCACCGATTCGGAGATCGTACGCGGCGAGGACGGCAAGCTGTCGGTCATCGCCGCGGCGGCCCCCCAGGCCGGCAACTGGCTGCCTCTGCCGGCCGGCGGGCGCTTCCAGTTCCGGCTGCGGCTCTACGATACACCGGTTTCGAGCCAAACCGGCGAGACGCGGGCCGCAAACCTGCCGCAGATTGCCCGCATCGACTGCCGATGAGTGCGATGGACCACGAAGCCGCGCCCCTCGCTCGAGAGGCTCCGCGGCCCCAGGCAGCCCCCCTGCCCGCTCCGGCGCGCAGGAGCTGGCCGCAGCGGCTGCGCGCGGCCGCCGCGCGCCTCACGATGACGACGCTCGCGGGCCTGATGCTCGCGGCGATCGTGCACATCGCCACGGTCCTGCTGATTCCAACCTTGTCACAACGCGACGCGGCACGTGCCTATCGCCAATTCGGCGCCGAAGGCCATGCCCAACTCGTCCAGCTCACCGGCAATGCCGAGGGAACGCCTTCCTTGCAGGAAGCCGATCCGAACGCGGCGACGGCGGTCTGCGGCTACGATCTGACGGCAGGCCCGATACGGGTCGCCGCGCGAACGGGAGCCCTGCCGCTTGGGATCACCTTGCAACGGCAGGGCGGCGGCGTGATCTATGCCATCACCGACCGAGCGGCGATCCGCGGCGTCCTGGAATTCCTCGTGATGACCGAAGCGCAATACGACGAGCGCGTCGCCAACGACGAGGAAGGCGAGACGAGCCGCGAACTCCGCGTCGTCTCCGATACGACCCGCGGCCTCATCGTCGCGCGCGTGCTGGCCAAACGCCCCTCCGACCGAGGCGACGCGGAAGCGCTCGCCACCGGCGTTCAATGCGGCCTGGCGAACTGAGCGCCGTGTCTTAGATCATCGCTGATGCATCGGGCCGAAAAGTGGATTCCGCTTTTCGGCCCGATGCCCTAGCCTTTGTAGACCACGGGCCGCTTCGTCCCGCCGCCGAAGGCGTCGTTGAGCGGCATCTTGCAGAGCGGCCCCGCCTCCGCCTCCAGTGCCATGATCGCACGCTCGGCCCTGACAGCTTCGCGCGAAGGCATCTCGACCACGAGATTGGCAAGCGCGTAGCGATAGCTCCTGAGGCGGAAATCGAGGCGCTCGCAGACCCAGAAGATCAGCCCCTCATTCTCGACGACGCGGGCCATCGCGGGCTCCTGCTTCTCCGGCGCGATGTCGGGAGAGGCCTCGGCGGTGCGCATCCGCACCCGATCCATGCCCACCACCCGCGCCGCATTGGCGCGGAACGGGCCGATCAGCAGGCGGTCGGCGTTGGCGTCCTCGGTCATGCGATTATAGCGCGAGGCCTGCGAGGCGAAGGAGCTTCCGGTCAGCCCGCGGAAATAGTCGGAAACGTCGTTCGACTGCGCCGTCACCGGCAGGATGCGCGAATGGGCGAGGTTCGAGATCTCACCCTGGAAGACGCTGTTCGGGCTGGCGGGCATGATGAAGCGCCAGGCGCGGTCACGCATCTGCTCCTCGTCATCCGTCAGACGGAACGGCGAAGCCGCCTCGCCTCGTAGCGAAGCTGCGAGAAAGCCCGCCTCGGGCGCCAGAAGCTGTGACCATACGGTCGGGCGCGGGCGGCCGAGATCGCCGGTGGTCGCCGTGCAGGCGCAGGCCAGCAGAGCCATCAGCATGGCCGCACCGGCCTTGCCGCAGCGCGACCTCGCAGTCGGGGAAAATATCACGCCGGCTGCCTTGCCTTCCCGCGGCCCATCGGCTTGCCGGGTTGCGGCCGGCCCCTGCGCTGCGAGGCGGCCTGCCGGGGAACGGGCTCGGCCACGCGCTCGTAGCGCACGCCGGTGAAGAACAGGATCTCGGCGCTTTCCCGCGGAAAGGCACAGGCACGGGGCCGGTAACGCCGCCAGAGCGCGAAGGGAATGACGTCGGCCATGTGCGCCTCCTTGCTCAGCGCCTGTCTGCGATCGCGGAAGCCACGGACGGTGCGGAAGCCGCACGCCTGAATCGCAGCTCTCAAGACCATCAGGCCCGGACATGGTTAACGCGGCCTTAAGGCCTCGGGGATAATCTGTGCCTCGACACCGGATTCGCTGCCTCGATGACCAAGCCCGACGCTCAGGAACTCGCCCATCTCGCCCGCCTTGCCCGCGAGGGTGGGCTGGACCTCAGCCAGGTGTCGCTGCGCGTCAAGACCGACTTGCTGCTTTCGACCCGGCAGCCTGCACGTGACGATCTGGCGGCCTTTTCCGAGATGGCGATGGCCCTGATCCCGACCGTGGACGAGGCGACGGCGCTGATCCTGGCGCGCAAGCTTTCCGGCTGGCGCCACACGCCCGCGCCCGTTCTGCTCGCGCTACGCGCCCGTGGCGAGGCCGTGTTCATCGAGATGCTGCGGCACGGCCTGCCGCTTGGGTCCGACGAGATCGAAGCGCTGGCCGAGGCGGGCGATGCCGAAACGCTTTCGGCGCTGGCCGGGCGCCACGACCTGACGAGCGTCGCGGTGCTGATGCTGGTCGAACGCAATTCGGCCGCGCTCGACCTAGCCCTGATCGCCAACACCAAGGCGCCGCTGCCCCGCGCCGCAGCGACAACCCTCATCAGGCGTTCCCGCAGCCGCCCGGCCTATCAATCCGGGCTCCTCGCCCGCAGCGATCTGTCCAATCTCGAGCTCGCGCCGCTCTTCCTGCGGGC
>JARYGW010000345.1:0-5794 GCA_033792295.1 Allobosea sp.
ACCGTCGTCTGCCCGGATCTGCGCGGTTACGGCTGGTCGGCGGCACCGCATGGCGACGGCGGGGTGGCGACCTACACCAAGCGCGGCATGGGCGAGGACATCGTCGCGGCGATGCAGGCGCTCGGCCATCTGCGCTTCGGCGTGATCGGACATGACCGCGGAGCACGCGTGAGCTATCGACTGGCCCTGGACCATCCCGGACGGGTCGAGCGGCTGGCCCTCGTCGATATCCTGCCGACCGTGTCGATGTGGGAAGGCGGAGAGGCCTCGCGCGCCATGCGAGCCTATCACTGGACCTTCCTCGCCCAACCGGAGCCCGTTCCGGAAGAGGCCCTCAAGCCAGACCCGATCGGCTGGCTCGACCGGCATGAGGCGAACTGGAGCCGGGCGAACGAGCTCGGTCTGTTCGACCCGCTGGCGCTGCGCTCCTATACCGAATCCTTCGGTGATCCGAGTCGCTTTCACGCGGCCTGCGAGGATTACCGGGCCGGCGCGACCACCGATCTCGCTCAGGACCGGGCCGATCTTGCCGGGGGCCGGCGCATTCTCTGCCCGACGCTCGCCCTCTGGGCCGAGGCAGGACATCTGAACACGGGCAAGAGCCCCCTCGAGATCTGGCACGAAACCTTCGCCCCCACGGCGGAAGGGCAATGCCTCGCTGGCGGCCATTTCCTCCCGGAAGAGAGCCCGCAGGCGGTGCTCGCCGCGCTGAAGTCTTTCCTGGCGCAGCCGCTTGCCTGAGAAGGCGCCAAAGCCCGGATTCGGCTGATGTCACCGCGCCGCCCCGCTGCCTCCCCATCCGCTCCGAGAAAGTTCACGGGCGAAATCGCGCTGGCGCTCGGCGCCGGCGGCGCGCGTGGCCTGAGCCAGATCCCGGTGCTCGAAGCCCTCGACGAACTCGGCCTGAAACCCGCGGTGATTTCCGGCTGTTCGATCGGTGCGATCATCGGAGCCGCCTATGCCGCCGGGCTTTCCGGCGCCGCGCTGCGCGAGCATGTGCTCGCCAGTTTCCGGGATCGGCCGCGGGTGGTCGCAAAACTGCTCGATGCCCGTGTCGGCAAGCTCGCCGATCTGGTGCGCGGCCTCGGCAACCCGGCGCTGATCGACGGCGAGCGGCTGCTCGACCTGTTCTGGCCGGAGGCGGTGCCCGACCGTTTCGACGAGCTCGCCATTCCCTTCAGTGCGACGGCGGCCGATTACCATCGCCATGTCGAGGTGACGCTGTCGGAGGGACCGCTGACACCGGCCGTCGCCGCCTCGCTCGCCATTCCCGGACTGGTGCGACCGGTCGCGCTGGCGGGCCATGTGCTGATCGATGGCGGGGCGATCAATCCCCTGCCCTACGAGCAATTGATGGAACCCGGCCGGATCGTGCTGGCGATCGACGTCAGCGCACCACCCGTCGCGGCGAGCGACGGCCGCGTGCCGGGTGCGATGGAGGCGATCGTCGGTGCCTCGCAGATCCTGACCCGCACGCTGGTGCAGCGCATGGTCGAACGGCAGCCGCCCGACATCCTGATCCGCACCGGGCTCGACGGCATCGGCGGGCTCGACTTCTTCAAGGCGAAGACGATCCTCGCCGCGGCCGAGCCGATCAAGGAAGAGGTCAAGCGAGCGCTGGAACGGGCTCTCGCGCAGACGAACTGACGGCCGGCTCCGGCACATCGCAACGGAAGCCGGGCAAGGCCGCCCCCAGCGCCGAACGTCCCTCCTCCGTCAGGCTCACGGCACGGCTGTCCTTGCGGCGGCGTGTCCAGCCCATTTCGAAGCAGCGGCAGGCGAGCGCGGCGGCGAGATGGCCTGCGAGATGCGGTCGGCGCTCGCTCCAGTCGAGGCAGGGGCGCAAGGCCGCACGGCGGCTCCTGCCGCCCTGGTCCGGGTCGACGCCGAGGACCGCGAAGATCGCCTTGCCAGATGAGGTCAGCGCATAGCCGCCCTCGCTGGCCGTGAGGTGGCCGCCCGCCATCAGCGCGTCATGGATGCCGATGCCGAGTCGGCCAGCGAAATGGTCGTAGCAGGTGCGGGCGAAGCTCAGTTCCGCCCCGACGCGGGACGGCAGGCGGCGCCCGCTGCCTTCCATATTCGCCAGCACCATCAGCCCTTCGAGCGCCGTCGCAACCTCGGGACCGGCAAGGCGGTAATAGCGATGGCGGCCCTGCGCGGCGACCGCGAGCAGACCACCCTGCATCAGCTTGGCGAGATGGCCGCTCGCCGTCTGTGGCGCGACACCGGCAAGCCAGGCGAGTTCCTTCGCCGTCAGCGCGCGCCCGTCCATCAGCGCGTGCAGCATGTTGGCGCGGGCCGGGTCGCCCATCAGATGGGCGATTTCCGCGAGATAGGGAGCGGAATAGCTATTGGGCGTGCTCATGCGGACATGATGCGCCTTCACGCTCCCGCCGCAAGCAAGGACGCTACGGTGACGGCCGTAGTATCCACCCACGACAGACGGGCCAGGCGATGCCAGAAGCGGGGCATGGACAACACGGCTCTCCTCCTCTTCGTCACTGCGACCTTCGTTCTCGCCGGCTTCGTCAAGGGCGTCATCGGGCTGGGGCTGCCGACCATCGCGGTCGGCATCCTCGGTGTCGTCATGGCCCCGGCCCAGGCGGCGGCGCTGCTCGTCGTTCCCAATCTCGTCACCAATGGCTGGCAGATCGCGGCAGGACCGAAGCTCGGTTCGACATTGCGCCGGCTCTGGCCGATGCTGCTCGCCATCTGTCTGGGCACCTGGGCCGGCGCCGGCCTGCTGCAGCAAGAGAAGGACGGCACGGCGACGCTCTGGCTCGGCGCGGCGCTGATCCTCTATGCGGCTGTCGGCCTCAAGGCGGCGAAGCTGCGCGTTCCCGCCGGCTGGGAAGCCTGGCTCGGCCCCGTCATCGGCTTCACGACGGGCATCGTCACGGCTGCGACCGGCGTCTTCGTGCTGCCGGCGGTGCCCTATCTGCAGGCGCTCGGCTTCGACAAGGACGAGCTGGTGCAGGCGCTGGGCATCTCCTTCATCGTCTCGACACTGGCGCTCTCCTTCGGGCTGATCGGGGCCGGCGCGCTCAACCTGACGGTCGCCTGGCAGTCGGGACTGGCTCTGGTTCCCGCCCTGATCGGGATGGGCGCCGGGCAGTTCGTCCGCAACCGCATCTCGCCTGCGGCTTTCAAGATCTGCTTCTTCACAGGATTGCTGGCGCTCGGAACCTATCTCTGCTGGCGCAGCCTTGCCTGACGGCCCGTCTCTTGCTTGGCTCTCCCCGTCGCTTCGCCTGCCGTTAACCGCTCGCTAACCATACCAGCGCAGCCTCAACCCGGAGCGACAGGAGCATGCCGCATGGATGTCTTCACCATGGTCATCATGGCCTGCGTCTCGGGCGAGCCGCATTGCACCACTTCGCGTATCAGCGAGATGAACTTCACCACCGCGCAGGCCTGCGAGACGCGCATCGACGACATCACCCGCACGATGACCAAGGACTTCGCCAAGCGCCCCGATTTCAAGGGCCGGCAGGTGACCTATGACGTATCCTGCATGGACCGGGCTCAGCTCGCGCAGAAATTCGGCATCACCTCGTCGGATACCTGAGGCTCAGCGCCGCTCGCGGAAGAAATCCCGGAGCAGCGCCGCCGCCTCACTCTCGCGCAAGCCGCCATAGATTTCGGGCACATGGTGGCAGGTCGGGTTCTCATAGAGCCTGACGCCGTTCTCGACCGCCCCGCCCTTCGGATCGCCTGCACCGAAATAGAGCCGCCGGATACGGGAAAACGAGATCGCCGCCGCGCACATCGGGCAGGGCTCGAGCGTGACGTAGAGATCGCAGCCGATCAGCCGCTCGCCCCCGATCGCTTCGCAGGCCAGCCTCAGGGCCAGCATCTCGGCATGGGCGGTCGGGTCCTTCAGCTCCAGCGTGCGGTTGCCGGCCTGAGCCAGCACCGCACCGTCGCGCATCACCACCGCGCCGACCGGTACTTCACCACGCGCCGCCGCCGCCTTCGCCTCGTCGAAGGCCAGCGCCATGGCGTCGATGGTGGAGGGTGGTTGCGGATGCGGCATCGAAAACCCCTGCTTTGGTGCTCGCGGCGAGGAAAAGCCTCTGCTACAAGCGCCGGTTATAGCGAATAAGCGAGCCAGGCCTTTCCCGCAAAGCGGATGTGCTCGGCCGGCTCAGGAGCAGTCATGAAAGACGACGACAACAACAGAGGTCGCGGCCCGGGCAAGGGTGGCGGCGCCGGCAGCCGTGGCGGCGGCAAAGGCTTCGGTGGCAAGGGCCCCGGAAGCAAGGGCCCCGCCGGGCGTAGATTCGGGTCGCGCGACGGCGAAAGCCGCGGCAGCGAGCGCAAGGACTTTCGCGAAGCCGGCGAACGCCGCTCCTTCCGCGGCCATTCCGAGGGCGAGGAGCGTCGTGCCCGCCGTTTCAGCAAGCCGGCCGAGGGCGGCCCCCCGCGTACGCGCCGGGCCGACGGCGAACGGCCGGCACGGTTCAAGCCCGAAGGCGAAGGCCGCCCCTTCCGCGAGCGCAGCGGTGAGGAGCGCCCCCGTCGCAGCGAGCGCGGTGGCGAGCGTGTCTTCCGTGAACGTCCGGAAGGTGCGGAAAGGCCGGCACGCGGTGGCTTCGGCCGCCCGCCGCGCCGTCACGAAGCCGGCGATGGCGAGAGGCGCTTCGCGCGTCCCCGGCCGCAGCGGGCCGAGCGCAGCGAGCGGCCACATCGTACCCACGAGGAAACTCCCGCCGAGGGCAAGCTGATCGCGGCGCAGGAGCCGGAGCGCATCGCCAAGGTGATGGCACGGGCCGGCGTCGCCTCGCGCCGCGACAGCGAGGCCATGATCGCGGAAGGCCGCGTCAGCGTGAACGGCACGGTATTGGAAAGCCCGGCCTTCGACGTGAAGCCGACCGATGTCGTGCTGGTCGACGGCGAGCCCTTGCCGGCACGCGAGCGCACGCGGCTCTGGCTCTACCACAAGCCGCGTGGCCTCGTGACCACCAACCACGACCCGGAAGGCCGCCCGACCGTATTCGAGGCGCTGCCCGAGGACCTGCCGCGCGTGCTCTCGATCGGCCGGCTCGACATCAACACCGAAGGGCTGCTGCTGCTCACCAACGATGGCGGGCTGGCGCGGGTGCTGGAACTGCCGGAGACCGGCTGGCTCAGGCGCTACCGCGTGCGCGCCTTCGGCGAGGTGACGCAGGACAAGCTCGACACGGTCCGGGACGGCGTCGAGATCGACGGGGTGCATTACGGGCCGGTGACCGCCCGCTTCGAGCGTCAGCAGGGCTTCAACACCTGGCTGACGGTCGATCTGCGCGAGGGCAAGAACCGCGAGGTCAAGACCGTGCTCGAGCATCTCGGGCTGGCGGTGAACCGGCTGATCCGCATCTCCTTCGGCCCCTTCCAGCTCGGCGAGATCGAGGAAGGCGAAGTCGAGGAAATCCGCTCGCGCGTCTTGCAGGACCAGCTCGGCTCCGAGCTCGCGGCCAAGGCCGGCGCCGATTTCGAGGCGCCGCGCCGCGACATGCTGCCGACCGCGCCGCGCCGTGCGCCCGCCGCCGATGATCGCCCGCACCGGCGGCGCGAGACTGGCGACGAGACCCATGAGGCAAAGCGCGAGGCCGTACGCGAACTGCGCGGCGACAAATCCTGGAACCGCGGCGTCTGGCGCGATGCCGAGACCGAGCCGCAGCGTGCCCGCAAGGCGCCGCCGCGCCGCGGCGCCGACCCGAAGCTGGAGCGCGAGAGCCGCGAGGCCAGCAGCACAGTCGAGCGTAAGCGCGACAAGGCGATCGCCGACCCCAAAGGGCGGCGCGTGCTG
>JARYGW010000346.1:0-5785 GCA_033792295.1 Allobosea sp.
GCCCGCAGCATGTCGTAGACGAGCTTGACGCCCGAGCCGCGCTTGCGGTCCGTCGGGAGACTGCTGGCTGTGGTGTTCATCGGATTTGCCCTGCCTGCGGAGGATGGACTGTCGCGCGATCCGGGCAGGCTGCCGGGATGGGCTCCCGACCGGTGCGCGCGACCGTTCTGGATGCAACCGCGTTGTTTTCGTCCGAGGGGAAGGGGGGCGATAGGGCCTCGCTGTCAGTTGAAGCCGTGCGGGCCCGGTTTTCCACAGCCCGCCGATCCCCGGTTGCGGGCGGCCGAAGCCGTGCGCTTGCTGGCATGTGGCGGCCCCGGCTCAGCCGAGCGTGCGCAGATAACCCAGCACGGAGCCGAGCGTCACCACATCGGCATAGCGTCGCTCGACATCGCCGGCGCAATCTTCCGGAACGATCGTCCGATAGCCGCGCTGGAAGCTGTCGATGACGGTGGCGCGGATGCAGCCGCTGGTGTTGACGCCGGTGGCGATGACCGTATCGACGCTCGCCTTGGTGAAGTCGGGCTCGACCTTGATTTCGTAGAAGATCGACTGCCACGTCCATTGCCTCCGCTCCGAGGTCTATATGCACCGGATGGAGGAAGTCCCGCTTACGCTAGCGGCGGCGTGCGGGGCACGCCGCATCCGCCAGATGATCCACCGCGGCTTCACCACGGTGCGCGACACCGGCGGTACCGACTGGAGGATCAAGGTGGCGGTCGGGCATGGGCTCATTCCCGGTCCGCGCCTGTTCATCGCCGGCCGCTCGATCGGCCCGACCGGCGGGCACAGCGACGGGCGCTCCCGTACCAATCCGGACTATCCTTGCGCATGCTGCAACGACAGGCCTATCTGCGGTTCGTCGTCGATGGCGAGGATGCCGTGCGCAAGGCCATGCGCAAGCAGATGCGCCAGGGCAACGACCACATCAAGATCATGGTCTCGGGCAGCGTCGCCTCGTCCTATGATCCGCTGGAATCGGACCGGATTTTCGATGCCGAGATCAGCGCCGCCGTCGAGGAGGCGGAGGCCTTCGTCCTGATGCTGGCGATGCTGCTGCTGACCACGCTGGCGGGCGCGATTACGCGGCAGAAGTTCCGCGCGGGTTGAAGACTGGCGTTCCATGGAGGCGTGCGGCTGGACGAAGACCTGACGAACGGGTTGCCCGTGGACTTCACCGTTCCCTCGGATCGGTGCGGCCTCAGGCTGAACCGGCCTGGCCGGTGGTCGGGGCCGCGCTCTCGGGATTGGCCGCGCTTTTGCGGCGCCGGGCGCCGAGCTTGCTCATCCAGAGATAGATGATCGGCGTGGTATAGAGCGTCAGGATCTGGCTCAGGACCAGGCCGCCGACGATGGTGATGCCGAGCGGGCGGCGCAGCTCCGTGCCCGGCCCCGTCGCGATCATCAGCGGGATCGCGCCCAGCATGGCCGAGAGCGTGGTCATCAGGATCGGCCGGAAGCGCTCCAGGCAGGCCTCGAAGATTGCCTCGCGCGACGGCATCGCGCGCTGGCGCTCGGCGTTGATGGCGAAGTCGACCAGCATGATGCCGTTCTTCTTGACGATGCCGATCAGCAGGATGATGCCGATGAAGGCGATGATGGTGAGGTCGGCGCCCGCGATCCGCAGCGCGATCAGGGCGCCCAGACCTGCCGAAGGCAGCGTCGAGAGGATCGTCACCGGATGAATCAGGCTCTCGTAGAGCACGCCGAGGATGATGTAGACGGCGAGGATCGCGACCAGGATCATCATGCCCTGGCTACCGGCTCCCTGCGCGAACGCCTTGGCGTCACCGGCGAATTCGGCGCGCAGCGAGGCCGGCATGTGCAGACCCTCCACGGCGGCGGCGACCGCGTCGCTCGCCTCCTGCAGGCCGACGCCGGGCGCGAGGTCGTAGGTGATCGTCACCGCCGGGAACTGGCCCTGGTGGTTGATGACGAGCGGCGCCGTGCCACGCTCGACCTTGACGAGGCTGTGCAGCGGCACCTGCGCACCATTGCGGCCGGGCACGTAGAGATCGAGGATGTCGTTCGGATCGCGGCTGCGTGACGGCGCGACCTCCAGCACGACGCGGTACTGGTTGCGCGCCCCGTAGATCGTCGAGATCTGGCGCTGGCTGAAGGCGTCCGACAGCACGTTGTCGATGGCCTGGATCGCGACGCCGAGCTGCGAGGCCTTGTTGCGGTCGATCACGACATTGGCCTGCAGCCCGCCCTGCTCGCGATCGGTCGAGACGTCGACGAGCTCGGGCAGGGTGCGCAGCCGCTCCAGTACCTTAGGCACCCATTCCTCCAGTTCGGGCAGGTTCGGGTCCCAGAGCGTGAACTGGTATTGCGAGCGCCCCTGGCGGCCGCCGGCGCGTACGTCCTGCACCGGGGTCAGGAAGATGCGCAGGCCCGGGATCGATGAGAGGCGGCCGCGCAGCCGGTTGACCACCTGGGCGGAGCTCAGGCCGCGCTCCTCCAACGGCTTCAGGCTGACGAAGAAGCGTCCGATATTGACCGAGCCGCTGCCGCCGCCGATGAAGGAGGCGACGCCGAAGACGGCCGGATCGGCCGCGACGATGGCCGCGCCCTGCTGCTGGAGCTGCGCCATCGCCGGGAAGGAGATGTCGGTCGAGGCCTGGGTGAAGCCGATGATCAGCCCGGTGTCGTCCTGCGGGAAATAGCCCTTCGGCGCGCTGCGGAACATCTGTACGGTCAGCGCCACCGTCGCGATCATCACGACGAGCATGAGCCAGCTATGCTGCAGCACGCCCCTGAGTGTGCGGGCGTAGAAACCCGTCATCGCCGACAGCACGCGCTCGACGATGCGGTCGAAGCGGCTTTGCGCATGCGGGCCACCCTTCAGGAAATGAGCGCAGATCATCGGCGTGACGCTGAGCGAGACCGCCGTCGAGACGAGGATGGCGAAGGTCAGCGTCAGGGTGAATTCGAGGAAGAAGCGGCCCGCCACCCCCTCCATGAAGAAGAGCGGGATGAAGGCCGCGATCAATGACAGGCTGATCGAAACGACGGTGAAGCCGATCTGGCCGGCACCGAGCAGGGCGGCGCGCAGCGGCGACAGGCCCCTGGCGACATTGCGCTCGATGTTCTCGATCATGACGATGGCATCATCGACGACGAAGCCGACCGAGATCGTCACCGCCATCAGAGAGAGATTGTCCAGCGTGAAGCCGGCGAGCCACATCGCGGCGAAAGTACCGGCAATCGAGAGCGGCACGGTGACGCCCGCTGCGATCGTCAGCGTTGTCCGGCGCAGGAACAGGAAAACGACCAGCATCACCAGGGCAATGGAGATCATGAGCGTATGCTGGATATCCGCGATCGAAGCGCGGATCGTGACGGTGCGGTCCGACATGATCGAGATGTCGATGCCGGCCGGCACCCAGCGCTGGATCTCGGGCAGGAGCGCCTTCACCCGGTCGACCGTGTCGATGACGTTGGCGTCGGCCTGTTTGGTGATGGTGATCAGGATCGCCGGCTTGCCGTTGTACCAGCCGGCGGCGCGGCTGTTGCGCACGCCGCGCTCGACGGTCGCGACATCGGCGAGCCTCACCACCGTGCCCCTGGCGGAGCGCACGACGATGTTGCCGTAATCTTCCGGCAGCCGGATCTGGTTGTTGGCCGAGAGCGTCTCGCTCAGCCGCTCGCCGTCGAAGGAGCCGACCGCCGAGACTGTGTTGGCGTTGACGATGGCCGTGCGGATGGTGTCGAGGCTCAGGCCCATGGCGGCGAGCTGGGCGGGGTCGAGGCGCACGCGGATCGCCGGCTGCTCGGCGCCGTTGACGGTGACCTCGCCGACGCCTTCCACCTGCGCGATGCGCTGGGCGATGACGGTGTCGGCCGCGTCGTACATCGCGCTCGGCGTCATCGTGTCCGAGGTCAGGGCCAGGATCAGGATCGGCGCGGCGTTGGGATTCGCCTTGCGGAACTGCGGCAGGGTCGGCAGGTCGCCGGGCAGGTCGGTCGCGGCGGCGTTGAGTGCCGCCTGGACGTCGCGGGCCGCACTGTCGGTGTTCCGCGTCAGGTCGAACTGAAGCACGATCGAGGTCGAGCCGAGCGAGCTCGTCGAGGTGATCTCGGTGACGCCGGGGATGGAGCCGAGCCGTCGTTCGAGTGGCGCGGCGACGCTGCCGGCCATGGTCGCCGGATCGGCGCCCGGCCGGCTGGCGAAGACACGGATCGTCGGGAAGTCGACGCTCGGCAAGCTCGCCACCGGCAGGAACATGTAGGCGACCATGCCGACGAGGAAGAGGCCGATCGCCATCAGCGTCGTACCGACGGGGCGCAGGATGAAGGCGTCCGAGAGACCCCGAACCGTCTTCCAACCCTTGTCCTCGCCGGGGGCGTCGCTCATTCGGCCGCCTCCGGATCGGGATAGGGCACGACGCCGTCGGGGCCGCCGCCAAGGCGCCGGCGCAGCTTTTCGAGCGCGAGATAGATCACCGGCGTGGTGTAGAGCGTCAAGAGCTGGCTGAGCAGCAGGCCGCCGACGATGGTGATGCCGAGCGGCTGGCGCAGCTCGCTGCCGGTTCCGGTCGCCAGCGCCAGCGGCAGGGCGCCGAGCAGAGCTGCGAGCGTTGTCATCATGATCGGCCGGAAGCGCAGCCGGCAGGCCTTGACGATGGCGTTCTCCGGCGAGAGGCCTTCGCTGCGCTCGGCGTCCAGCGCGAAGTCGATCATCATGATCGCATTCTTCTTGACGATGCCCATCAGCAGGATGATGCCGATCAGCGCCACGATGGAGAGCTCGCGGCCGGTCAGGACGAGCGCGAGCAGCGCGCCGACGCCAGCGGAGGGCAACGTCGTCAGGATCGTGAACGGATGGACATAGCTCTCGTAGAGGATGCCGAGCACGAGATAGATCGTCACCACGGCGGCGAGGATCAGCCAGGGCTGGTTGGCGAGCGAGCGGTTGAACTCCGCCGCATCGGCGCTGAAGGAGCCGGAGATCGAAGCCGGCATGCCGATTTCCTGCTCGACCGCGGCGATCATCTTGACGGCATCACCCAGCGCCTCGCCCGGCGCGAGGTCGAAGGAGACGGTCGCGGCCGGGAACTGCTCCTGATGGGCGATGGAGAGCGGGGCCGTCTCGCGGATCAGCCGAGTGAAGGAAGAGAGCGGCACCTGCACGCTGTTCTGCGTCACCGTGGAGGTGCCGGCAGAGTTGGTCTGGCCTTGCGTGTTGGTGTTGCCGGTGACGTAGAGCTTCGTGAGCGCCGCGGGGTCGCGCAGATATTGCGGCGCGGCCTCCAGGATGACGCGATACTGGTTCGACTGCTCGTAGATCGTGGCGATCTGGCGCTGGCCGAAGGCGTCGTAGAGCGTGTCGTCGACGGCCTGGATCGAGATGCCGAGCCGGCCGGCCTTGGCCCTGTCGATCTCGACATGGGCACGCAACCCGCCATCCTGCGTCTCGTTGGCGACGTTGCGGACGATCGGCTCGCGCCGCAGCGCCTCCGAAAGCTTGCGCGCCCATTCCATCACCTGGGCCTGGTCGGCGCCGGTCAGGGTGTACTGGTATTGCGAACGGCTGGCGCGGGTGGTGATCTGGATGTCCTGCACCGGCTGGACATAGGTGACGACGCCCGGAATCGCGGCGGCGACGGCGCGCAGCCGTTCGGCGATCGCGACCGCGTCGTCGCGGCGCTCGTCCTTGGGCCGCAGCGTCACCGTCATGCGGGCGGTGTTCAGGGTGGCGTTGGCCTGGCCGATGCCGAGCACGGAGACGACGCCGGTGACGTCGCCATCCTGCTCGAAGGCCTGCGTCACCTTCTCTTGAAGG
>JARYGW010000347.1:0-5781 GCA_033792295.1 Allobosea sp.
GGAAATGCTCGACGCGGTGACAGCCGCGATCGAGCGCGACCGGCAGCGCCGCAGCGCGACCGCGGCGCTGGACCAACAGCGCTCGGCCTATGCCACGCTGACCGCTAGGGAGCGCGAGGTGATGACACATGTCGTCGCCGGGCTGATGAACAAGCAGGTGGCCGGCGAACTCGGCCTCAGCGAGATCACGGTGAAAATCCATCGTGGCAACGTCATGCGAAAGATGGGCGTGCGCACGCTGGCCGACCTCGTCCGAACGGCGGAGGCCCTGGGAGTCCACAAGCCGTAAGCGTGCCGGGTGCAAACCTGCGTATGATGGCCGCGCGAAGCCCGATCCTTCATAACAAGGCCAGGCCGCGCGCACCGGAGTCCCCCCCTTTCGTGCGATCATCGGCACAAAGAAGCGTGGACATGCATCACATCCCGACAGTCGCGATCGTCGATGACGACGACGGTGTTCGCAGCTCTCTCGCCAGCCTGATCCGCTCGCTCGGCTACGAAGCCCGCAGCTATGGCTCGGCGCCGGAATTCCTCGCCGATTGCGAGATCGTCAACCCCGACTGCATGATCTCCGATATCCAGATGCCCGAGATGACCGGCGATGAGCTTCAGGCCGAACTGATCGCGACCGGACGGAACTTCCCCATGATCTTCATGACGGCTTTTCCGACAGCCGCCACGCGCGAGCGCGTCATGGCCGCCGGCGCTTGCGCCTTCCTCGACAAGCCAGCCGAACCCGACACGATTGCGCATCATCTTGCCGCGGCGCTGGCGCATCGCCGCGGCTGAGCTGCACACCCCACACCTTCGTATGAGAGGCTGATCCAAGCGTAGGATTCCGGCCCCGGCTGCCCCCGCCTAACCTGTCTTCGTCAGCTACCCAATGCGGAGACAAGGCCATGTCCGACGTCAGTTTCATCGTCACCCGGCGGGCCGCGATGGCCGGTATGGCCGCCGCTTCTGCAGCGAGCCTGATCCCTGCGGCAGCATCCGCACAACCGTCACGACCCATTCGGAACACGACAGGAGCCACGACCATGAGCAGCGGGTACGTCAAGACCAAGGACGGCATCGAGATCTTCTACAAGGACTGGGGGCCCAAAAGCGCCCAGCCGATCATGTTCCATCACGGCTGGCCGCTGTCCTCGGACGACTGGGACGCGCAGATGCTGTTCTTCCTCGCGAACGGCTACCGCGTCGTGGCCCATGACCGTCGCGGTCATGGCCGCTCTTCGCAGGCCGATACCGGCAACGACATGGATCACTACGCCGCTGACGCCTTCGCCGTGGTCGAGCATCTCGGCCTCAAGAACGCCGTCCATATCGGCCACTCCACCGGCGGGGGCGAGGTCGCCCGCTATGTCGCGAAGTTCGGCCAGCCCCATGGCCGCGTCGCCAAGGCGGTGCTGGTCAGCGCCGTGCCGCCGCTGATGCTGAAGACCCCAAGCAATCCGGGCGGAACGCCGATCGAGGTCTTCGACGGCTTCCGCAAGGCGCTGGCCGCCAACCGCGCGCAGTTCTATCTCGATGTCGCCTCCGGCCCCTTCTACGGCTTCAACCGCGAGGGCGCGAAGGTTTCGCAAGGCGTGATCCAGAATTGGTGGCGGCAGGGCATGATCGGCGGGGCGCTGGCCCATTACGAGGGCATCAAGGCCTTCTCCGAGACCGACCAGACCGAGGACCTGAAGGCGATCACCGTGCCGACGCTGGCGATGCAGGGCGATGACGACCAGATCGTGCCCTACAAGGACGCGGCGCTTCTGCAAGCCAAGCTCTTGAAGCACGGCACGCTGAAGATCTACGAGGGCTTCCCCCACGGCATGCTGACCACCCATGCCGAGGTGTTCAATCCGGATCTGCTGGCCTTCGTGAAGGGCTGACGCACAACCCACGCGCGACAATGACAAAGGGAGGGTGGATCATCTCCGCCCTCCCTTTCGTTTGGCCGCAGCCGGAGGCTGAAAACGCCGCGAGCCGATCAATGGAAAGGCCGGAAGGATCGCGATCCCGCGATAAGGTGCGGGAGCCGGGACCGCGAGGCCCCGGCTGGCGTCGTTCGATCGGCTCGGGTCAGGTCAGCGCGGCAGCAGGTTCTGCTTGGCGAGGTCGAGCACCTCGTCGCCGCGCCCGCTCATCACGGCCCGCAGCATCCACAAGCCGAAACCCTTGGCTTGCTCCACACCGATGGTCGGCGGCATGGAGAGTTCCTGCGTCGCGGTCACCACGTCGAGCACGGCTGGCCCGTTATGGCCAAGCACGTCTGCGACCGCGCCCGGCAGATCGCCGGGATCCTCGACCCTGACGCCATGAATGCCCATGGCGCGCGCCATCGCTGCGAAATCGGGATTCTCAAGATCGGTTCCGAGTTCCAGGAAGCCCGCAGCCTTCATTTCGAGAGCGACGAAGCCGAGCACGCCATTGTTGAAGATGACGATCTTCACCGGCAGATTCTGCTGCTTGAGCGTGATCAGATCACCCATCAGCATGGTGAAGCCGCCATCGCCGGAGAGCGAGATCACCTGCCGCCCGGGCTGCGCAGCCTGGATGCCGATGGCTTGCGGCATGGCGTTGGCCATCGAGCCATGCAGCAGCGAACCGACCAACCGGCGCTGTCCGTTCATCTTGAGATAGCGTGCTGCCCAGATCGTCGGCGTGCCGACATCGAAGGTGAAGGCTGCGTCCTCCGCGGCGACGTCGCTCAGGACCTTCGCCAGATATTGCGGATGGATCGGCCTGCGGCCTGGCGTGCCGCGCGCCAGCGCATCGAGCCCTTCACGGGAGTGCCGGTAGCGGTCGAGGCTGTCGTCGAGATGCGTCCGGTCCTGCTTGGCCGCGAGGCATGGAAGCAGGGCCTCGATCGTCGCGCCGACATCGCCGACGATACCGAGATCGAGCTTGCAGCGACGG
The DNA here is from genome assembly GCA_033792295.1 of Allobosea sp. GTDB lineage: Bacteria > Pseudomonadota > Alphaproteobacteria > Rhizobiales > Beijerinckiaceae > Allobosea. The sequence continues at coordinate 2,908 of JARYGW010000347.1, forward strand.
CCGAGCTGCGATGCGCGGATGTCGACCTGCGCGATCGTGATGCCGGTCGGGAGGAACTGCTTGTAGGGAAAATCGGTGCCCAGCATCAGCAGCAGATCGCATGCGTGCATCGCCTCATAGCCCGAGGCAAAGCCGATGAAGCCGGTCATGCCAACATCATAGGGGTTGTCGTATTCGACATGCTCCTTGCCGCCGAGCGCGTGGACGATCGGGCTCTTCAACGTCTCGGCGAGTTTCATCAGCTGGGGATGCGCACCGGCACAGCCACGGCCGCAGAACAGCGTCACCCGTTGCGCTCCGTTGACCAGGGCAGCGAGGGCCTCGACTTGCGCCTCGGCAGGCGTGACGACGGGCATCGGCGGCAACAACCCTGCGGCGGGGGCGACATCACGCGCCGGCGCCGGCTTCAGCGCCACGTCGCCGGGGATCACGATGACCGCGACACCGCGCTCTCCGACGGCAGCGCGGATCGCGTTCTCCAGCACATAAGGCATCTGGCTGGGGTCGGAGACCATCTCGCAATAGACGCTGCATTCGCGAAACAAGTTCTGCGGATGCGTTTCCTGGAAATAGCCACCGCCGATCTCCGCCGACGGAATCTGCGCGGCGATGGCCAGCACGGGTGTGCGGCTGCGCTGGGCGTCGTAGAGGCCGTTGATGAGGTGCAGGTTGCCCGGGCCGCAGGAGCCGGCACAGACTGCGAGCTTGCCCGTGATCTGGGATTCGCCTGCGGCGGCGAAGGCAGCCACCTCTTCATGCCGGACATGCACCCAGTCGATCTTGCCGGTCTGGCGCAGCGCCTCGGTCAGCCCGTTCAGGCTATCGCCGACGACGCCGTAGATGCGCTCGACTCCCGCACGATCCAGTGTTTCGACGATCAGATCGGCAACATTGCGTTTCGACATGAGCTTGGCCTCTCTCGCTGTCTTCGAAGGATTTCGGTGTCACATGGCCGGCATGTCCGCCGGAGCTTACAGCGCGGTCGCACCAAGGCGTCGGCCCAGGGCTGCGATCTCGCGACCGACCGGCAGTCGCTCGCTTTGGTAAAGCGCGAGAGCCGTTTCCAGATCGGCCTCCGCGGCCAGATGCTTGCGCAATGACATCACGTCGCCGGCCGCCTTGCCGACCCCCATGGCGGTGTGCGGCCTGACCACGAAGGCCGCATCGCCGATCAGAGCGATACGCCCTCCCACCATGGCGGGCGTCTCATAGTCGTAGATCCCCTGGATCGAGGGCGTCTCCTCCGCCGCGACGGCAAGCGAGAAGGGCGGCGGCAGGTGGATGCGGGCATCATGGCGCAGCGCGTCGCGCCGCTCCGGTGACAGCCCGCCGTGCGGCAGCGAAACCGGATGGGTACGGCCGTCGCGATCGGTGAAGAGCGCCCGCAGATCATGCTCCGCCACCCGCCGGTACCAGACCCAGTTATAGCGCCGCTGGCCCGGCGTGGTCTCGCCCTTCGGACCGGGCACGAGGTAGCCAAGCGCGTGGTCTCCGGGCGCGAGATAGAAGGCGAAGCGGTCCAACAGCAGCGAAGCCCTCGCAGGCAGCGCCGTCTCCGGGATCAATCCGCGCCAGGCGACATAGCCGGCATAGCGGTTTTTCGCATGATGGGGGGAGAGTTCCTGGCGCACGACCGAGCCAATGCCGTCGGCGCCAATCACCAGATCGGCCTCTTCGCGCGAGCCGTCGGCGAAGCTGAGCATAGCAGGGCCGTCGCCCTCAGCTTCGACCCGCACGAGCTGGCTGCCGAGCCGGTAATCGGCCGGCGCGATGCGCGCCGCGACGTGCTCGTAGAGCACGTCCCACGAGAGCTGGGTCTGCGCTTCCCTGATCGTCTGCACGATCTTTCCTGCCTGATCGAGGAAGATGCGCTCCTGCGCGACCACGCCGATATCGGCGAGGTGCTCGATGCCGATCGCCCGCAGGATCTGGAAAACCTCTCGCTGAGGAACTAGGCCGGCGCCGCGACCCGCGAGGCCTTGGCGGGAACGCTCATGGACCCTGACATCATGACCGTCGCGCTTCAGCAGGACGCCGGCGAACAGGCCTGCGAGAGATCCGCCGATGATGCTGATGCGAAGTGGTTTCATGGCGCGCCTCTCGCGGATACCGGAGGACCCTGAGCATGACCGCCACCGGGCCTGTTCCCTTCATTGAGACAACGCGGCGGCCCGATCCGGCAATCATACGCAGGTGTGTGCCGGACATCCGCAAGCGCTACAGAATGCGCGAGCGCCAGCGCGTAGATTCGATGCCATCAGAGCCGGATCGACCGCCGAACAAGGCAGGCCGGCCCGCTAGCGGAGCACAGACTATGGACAAGCCCGTCAAGCCGGATGCAATCCAGCCGCGCAGCGGCAGCATGTTGATTTATGCGATGTCAGCCGCAGCCGGCATCGCAGTCGCCAACATCTACTACAACCAGCCGATGCTCGGCTTGATCGAGGCGGAACTGCCCGGCTCGCTGTCCGGGCTGATTCCAACGGCGACCCAGCTCGGATACGCCGCAGGGCTGTTCCTGTTGGTGCCGCTCGGCGACATCGTCGAACGCAGGCGTCTCATCGTCATCCAGTTCGGGGTGCTGGCGGTGGCGCTTATTCTGGCAGCCGTGGCGCCGGGCGCGGCCCTGCTGGTGCTCGCCTCGCTCCTCGTCGGCCTCGCTGCGACGGTCGCCCAGCAGATCGTGCCGCTGGCCGCCCATCTCTCGGCGCCGGAGCGGCGCGGCGCCACGGTCGGCACGATCCTCGCGGGAATCCTGACCGGCATCCTGCTCAGCCGCACGCTGGCCGGCTTCGTGGCGACGCATGGCGGCTGGCGCGAGATGTTCTGGCTCGGCGTGCCGATGGCGCTGGGAGCCGGGGCCCTGATGATGCT
>JARYGW010000348.1:0-5777 GCA_033792295.1 Allobosea sp.
TCCCGGATCGATCGCTCCGTTGGCCGCAAAGGGCGTCGGCAGAACCGGGAGTATCCCGTTCAAATGCGCATGCATCTCTTTTGGTCCAATATATGGATCATATGTCTTCTTATTTGGATCATAGAGAAGATGCACGACGAGCGTCAAGACGGGCATGCGTCCCCGCTCGCCGCTGCCCGGCGGGCCGCCGGGATCGGTAGATTGTCGGAATGATCGGCAGATCGCGGCGGCTACGCGCTTGTCGGCGGCCTGCGGTTGGGCGATGGGCGTTACCGCGCGGAAGCTCGTCGAGGCCTGCCGCGGCGGCCATCGGTATGGGGCAGGCAGCCCTTTTGCGATCCGGCGGCGTTGCGCCGAACGCTTCGGCTTCAATCCGGCAGGCGCGAGACCACGCCGACGATGGGGCGCAGGTGCTGTTCCAGGATGGCGAGGGCCTTTTCCTCGTCCCATTCGGTGAGCGCCGCGATCAGCGCATGGTGCTCCCTGCTGATGCGCGCGATCCGTGTCGGGTCGGTGTGGATCGCGGTCATCGCGACGCGCTGCTGGCGCGCGCCAAGCGATTGGTAGAGTTCCGAGAGCACCACATTGCCGACGGCGGCGACCATGACGAAATGGAACTGTCGGTTCAGCTCGACTCGATTGAAATAGTCGCCCTGCGGCAATCGCTCGAGCTCGTCGAGGATCGTCGGCATGCTGGCCGGGAGGGGGATCTCCTCCTTGCAGATGCGGCTGATGGCATGTCCCTCGATCATGCGCCGGGCTTCGTACAGATCGAGCAGTTCCTGGGCGTTGACCTGCCGGACAAGGGCGCCGCGGCGCGGCAGCAGGTCGATGAAGCGCTCGGCCTCGAGGCGATGAAAGGCTTCGCGGACTGGCGTCCGCGAAACACCGAGTGCGGAGGATATTTCCTCCTCCTCGACGAACGAACCGCCAGGAAAGCGCCCGCGCAGAATCTGCTCGCGCACATAGAGATAGACCCGTTCACGCGTCGGCTTGCTGCGCGAGGCGGCGATTTCTTCTCGTTCGTCGATCGTCATCAACATCGCCCCTTATCGGTTCTTCACAGGGCACGTCGATAGTAGACAGCAAAAAATCCGCCACGTATACATGGCGTATCAAGAGCGAGGCTCGTTCGCGAGCAACTGCCGAAGCTTCGCCGGGGAACCCTATGACCGCGCTATTCCGATCGACACCGCAGGAGCGGCAGCCGGGCCAGATGGCCGGGTCGATCCGCTGCCTCGGCAGCGTTGGCACGAGGATTGCCCGGGCTCGTCGCGCCCCGCCGCCGTTCCCGTCGATCTCGGGAAGCGCTCTGGGATAACCCAGCGAGCCACCGAGCCCCCGCCGCAGAGGATCAGCCGATGACCGTTTCTCGCCGTTCTCTCCTTGGTGCTGGCCTCACAGCTCCGCTCCTCGGCTCTCCCTTCCTGTCACGCCCTGCCTTTGCCCAGCGCTCCGCCGGTATCATCCGCTACGGGCTGTCCGCCTTCCCGCCGAATCTGCAGCCTTGGGTCTCGACCGGTGCTTCCGCCGGCACGGTGAAGATGCTGATCCACCGCAGCCTCGTCTCCTACGATCCGAAGGGCGAGCTGCGCGGCGAACTGGCCGAATCCTGGTCGCGCGACGCGGATGGCGCCTGGGTCTTCAAGCTGCGGAAGGGCTGCGTCTTCCACAATGGCGAGCCGGTCACGGCCGATGACGTGAAGTGGTCGATCGAACAGATCGCCGGCGAAAAGTCGACCGCCTATATGCGGACGCAGTTTCAGGAGGTCCAGCGGGTCGAGATTCCGGACCCGCAGACGGTGCGCCTCGTCACCAAGGGGCCGCAGGCGACGCTGCCGAGCTGGTTTGCCAACTACAACACCTTCATCATCTCGCGGAAGTCGCCCCCCAACGAGCCGATCGGCGCCGGGCCGTTCCGTCTCGTCGGGCAGGAGCGCGGCACCTCGCTCGAGCTCGCCGCCTTCGACAAGTTCTATAAGCCGGGTATCCCGAAGGCGAAGGGCATCAAGTTCATCGTCTACGCCGACGAGAACCTGCGCAATGCCGCGCTCATCTCGGGCGATGTCGACATGATCGAGTACGTCCCCTGGCAGTCGATGGCCACCGTCGAGGCCGATCCCCGGCTGAAGCTCGACGCGCAGATGGGCCCCTTCATGGACGTGCTGTTCAACGGCACGAAGCCGCCTTTCAACGATCCGCGCGTGCGTCGTGCCGTTGCCCATGCGGTGAAGCGGGAGGATATCGTCAAGGTCGCCTTCTTCGGGCGCGGCAAGCCGCTCGAAGGGGTGCCGATCGTCGAGGGCACGCCTTGGTACGACGACAAACTCGCGCATGGCTGGAACTACGACCCCGCCCGCGCCAAGGCCCTGCTGGCCGAGGCCGGCTTCGCCAACGGCTTCCAGACGACGCTGCTCGCCACGGCGCAGTTCGGCATGCACAAGGATACTGCCGAGATCGTCCAGCAATATCTTGCCGCGATCGGAATTCAGGCCGAGCTCCAGCTCCCCGACTGGTCGACGCGCGTCAGCCGCGGCTCGCGCGGGCAATACGATATGGCGATCCATGGCGTGGCCTCGGACACCAACGATCCGGACGGTCTGACGGTCGTCCTCGACACCTCGCTGTCGCCTGCGCACGGCCGCTCCTTCAAGGTCGATGCGCCGCGCACGATCGCTGCGCTCGCCGCCGGCCGGGCGGAGTTCGACCAGGCCAAGCGCGTCGAGATCTACAAGGAGATGCAGCGGGCCGCGCTGGAGGAGGTGCCGCTCGTCGGCCTCGCCTGGCGCGAGCAGGGCTACGGCATGGATAAGGGCGTGAAGGGCTTCACCAACCTGCCCGGAGCTTTGTCCACCTCTTCCGGCAACCAGCTCGAAGAGACCTATTTCGGATGAGTGCGGGCTGGATTGGTCGCCGTCTGCTGTTGACCCTGGCGATGGCCTGGGTCGTGGCGACGATCGTCTTTCTGGCGCTGCACATGGTGCCGGGAGACCCGGCCGAGCTTCTGCTCTCGACGGCCGGTACGGTGCCCGATCCGGCCTCGGTGGCGGAACTGCGCGAGAAGCTCGGGCTCGATCAGCCTCTGCTGGCCCAGTACGGCCATTTCCTCGCCGGGCTGGCGCGGGGCGACCTCGGCACCTCGCTCGTCGACGACTATCCGGTGGTTCAGGAGATCGCGCTGAGATTGCCGCGCACGCTGGAGCTCATCCTGGCGGGGACAGTGATCGCGGTCGCGATCGGCGTACCGGCCGGCGTCTATGCCGCGCTCTGTCGCGGCGGCGCCTTCGACCGCGTCGCCTCCTGGATCACGGCGCTGCTGCTGGCCGTCCCGGTCTTCGTCGTCGGCACGCTGCTGGTGCTGCTGCTGGCGCAGACGCTCAGGCTGATGCCGGCGGGCGGCTATGTTCCCTTTGCGCAGGATCCCGGCCAGCATCTGAAGCTTCTCGCTCTGCCGGCGATCGCCATCGCCAAGGGGCTCGCCGCCGTGCTGTTCCGGATGACGCGGGCCGCGACGCTCGATGCGCTTGCGCATGATTATGTCCGTACTGCCCGCGCCAAGGGGTTGTCGCCACGGCGCGTGCTGACGGTGCACGTGCTGCGCAATGCCCTTAACCCCGTCGTCACCCTGCTCGGTCTGCAGATGGGCACGCTGCTTGGCGGCACGGTGCTCGTCGAATACGTCTTCAACTGGCCGGGGCTGTCGACGCCGCTGCTGCGCGCCGTCGAGGGGCGCGACTATCCGATGGTGGTCGGCATCATCCTGACGATTTCGGTACTGTTCCTGCTGATCAATCTCCTCGTCGAGCTGCTGCATGCGGCGATCGACCCACGGGTGCAGCACGCATGAGGCGGCGCGGTATCAAACGCCTTCTCGTGCCCGGCGGCGTGGTCGCGGCAATCCTGCTCGTCGCCATCGGCGCGCCGCTGCTGCCGCTGCCCGATCCGGTCCGGCAGGATGTCGCTCACCGGCTTGCCGGTCCGATGGCCGGCTCCTGGCTCGGCCGCGACGAGTTCGGGCGTGACGTGCTCTCCCGGCTGGTCTGGGGCGCGCGCACCAGTCTCTCCGTCGCCTTCGCCTCGGCGCTGGTGGCCGGCCTCGTCGGTGTCACGCTCGGGCTGATCGGCGGCTGGGCGAGGAGCTGGGGCGCCTTCCTGACCGTGCGCAGCGTCGAGATCATCATGTGCTTCCCGCCGGTGCTGCTGGCGCTGCTGGTGGTGACGCTGCTCGGCCCCGGAGCGGCGACGCTGATCCTGGTGCTGTCGGTGCTCTACCTGCCGGGCTTTGCCCGCGTGACCTATGCCGAGGTGCTGGCCGTCAAGGGGCGCGACTATGTCGAGGCGACCCGCGCGCTCGGCGCGAGGCCGGGCTACCTCCTGTTCCGGACGGTGCTGCCGAACATCGCTGGGCCGCTGCTCGTGCAGTTCTCGCTCGCCGTTGCTGCGGCGGTGGTGATCGAGAGCGGCCTGTCTTTTCTCGGCCTCGGCGTCGTGCCGCCGGCTCCGTCCTGGGGGCTGATGATCCGCGGTGCGCGCTCGACCATGGAGCAGGCGCCGTTGCTGCTGCTCTGGCCCTGTGCCGTCCTCACCCTCACCATCCTCGCCATGAATCTGCTCTGCGATGCGCTTCGGGACATTCTCGACCCGCGCACCGCGGAACGGTGACGACACCGGAATCGATCGAAAGGAAACGACCATGGCTGCCAAGACCGAACCTCTCGTCCATATGGGCACCATCACCGGTGGCGAAGCGCGCGAGCTGCTCAAATCCAACCCGGTGATCCTGTTGCCGATGGGCAGCCATGAGGACCAGGGGCCGCATGCGCCCATGGGCGATTACCTGCTCGCGGAGAAGATCGCCGAGCTTGCCGCGATCCGGGCCAGCAAGGCCGGTGTCCGCACGCTCGTCGCTCCGGTCCTGCCCTTTGGCGGCGCCGACTGGTTCGGGCCGATGGTCGGCGGCATCGCCATCTCGCAGGCGACGCTGACCCAGGTCATCGCCGAGATGGTCGACTCGCTGCATCGCAACGGCCTGACGCGGCTCGTCGTCATCAACGGCCATGGCGGCAATGTCGGGCCGATCGCCGAAGTGGCGCGCGAGCTCTATCTGCGCGAGCGCATCGTGCTGCCGAGCCTCTATCTCTGGCGCATCGCCTACGGGCTCCTGCCCGGCATCGTCGGCGCGGAAACCTCGGCCAAGGTGTCCGGCCACGGCGCCGATCCGCTGACCAGCCTCGGCCTGCATCTCTTCCCCGAGCTGATGCGCACGGACCTCGTGCCGGCCGGCAAGCCGCTGAAGCGCGACCCGGTGCTCGACCTGCCTTTCACCGGGCTCGGCACGGCGAGCTTCGAGGGCGCCGAGGTCGGGGTGCCGCACGAATACGACGAGGTCTATCATCAGGGCGTCGGCAAGGGCGATCCGAAGCTGTGCTCGCCCGAGACCGGCGCGAAGCTGGCCGAGAAGCTCGGCGATATCGTCTCCCGCTTCGTCGCGCATTTCGCCGACAAGGTCCCGGCCTGAGCCGGCAGTCCCAGTCGTCCTGAGAGCCCGCCGCCCGAGGCGGCGCCATAGCTGGAGGTTTCCGATGTTGACCCGCCGCCTCGTCATCCAGTCCGGCCTCGCCACGATCGCTGCGCCCGCAATCCTGCGGGCGCAGACCCTCTCGGGGTCGGTCACGCTGATGACCTATACGGGCATCTTCCAGGACAACTACACCAAGGCGGTGGTCGAGCCGTTCCTCAAGGTTCACCCCGACGTGAAGGTGAACTTCGTCTCTGCC
>JARYGW010000349.1:0-5733 GCA_033792295.1 Allobosea sp.
TGATCCGGAGGCGGCCAAGAAGGAGCTCGCCGAGGCGGGCTACCCGAACGGGATGGAGATCGATCTCTGGGCCATGCCGGTGCAGCGCCCCTACAACCCCACCGCCAAGCGCATCGCCGAGCTGATGCAGGCCGACCTCGCCAAGGTCGGTGTCAAGGCCGAGATCAAGACCTATGAGTGGGGCGAGTACCGCAAGCGCCTGCAGGCGGGCGAGCATCAGACCGGCATGTTCGGCTGGACCGGCGACAATGGCGATCCGGACAACTTCCTGCACACGCTGCTCGGCTGCGACGCGGCCCAGAACAATGGCGGCAACGTCGCCAAGTTCTGCTACAAGCCCTTCGATGATCTGGTCGTGAAGGCGAAGTCGATCACTGACCAGGCCGAGCGCGAGAAGCTCTATCGGCAGGCGCAGGTGATCTTCAAGGAGCAGTCGCCCTGGTTCACGATTGCCCATGCGATCCAGCTCAAGCCGGTCCGCAAGGAAGTGAAGGACTTCAAGCTCTCGCCCTTCGGCCGTCACACCTTCTACGGTGTCGACATCGAGAAGTGAGCTGAAGCACGGTCGCGCTGATCCTGGCGCGACCATTGCTTGCCTCTGGGCGCGGCCTCGACGGGCCGCGTCTTTCTGGAGCCGGAGACGAAGGGGCATGACGCCCCGCGCCCGATCCGTCTCCCTGTCTGCCAGTGAGATCGCCCATGTCCGTTCACGCTCGCACGCTCGCTCTGATGCTGGGCCTGAGCCCGTTCCTGCTGCCCACCATCGCCAGCGCTCAGGCGCTGGTCGTCTGCACCGAGGCGAGTCCCGACTTCCTCAACCCTCAGTTCAGCAGCCAGAATACCGCCTATGATGTGGCGGCGCAGATCTATGAGCGGCTGACGGCGACGGAGCGCGGCGGCTCGCAGATCATCCCCAGCCTCGCCGAATCCTGGACGATCTCGGATGATGGGCTGAGCTATACCTTCAAGCTGCGCAAGGGCGTGAAATGGCACGCCAGCAAGGCCTTCACGCCCACGCGTGACTTCAATGCCGATGACGTGGTGTTCTCGTTCGGCCGGATGCTCGACCCCGCCAATCCCTACAACAAGGTCAGCAACGGCAACTATCAGTTCTTCGACGAGATCGTGAAGCCGAGCCTCGCCTCGGTCGAGAAGGTCGATGACTACACGGTCAAGCTCACTTTGAAAAAGCCGAATTCGCCGTTGCTCAGCGCGCTCTCGGTCGAGCCGATGTCGATCCTTTCGGCCGAATATGCCGCCGCGATGAGCAAGGCCGGCACGCCCGAGCAAGTCGACTTGGCGCCGATCGGGACGGGCCCGTTCTCGCTCGTCGCCTACCAGAAGGATGCGATGGTCCGTTTCAAGGCGGTGCCGGATCACTGGACCAAGGCCGTCGGCAACAAGGACCGCATGGCGCTGGTCAACGACTTGATCTTCGTCATCACGCCGGACGCCGCCGTGCGCTTCGCCAAGGTCCGCTCCGGCGAATGCCAGATCGCGCGCTACCCCAATCCCGGCGACTTGTCGGCGATGAAGGCGGATTCCAACCTCACCGTTCTGCAGGGCAGCATCGCCGACCAGAGCTTCCTTGCCTTCAATGAGCGCAAGAAGCCCTTCGACGACAAGCGTGTGCGCGAGGCGCTGGCCTACGCCACCAACATTCCGGCGATCATCGATGCGGTCTATCAGGGCACCGGCAAGGCGGCGGCAGCGGCCGTTCCGCCGGCCTTGTGGTCGCATGACGAAACCTTGAAGCCGCGCCCCTACGATCCCGAAAAGGCCAAGGCGCTGCTCAAGGAAGCCGGCCTGCCGGACGGCTTCGAGACGACACTTTGGGCCATTCCCGTGGTCCGCGCCTATATGCCGAACGGCCGGCGTGCCGCCGAGCTGATCCAGGCCGACTGGGCGAAGATCGGCGTCAAGGCGACGATCCAGACTTTCGAATGGGGCGAGTACCTCAAGCGCGGCCGGGCCGGCGAGCATCAGGTCGGCATGTTCGGCTATACCTGGGACTATCCAGACCCGAGCCAGATCCTGCTTTCGGGCTGGACCTGCGAGGGTGTGAAGACCGGCGCCAACCGCGCCGGCTGGTGCAACCAGGAGGCCTCGGACGCGCTCGCCAAGGCGAGCACGATCACCGACCAGGCCGAACGGGCGAAGCTCTACAAGCGCTTCCAGGAGCTGTTCCACCAGGATGTGGCGGGCCTGCTCTTCGCCAATGCCCAGGCTTTCACGCCGGTGCGCAAGGAAGTGAAGGACTACAAGATTCACTTCTTCGGCGGACAACCGTTCTACGGCGTTTCGATCGTCAAGTGACGTTCCGCACTGCGTTGCGGTGAAAGAGGTCACCATGGGTGCCGGCGTCGCGAACATTGCCGCGCCGGCATAAGTCCAGGTCATATTGTTGCGTTATTGCGTTAGGAACTTCGCGAGTCTTACGTTTCGATCCTCGCAGCATACCGGCCGTTATGAAGATCGGCGGAGATTCTTCTCCAAGACCTTCTTGATCTTTGGTGCAATCTGGTGTTTGCGCTGCGCCGGATTTCGCTTTTGAATAAATCGACAAGACAAAACGCCGCGCGCGACGACACGTCCGGCTGATAAGACTGGGAGAACCATGCTCCGCTTCATCCTGACTCGGGTCAGCCTCGTGATACCGACCTTTATCGGCATCACCCTGCTTGCCTTCTTCCTTGTGAGGCTGGTCCCCGGCGACCCGATCGAGACCATGGCGGGCGAGCGCGGCATCGACCCCGCCCGTCATGCCCAGCTCGTCAAGGAATATGGCTTCGACAAGCCGCTGCTCACCCAGTACGGGGTCTATATCGAACGGGTGCTGCAGGGCGACCTCGGCAAGTCGATCGTGACCCGCGAGAACGTGCTCTCCGAATTCGGCCAGCTCTTCCCGGCCACTATCGAGCTCGCGCTTTGCGCCATCCTGATCGCGCTCATCATCGGGTTGCCGGCCGGTATCATCGCGGCGGTGAAGCGAAACTCGATCTTCGACCATGGCGTGATGGGGATTTCTCTCACCGGCTATTCGATGCCGATCTTCTGGTGGGGTCTGCTGCTGATCCTGCTGTTCTCGGTCCAGCTCGGCATCACGCCGGTCTCGGGCCGTATCGCGGTGCAGTATTTCATCGAGCCTGTCACCGGTTTCCTGACGATCGACAGCCTGCTCGCCGGCGATATCGACGCCTTCTGGTCGGCGCTGTCGCATCTCGTCCTGCCGGCGATCGTGCTCGGTACCGTGCCGCTCGCGGTCATCGCCCGCATGACGCGCTCGGCGATGCTGGAGGTGCTGGGCGAGGACTATATCCGCACGGCGCGGGCCAAGGGCATGGCCCCGATCCGGGTTGTGGCCCTGCATGCGCTGCGCAATGCGCTGATCCCGGTCGTCACCGTCATCGGCCTGCAGGTCGGCACGCTCTTCACCGGCGCGATCCTGACCGAGACGATCTTCTCCTGGCCAGGCGTCGGCAAATGGCTGATCGAGGCGATCAGCCGGCGCGACTATCCCGTCCTTCAGGGCGGCACGCTGCTGCTCGGCATAGTCGTGATGAGCGTCAACCTCCTGGTCGACCTGCTCTACGGCCTGATCAACCCACGCATCAGGCACGCCCGATGAACCGTCGCCACATCGTGATTTGCGCCCACCGGAGCCTTCGCCCATGAGCGCCGAAACCCTCGAAGCCCCTGCTGCTGCCGCCCCGAGCGGCACCCCACCTCATCCGGCCCGCGAGTTCTGGACCTATTTCAGTGCTAACCGCGGGGCGGTCGCCGGCCTCGTCGTCATCGTGCTGGTGCTGCTTTGCGCGCTCTTTGCACCGCTGATCGCGCCGCATGATCCCGACATGACCAATAATGCGGTCTTCCTGAAGCCGCCGTTCTGGCAGGAAGGCGGCTCGCTCTCCTATCCGCTCGGCACCGATGCGATCGGCCGCGACATCCTTTCGCGCTTGTTTTTCGGCGCCCGTCTTTCGCTCGTCATCGGTATCGCGGTGGTCGCCATCGCGATCGCCGTCGGCGTCGTGCTCGGCCTGATCGCCGGCTATTTCAAGGGCATCGCGGATATCGCGATCATGCGGCTGATGGACATCCTGATGACGATGCCGAGCCTGCTGCTCGCCATCGTCATCGTCGCGATCCTCGGGCCCGGCCTGATGAATGCGATGCTCGCCGTCGCCATCGTCGTGCTGCCGCATTATGTGCGCATCACCCGGGCCGCCGTCATTGCGGAGACGAGCAAAGACTACGTCATCGCCGCCAAGGTCAGCGGCGCACAGACCGTGCGCCTGATGTTCTCCGAGATCCTGCCGAACTGCGCCGCTCCGCTCATCGTGCAGGCGACGCTCGGCGTCTCCACCGCGATCCTCGACGCGGCCGCGCTCGGCTTCCTCGGCCTCGGCGCCCAGCCGCCGACACCCGAATGGGGCACGATGCTGGCCGATGCGCGCGAGTTCGTGCTGCGCGCCTGGTGGGTCGTCACCTTCCCGGGCCTCGCCATCCTCATCACCGTGCTCGCCTTCAACCTGCTGGGCGATGGTCTGCGCGATGCGCTCGACCCCAAACTGAAGCGCTGATCCCATGCCCTTGCTCGAGATCGAAAACCTCAGCGTCGAGTTCCCCACCTCGCAGGGAACCTTGCGCGCCGTCGACCGTATCGACCTCACCCTGGACGAGGGCGAGGTGCTCGGTGTGGTCGGCGAATCCGGCTCCGGCAAGAGCGTCACCATGCTCGCGCTGATGGGCCTCGTCGGCTATCCCGGCCGCGTCCGTGCCGACAAGCTGCGCTTCGACGGTCGCGATCTTCTCACCATGTCCGCCCGCGAGCGCCGTCAGCTCACCGGCAAGGATGTGGCGATGATCTTCCAGGAGCCGAGCACGAGCCTGAATCCGTGCTTCACCATCGGCTTCCAGCTCGCCGAGACACTGCGCAAGCATGAGCGCATGGACGGCAAGGCCGCCAAGCGCCGGGCGATCGAGTTGTTGGAGCAGGTCGGCATCCCGGCGCCGGAAAGCCGCCTCAAGGCCTATCCCCATCAGCTCTCGGGCGGTATGAACCAGCGCGTGATGATCGCGATGGCGATCGCCTGCAATCCGCGCCTGCTGATCGCCGACGAGCCGACGACCGCGCTCGACGTCACCATCCAGGCGCAGATCCTCGAATTGCTGATGACGCTGCAGCGTGAGCGCAACATGGCGCTCGTGCTGATCACCCACAATATGGGCGTCGTCGCCGAAACCGCGCAGCGCATCATGGTGATGTATGCCGGGCAGATCATGGAGGAGCGCAAGGTCGACGCGCTCTTCGCCGATCCGCAGCACCCTTACTCTGCCGCGCTGCTGGCCGCCTTGCCGGAGCGCAGCGAGGATGCGACCCGGCTCGCCACCATCCCCGGCATGGTGCCTGGCCTGAACGACCGGCCGAAAGGCTGCCTGTTCAGCCCGCGCTGCGCTTATGCGACTGATCACTCCCGCAACGTCCAGCCGGAACTCCGTTCCTGGAAAGACGGGCGTGTGCGCTGCCATTATCCGCTCGGCGATCCGAACCGGGATGCGGAACGCGCCCGCGGCGCCATTCGTCCGGCGACGGAGGCGACGCGATGAGCAATCCCGTCATCGAAGCGCGCGAGCTTACCCAGATCTATCCGGTCAAGCGCGGCCTGTTCCAGCCGCCGGCGCAACTGCAGGCCGTGAACAAGGTCTCTTTCTCGGTCGAGGCCGGGCGCA
>JARYGW010000034.1:0-23902 GCA_033792295.1 Allobosea sp.
GGTGCGGTCGGCACCTGAGAATTTTGAGCGCTGGCAGTCTGTGCAATCAAGACAAGTCCCCCCAGCACCGTGAGAAATTTTCTGCTGTGGGCGATGATGTTCGGTAGCTGCGTCACCAGTTAACCCTGATCCCCAGGCGTCCTTCGTAGGCTTGGCTTTTCCCGTCGAGGCCGAGCTTTACCCCCGCGTTGCCGTAGAGTGAGGTCGTGAGTGTCAGTTGCGCTGTGGCGCCAGCCTGCAGCTCGACCCATGTGTCCGCGACATTGCGGTGGAATGTGTTTCGGCGTGCAAGTTTGACCCCTTGAGGCGGGGGATCGGCGTCCAACTTTGACCCCCCCCTTGAGCCGGTTTCGGTGAGACTGCCCGTTCTGGTTTCAGACGGGCGGGCGGGGGATGAAGGGCGTGGATACGATTGCGCGGATCCGGCGCGAGTTTTCGATCCGGGGGAAGACGATCAAGGAGATTGTCCGCGAGCTTCACGTCTCGCGGAACACGGTGCGCAAGGTGCTGCGCTCGGGCGCGACGTCGTTCGAGTACGAGCGGAAGGTTCAGCCGCAGCCGAAGATCGGGCCCTGGCGTCCGGATCTGGACCGGCTGCTGATGGCCAACGAGGGCAAGCCGGCTCGTGAGCGTCTGACGCTGATCCGGATCTTCGAGGAGTTGCGGGGCCGGGGTTACGAGGGCAGCTATGATGCCGTCCGCCGCTATGCGCGAGGTTGGCGCCGCGAGCAGTCCGCCGTCACCGCCGATGCCTATGTTCCTCTGAGCTTCGCGCCCGGCGAGGCCTATCAGTTCGACTGGAGCCACGAGATCGTCGTCATCAACGGCGTGACGACCAAGGTGAAGGTCGCCCATCTGCGGCTCTGCCATTCGCGCATGCTGTTCGTGCGAGCCTATCCACGCGAAAGCCAGGAGATGGTCTTCGACGCCCACGACCGGGGCTTCGCCTTCTTCAAGGGCGCCTGCACGCGCGGCATCTACGACAACATGAAGACGGCGGTGGAGACCATCTTTGTCGGCAAGGAACGCGCCTATAACCGGCGCTTCATGCAGATGTGCAGCCACTATCTGGTCGATCCCGTCGCCTGCACGCCAGCCTCGGGCTGGGAGAAGGGCCAGGTCGAGAACCAGGTCGGGCTCGTACGCGAACGCTTCTTCGCTCCGCGTCTGCGGGTCAAGAACTACGACGAGCTGAACGCCTGGCTGCTGGACCAGGTGCTTCGCTACGCAAAGGCCCACCGCCATCCGGAGCAACGTGACCGGACGATCTGGGAGATGTTCGAAGCCGAGCGCCCGAGCCTCGTGCCTTACGCCGGTCGGTTCGATGGCTTCCATTCACTGCCCGCCTCGGTGTCGAAGACCTGCCTGGTCCGCTTCGACAACAACAAGTACTCGGTTGCGGCGAGCGCGATCGGCCGGCCCGTCGAGATCCGCGCCTATGCCGATCGGATCGAGCTGCGTCAGGACGGCCGCATCGTCGGCGAGCACGCCCGTTCCTACGGCCGCGATCAGACGACCTTCGATCCCTGGCACTATGTGCCGGTGTTGGCCCGCAAGCCGGGCGCCCTGCGCAATGGCGCGCCCTTCAAGGACTGGGTTCTTCCGGCTTCGCTGGATCGGGTACGCCGGAAGCTGGCGGCCGCGCAGGATGGTGACCGGCAGATGGTCGATATCCTGACCACTGTGCTGAGCGACGGCTTACCGGCGGTCGAAGCCGCCTGCGCCGAGGCGCTGAAGCAGGGCGTGCATTCGGCCGACGTCATCCTCAACATCCTGGCCCGACGCCGGGAGCCGGCTGCTGCGATCACCATCATGACGCCCGATGCGCTGCGCCTGCGTCATGAGCCCGCCGCTGATTGCGCCCGATACGACAGCCTCAGGAGAGCCGTGTGATGGAACGCTCGGAGATTCTCGCCACCATGGGCGAGCTCAAGCTCTATGGCATGAAGGCCGCCTTCGACGAGATCATCACCACGGCGGTGAAGCGCCAGCACGAACCCCAGCGCATCGTCGGCGATCTGCTATCGGCGGAGATCGCCGAGAAGCAGGCGCGCTCGATCAAGTACCAGATCACCATCGCCAAGCTGCCCCTCGCCAAGGATGTCGGCGACTTCGTCTTCGACGGCACGCCGCTCAACGAGACGCTCGTCCACGACCTCGCAGGCGGCAACTTCATCGCCCATCAGCGCAATGTCGTCCTCGTCGGTGGCACCGGGACCGGCAAAACCCATCTCGCCATCGCCATCGCCCGAGCTTGCATCCGTGCCGGCGCGCGGGGGCGCTTCTTCAACGTCGTCGATCTCGTCAACAAGCTCGAGGCCGAGGCCCGCGCCGGCCGGCAGGGTCGCATGGCCGACTATCTATCGCGCATGGACTTCATCGTCCTCGACGAACTCGGCTATCTGCCCTTCGCCCAGTCCGGCGGCCAGTTGCTGTTCCACCTGATCAGCAGGCTCTACGAACAGAGCTCCGTCATCGTCACCACCAACCTCGCCTTCGGCGAATGGCCATCCGTCTTCGGCGACGCCAAGATGAC
The DNA here is from genome assembly GCA_033792295.1 of Allobosea sp. Lineage (GTDB taxonomy): Bacteria > Pseudomonadota > Alphaproteobacteria > Rhizobiales > Beijerinckiaceae > Allobosea. Next base: position 2,537 of record JARYGW010000034.1, read on the forward strand.
CACCGCACTCCTCGACCGGCTGACCCATCACTGCGACATCGTCGAGACCGGCAACGAGAGCTGGCGCTTCAAGAACAGGCTCTGAGCGATCACCGCGCCGACGACCCGGAGCCGGCGCGGCTGCGCAACCCAAACCAGCTCCGCCGCGCCGCCTCCTGACCGCCACAGCTCATCAAGGGGTCAATATTGGACGCCGATCGGGGGGCAACATTGCGCGCCGTTTGACAGCGTCGCCTCGTCAGTGTGCTTTCTGGTCTCGCACAACCTCTTGATGCTGCTCGTCGCGATCCCGCTGCATCTCTTCGGCTATGTGCTGACGCTGCGCGACGATCGGATCTTCGAGATCCTCTTCGTCAAATCGTCGCGCTGCCCGCCGCGCTCTCGCGCCTTCTGGGGCGCCGACAGCTATCGCGTCTGAGGGCGATCATGATCGCGCGCGCCCTTCTCGACGAACTAACCTATGGCGCGGTCTCGCGACGGGAGCGACCTGTCGCCTCGCACATCCCCTTTACCCGCCATGTCGACGACACAGTCATCAGGACGCGCGACGGGCTGGTCCTGACGATCCTGAAGCTCGAGGGTTATTCCTTCGAGACTGCCGATATGAGCGCCGTCAATTCGCGGCTGCTGGCGCGCAACGACGTCGTGCGCACGCTCGCCAATTCGCGCTTTGCGCTCGTCAGCCACATCATCCGCCGCGAGGTCGAGCCTTCGATCCCGTCAACCTTCGACAATGCGCTCTGCCGGGAGATCGACGAGCGTTACCAGGCTGCGCTCTCGACGCGGCGGATGTTCGTCAACGAGCTTTACCTCACGATTGTGCGCCGGCCACTCCAGGGCCAGGCCGGGACCTTCGAGAGTTCGCTGTCACGCTTGATCGGCCGAAGGGAGGCTGGCGGGGAATCCGTGGCGATGCAGACCGCGCTCAGCGAGTTGCGCGATGCGGCGACAGCCGTCCGGGAGACACTCACGGTCTACGGCGCCCGCCCTCTCAGCGTCATATCGCGCGATGGGGTCTGGTACTCGGAGCCGTTGGAGTTTCTCGTCCAGCTCGTCAACGGTGGCCTGCCGCGCCCGATGCATCTGCCGAGGATGGCACTCGCGGACGCTCTTGCGCAGAAACGCATCTTCTTTGGCCGAAATGCCGTCGAAATTCGTGGCGCCTCCGCTGGCGATACGCGGTTCGGGGCGATGATCTCGATCCGCGAATACCCTGCCCAGACAGGGCCCGGCTCCTTCGACAACCTGCTGCGCGTTCCCCACGAGTTCATCGCGACACAGAGCTTCGCGATCGTCGATCGGCCAGAAGCCGCCAAGCAGATCGATCGGGTCTCGCGCCAGGTCGACATGTCCGACGAAGCCGGCTCGATCGTCGCCGAACAGCTCGACGATGCCCGCGACGAGTTGCTCGCCTCCGAGGCGATCTATGGCGAGCACCATATGACCGTGATGTGCCTCGGGCGCGACATGGCCGAGGTCGGCGCGACGGTCACCGCCGTTGGTGCGGCCCTGACCGATCGCTCGGTGATCTGGACCCGCGAGGACCTCAACTGCGAGCCCGCCTTCTGGGCCCAGCTGCCGGGAAACTTCTCCTATATCGCGCGGAAGTCGATCATCTCGTCGAAGAATTTCGCGGGCTTCGTCTCGCTGCACAACTATCCGAGCGGCCGGCCGAGCGGCAATCACTGGGGACCGGCGATCTCGGTTTTCGAGACGACCTCACAGACTGCCTACTACTACAACCACCATATCCGCGACCTCGGCAATTTCACCGTCGTCGGGCCCTCGGGCTCCGGCAAGACGGTGTTCCTGTCGTTCATTTCGGCGCAATCCCAGCGCATCGAGCCGCGGCCAAAGCTGCTTTTCGTCGACAAGGACCGCGGCGCCGAGATCTTCATCCGTGCGCTTGGCGGACAGTACGAGGTACTGACGCCAGGGGAGCCGACCGGTTTCAATCCCTTGTCCCTGCCGGACACGGCGCCGAACCGGGAATTCCTGTTCCAGCTCTTCGCCTTCATGCTCCGGCCGACCAGTGGTGGATTGTTGAGCGCGTCGGAAGAACAGGTGATCCGCAACGCGATCGGCTCGGCGCTGGCAGCGGGACCGGAGGGCCGGACGCTGCAGGCCTTCTCGACGCTGCTGCGCGGCCGCATCAGGGCAGGGGAAGGGGATCTGCTGGCACGGCTGGAGAGCTGGATGCGGTCGGATCAACGCGGCTGGCTCTTCAACAATGAGGAAGATCAGTTCTCGCTGTCATCGATCTTCGGCTTCGACATGACCCGGGTGCTCGACGACCCAGTCATCCGAACGGCCGCGCTGATGTACATCTTTCACCGCACCGAGGAATTGCTCGGCGGCGATCCGGTGATGATCTTCCTTGATGAGGGCTGGCGGCTTCTCGACGACGAGGTCTTCGCCTTCTTCATCAAGGACAAGCTCAAGACAATCCGCAAGCAGAACGGCATCATTGGCTTCGGCACGCAATCGGCCGCCGATATCGTCCGCTCCAGATCCGCCAACACGCTGATCGAGCAGACCGCGACCAACATCTTCTTCCCGAATCCGAAAGCCGACGACGAGAGCTATGCCCAGGCCTTCCGTCTCACCGACCGGGAGGTCGCTTGGATCCGCAACACGGTTCCGGAAAGCCGCTCTTTCCTGATCAAGCATGGCCGCGACAGCGTCATCGCGAAACTGAACCTCGCGGGCATGCCCGACCTGATCAAGGTGCTGTCGGGCCGAACCGAGACCGTTGCAGAACTCACGGCACTGCGAGCCCGCCTCGGTGACGATCCTGCCGACTGGCTGCCGGTTTTCATGGGAAGGGGCGACGTATGAACTGGGTGCTTCGACCATTCCTCATCGTCGGCAGTCTGTTGGCCTTCGCGCCGGCTTTCGCCGCGATTCCCACCAATGACGCCAGGCAGCTCGATCAGAAAGCCGCCACCTCGGGCACGACCATCAAGCTCGTACCGATCACGACCCAGCGCAAAAGCGCCAACGATGGCGTCAAATGCGCCGTCACCACGGGCAAGAAGGCCGAGGTCAAGGATCCAGCGACCAAGGCGCAGGCGGGCTCGGGAGCGAAGACGATCCAGGCCTATTCGCCGACGATGCCGGCGACACCGGCCGCCGACGCCAAGGGCTCGACATTGGCGAGCCAGAACCATTTCAAGACTACGGGTGACGTCGTTGGTGGGCTGGAGGCCAGTCGGACCAGCCTTGAGAGCGCCCAAAGCGCCTTTCGCAGCGCCGGCCAGGAGGTCGGGACGGCCACGACCGTCATGGCCGCACTCGACATGAATAGCGCGGCGCGTATCCAGAACGGCCTTGCCTGGACGGGTGCAACCAATGCCACAAACCTCTGGGTCACGGCGATCAATGCGCTGAATTTGGCACGCACCAGCGACCGCAGCCGCGGCGCCAGTGGCTTGAGGATGGGCGGCGGCCCCGGGTCAGATGGCTCGACCTGCCCTCAAGGCATGATCGGCAACGGCACCATAGCGGATCCCTGCCGCAGCGCCTCGACCTGCTCGACGACACCGCTCGGAACGACGCCAGATCCCGCCTGCGCCAGCGCGCGCATTATCGATAGCAGCGAAAATGTCCTGTTCTACCTCACGCAGATGCAACAACAGAACGCTACGGGCGCCGCAGCCGGTTCCGTAGCTCTGAGCGCAACAGGATCTGTGGGCTCGTCACTCTCGACGACCGACGTCGCGGCGGCACTCGAAGCCGCCGCTTCCTCTAACCGGTAGGAGTCTGCCATGCGGATCGTCGTTCTTGCGGGCATCGTGACGCTCGGCACGAACCTGAGCCATGCCCAGGGCGTGCCCGTCATCGACAATGCGAACCTCGCCAAGGCCCAGGAGATCGCGACCAATACCCAGCAGATCCTGCAGGCCGATCGCGACATCCTTCAGCACACCAAGAAGACGCTGGAAGCGGTCACTGGCAATCGGTCATCGGATGCTCAAGGCAGCCTCGCCCAGATGGCACTCGGGGGCGGATTCTCGATGGCAAAGGCCCCCTCGCTCGGCACGGTGATTTCCGGCGGGGCGCTGTCCTTCGCTGGAATGGGATCGACCTCGCAGAATATCGTCTCGGGCCTGATCAATGGCTTGCAATTGGTCAAGACGATCACCGGCCTGACCGGCGGCCAATCCCACCCTTCGGACAAGGCCTATTCCAACGCAGTCAATGTCGCAGCGACCCTCTCCGGCCTGATCGACTCAACCCAGGGCGCGATCCAGACGCGCTCAAGCGCCTTCGTCCAGGGCGGCCAGCAGATCGGTCAGGCCAAGGATCTGAAGGGCAGCGTCGATCAGAACACGCAGATTCAGATCCAGACCGGACAGACCATCAACGAGCTCACCGGCGTGGTGAACAACGCAGCCGCCGCCGCGAACCAGCAAAATCTCGACCGGATCGCATCGGAATCGGCTGCCGCCCGCGCGATGGTCTTTTCGCAGCGATGAGCAGGAGAAGCCGCATGTTCCGGCGTCGAGCGGTCTTCTCCTTCGTCGTGGCCTCGAGCCTGGCGGCCATCGCCCTGGCCGGTCTGCTCATCATTGGTCGGATCGTCACGCCGCAGCAGCCGGCCGTGCAGGTCCCACCGCAGACCGATGCCGAGGCGGCTTCGCGTGCCATGACGTTCTCACCTCCGAAGGATGGTTCGCCGTGAGGCGGCATCGGCTCATCATCCTGGGCACGATCGTGCTGGGCCTCGCTCTCTCGGGCTGCGCCTACAAGCCCTTGAAGGCGCCGTGCGGCCCGGACGAGGGCGGTCAGCCGCTGGCCTACACGGCGGGATCCTCCCTGCCGGAACCCTTTGCCGCGAACGACCCATGCGGTCCAATGCGGCCGATTTGAGTCTGTGGCATGGGCAATTTCTCGATCACAACCCTGCTGTCGCAGGTCGATCAGATCGGCCAGAACTACGTTTCGACCGCCTATCAGGCCCTGTCGAATGCCGCGACGCAGGGCGGGACGACCAGCGTCGCAGGCCTCCTTCTGACGCTCTATGTCATCCTATGGGGCGTCGGCATCTGGCAGGGCACCGCAAGTGGCGGTCCGGCCGACCATGCGTTTCGGCTGTTTCGCGCCTTCCTGATCTACGCCATGGCAACGAGCTGGAGCGACTTCCAGGCCCTTGCTTATCGGCTGATAAACGATGGCCCATCCGCGATCGGCAATGCTTTGCTCAGCGCGATGACGTCCGCCAACAGCACGGGGCTGTCCGCCAACCTCACCTCGGTAAACGGCGTTCAGAACGCGCTGCAGAATATGTGGAACACCACGAACAATGCCACCGAGGCCTTCCTGCAGAATGCCGGCATCACCAATTGGGGGCCGTACATCTTCGCCGCCGTCTTCTACGTGGCGATGGCGATCCTGATCGGCTTCGCGCTCTTCCTGATCGTTCTCTCGAAAATGTTCATGTGGCTGCTGCTCGCGCTGGCGCCGGTCTTCATCCTGCTGCTGCTGTTCGGGGTCACGAGCCGATTTTTCAGCGGCTGGATGAGCGCGCTCGCGCAGTATTTCGTGGTGCAGGTGCTGGTCTACGCCTTTCTGGCCTTCTACGTCTCGCTGATCCAGCAATCCATCGACGCCTTGAACGGCGTCGCCGCCTCGCGCAACGCGACCTGGGCGACGATTGGGCCCGTCGTGCTTCTCGCCATCATCGGCATTTTGCTGCTTGCCCAGATCAACAATGTCGCGGCTGCGATCGCCGGCGGTTTCCCGATAGGAGCGACCCGGATCGGCGCCTTCTATGCCAATGCCACAGGCTATCGCGCCGCGCGTGCGGCCTATGCGAGGGGTGCCGCGGTTCGCAACCCGCTCAACCCCGCCTCGCTATCACGCCGCGAGGAACTCGCGGCCCGCCAGCGCGCCCGTGTCGGACTGCGCGCGAACCAATGGGCGCAATCGCCTGAGTTCCAGCGCCTGGCTGCCCAGATCAGCAATCCCGAGGGCAACGCCCGACCGAACACGAGGGCGAACGGATGAGCGATGCCGCGGCACCGCCCGAACAACCAGCCCTCGATCGGCGCTATTTCGCGGATGGCCTCACCTGGGAGCAGGATCTCGCGCGCCGCAACCGTAATTCCCGCGCGATCGCCTGGATCGTCGCTGCGATCATGACGGTCGTCGCGCTCGCCTCGCTCGGGACGCTGGCGCTACTGGTGCCGCTCAAGACCTACGAGCCCTATATGGTCGTGGTCGACAAGACGACCGGCTTCGTCGAGGTCAAGCGGCCCATGGCGGAAGGCCCACTGAGCCAGGACGAGGCCGTCACCACCTTCAATGTCGTGCGATATGTGAAGGCGCGCGAGACCTATGACCCAAAGGCCCTGAAGGATAATTTTGACCTGGCCCAGCTGCTGGCGACCGCGGACGCAGCACGCGAGCTCACTGAAATCTATTCCCCGGCCAATCCCCAGAATCCGGTCCGGCTGCTCGGCGCGAGCACCGTGATCTCGGTCGCGATCAAGTCGGTGACGTTCCCCAACAATCGGACGGCCTTGGTGCGCTTTTCGACGGAGGAGAAGTCGGCCACCTCGATCACGACGCGCAACTGGGTCTCGCTGCTGCGATTCCGCTACACGGCATCGCCGATGCGCAACGAATATCGCTTCGACAATCCCCTTGGCTTCCAGGTGCTCGAATATCGCCGCGATCAGGAAACCGCGCCGTCGCCCGGAACGGTCGGATCGCCGCGATCATGAGGGGTTCGCGTCTGATCTCCCGAAGCCTCCTGGCGGCGGTCTGGCTCGCAGCATCGCTTGTGCCTGCCTGGTCCGAGGCGGTGCCGGCGCCCGGCCGAACCGATCCCCGCATCCGCGATATCGTCTACAACCGCGACAACGTCACGGCGATCGATGCGACCTATGGCACCTCGACCATGATCGTCTTCCAGGACAGCGAGAAGATCGAGACGCTTGCGATCGGCGACTCGATCGCCTGGAAGGTCGAGCCCAACCGTAAGGGAAACATCATCTTCCTGAAACCGGTCGAGAAGAACGCCCAATCGAACCTCAACATCGTCACCGACAAGCGGGTCTATTCCTTCGTGCTACGGTCGAACGAGCGCCCCCCGAAGGGCCAGCTCTACACGGTGCGGTTCCGCTTTCCCGACGACGAGGCCGATGCGCGCCTGCTCGCGGCAGCACGGGAGCGCGCCGCAAATCCCAACCTCAAGGATCTCAACATCGCAAACGCCAACAACGACTATGCCTACAAGGGGTCGTCGGCGAACAAGCCGCTCGCCGTTTTCGACGACGGCACGAAGACCTGGTTCCGGTTCGAGGGCGAGACGCCGGCGATCTACAGCGTCGATGGCGAACGCAACGAGGCCCTGGTCAACCATCGCACCGAGGGCCCTTTCGTCGTCGTCGACAAGGTCGCCGCACAATGGACTCTGCGCAACGGCCAGGAGTCGACCTGCCTCTTCAACCGCCGGACCAGCAACCTTCGCGAGCCGACCGGGCTAGAGCCCTTCGTACCGCAACGCGTCGGTCAGGCCAGACGCTGAAGGGGAGGGGAGATGCCGAGACCGGAAGACTATCGCTCGCTGGAACTGGAGGCTGCAGCGGCGACCGCCGTGGCCCGGTCTCCGACCGCGGTCGGCAATCTGCTCAAGATCGGTATCCCGGTCGGCGCGCTGCTGCTGGCCGCTTGGATGATTTCCTCCTCGCTCCGGCAGGGGCCGAGGAACATGACGTCACCGGATACTGAGGAGTTCCGGACGACGCAATTCCCAGCCCCGTCGCTCGAGACGCCGCAGCCTCGAACGGAGCAGGGCACGATCGTGATCCCGCCGACGCCAGAGACACCGGAACCCACGGTTCCGCCGCCGCCGATCGCCCCGCCTCAGGCGCTGCCGGCACCACCGGCGCCCGAGTTCCTTCCCCCGCCTGCGATCGCTAATGACGACGAGGCCCGCCGCCTCGCGGAGCTTGAGCGCCAGCGACTCGAGGAGGAACGCCGCAGATGGGAACGCCTGCGCGCCCCGCAGGTCATCACGGATTCAAGTGGGAATACGGCCTCCGGTCCAGCAAGTGACGGCAATGCGGGACGCGCGAGTGGCGATCAGGAAACCGACCCCAACCGGCGCTTTCTCGCGTCGGTCGCCAGCGCTGGCGTCGAAATTGCGAAGGCGACGAAAAATGACCGGATCGATGCCCTGATCGCGCAGGGGACGACCATTCGCGGCGTGCTGGAGACCGCCGTTCAGAGTGACCTCCCTGGCATGGTGCGCGCAGTGACCGCGGAGAATGTCTGGTCGTTCGATGGTCGCCGTGTCCTGATCCCGGCTGGCAGCCGGCTCGTCGGTGAATACAGGTCAGGACTGGCACAGGGCCAGACCCGCGTCTTTGTCGTCTGGACCCGTCTGCTCCGCTCGGACGGCGTCTCCGTGCAGCTCGGCTCCAACGGCGCAGACGAGCTCGGCCGCGCCGGCAACACCGGCTATGTCGACAACCACTATCTCGAGCGGTTCGGTGCGGCAGTCGTGTTGAGCCTCGTCGGCGGTGTGTCGCAGTTCCTCAGCGGCTACGGCCAGTCCGATACCAATCGCGATGGCTCGACGATCACGACGACGGATCCTGTGACGGGCGTCACCACAACCACGCAGATCGGGGCAAACGGCACCAACCAGGTGCTGCAGGCGCGCCAGATCGCGGCCCAGAACGTCTCGCAAACCCTGACCAACATCGCCCAGGAGGCGCTGAAGAACTCGATCAATATCCCGCCCACGATCCATCTCGACCAGGGCACCCGGATCACGGTGTTCGTGCGGCGCGATCTCGATTTCTCCGCTCTCTATCCCGACCCGGTCAAGGAAGCACTGAGGGAGCTTCGGCGTGAGCGCAATCAGCCTGCAGCGACCGGTCTTTCTCGATAGAGCGCTCACGCCATTGCGGCCCTGGCTCGATGACGATCAGGTCGTCGAGATCTGCGCCAACGGTCCGGGCGAGATCTTCGTCGAGCGCTTCGGGCAAGCCGCGATGGAGCGCCACGACCTTCCCGAACTGACCACTGCCGCAATCCGCCATCTCAATGAGCGCGTCGCCGGCCATTCGGGCCAGAGCGTCAATGAGGAGCATCCGTTGCTCTCGGCTGCGCTGGCAACAGGCGAGCGGTTCCAGGGCGTCCTGCCACCGGCAACGACGGGCGGCGGAGCATTCGCCATCCGCAAGCAGGTGATCAAGGAGATGAAGCTTGGTGATTACCGCAAGCTCGGCTCGTTCGACCGGGTGAAGATCGCGAAGGCCAACGAATTCTCTGAGGTCGACCGTGAGCTCTGCGCCCATCTCGATGCCGGCAGGATCGAGGATTTCATCCGGCTCGCCGTCGTGAGCCGCTATTCGATTCTGCTCGCAGGGGGCACCTCCTCGGGCAAGACCACCTTCCTGAATGCGATCCTGAAAGAGGTCCCGGTCGACGAACGGATCATCACCATCGAGGATACGCGCGAGGTCCGGCCGATCCAGTCCAACCACCTGGCGCTCGTCGCGTCCAAGGGCGACCAGGGCGAGGCCCGGGTCACGGTCGAGACATTGCTGCAGGCCTCGATGCGACTGCGGCCCGATCGTATTTTCCTCGGCGAGATCCGCGGACCCGAAGCCTATCCGTTCCTGCGCGCAATCAATACCGGCCATCCCGGTTCGATCAGCACCGTCCATGCCGATAGCCCGCAAGGTGCCTTCGAGCAGCTCGCGCTGATGGTGATGCAGGCGGGGCTGGGTTTGAGGCGGGACGAAATCGTCGCCTACATCCAGTCCGTGCTGCCGATCGTCATCCAGCAGACCAAGATCGGTGGCTGGCGCGGCACCTCGGCGATTTATTTTTCGCGGATGGCTGAATGGCAGGCGAGGCCCAAGCGGCGAGGAGGCGGCCGTGCTGCGCGTCCATCTCTATAGAGCGGGCATCGTTGCTTTCGCGCTCCTCGCATTCTTCCTGCTCTGGAGCCTGGCCTACGAACTCGTCGTCGCTTGGCGCTGGGCGCCAACAAAGTTCCCGAGCGAAGGAGCCGACCGCTGGGCGCTGTTTCGGATGCAGAACGCCGATCGTTCGCCTGGTTTCGTCCTGATCGCCTGGAATCATTTTCAAGCGCGGCTGAACTTCCCGGCCACGCAGGCCGAGGCGCTGATCCGTGCCGGGATCGCCGCTGGCGGCGTTATAGCGCTCGGACTGGGCGGCTGGCTCTTCGGTTATGTCAACCGCCGCCAGATGCCTTTTGGCGCCGCTCGTTTTGGGACATTGCTCGAAGCCGCGAAGCAGGGCCTGACCGGAAAGCAGGGCATCATTCTTGGCACGATGGGCGGCGTCACGATCCGTTCCGACGAGCCGGCGCATATCCTCGTGGTCGGGCCGTCACGATCCGGAAAGGGCACCGGCTTTGTCCTGCCCAACGGATACATGTGGAAGGGATCGGCGGTTTTCTTCGATCCGAAGCGGGAGAATTTCGCGGCTTTGGCAAGCCATCGCACGGCCATGGGGAATAAGGTTTTCATGTTCTCGCCGGGCTCGCCCGACACCCATCGCTATAATCCGCTCGATTTTGTGCGGCGCGATCAGCGGATGGCGACGGACTGCCTTGTCGTCGCGAGCTTCGTTATCCCGGAAAAGGCTGACGATACCTGGGCCGGGGCAGGGCGCCTGCTGCTCTCCGCCCTGATCGGCTATGTGCTCGCCTCACCGCTGACGGCGAGCGCGCAGCATATGCGCACCGTTGCGCGCATGACGACGACGGGGAAGGACATCTCGACTGTTCTGCGCGCCATCGTGAAGACTGAAAGCGAGCACCTCCCGACCTGGGTCATCGACAGCTTCAATCAGTACATCGCCCTGGAGCCGGAGACCCGCAACAGCGCCGTCTTCAACGTGAACATGGCGATGAGCCTGTGGAACAACGGGCTGATCTCGGCCGCGACCGAGACGTCGGATTTCGATGTCCGAGAATTGCGGCGCCGACCGATGACGATCTTCATCGGCTGCACCATCGCTGAGCTCTCGATCTTCCGGCCGCTGATCCGCATCCTGTTTCAGCAAATCCACGATCTTCTCATGGAAAAGATCCCGGGTCCGGACGAGCCGCACCAGGTCCTGCTCATGCTCGACGAATTCTACCATGTCGGGCGGATGGATTCCCTGATCTCGAAGATCACGATCAGCGCCGGCTATGGCTTCCGCATGGCAATCGTCATGCAGGACATTGCCCAGCTCGACGAGCTCTATGGCAAGAGTCGGCGCATCACGACCGTCTCGGGTTCACAGATCAAGCTCTTCATTCAGATCAACGATCTGGAGACCTCGGAATTTGTCTCGGAGATGCTCGGCGAAACGACGCAGGTTTACAAGACGCCGGTGATGCGGCCGGGGCAGGGAATCTTCGCGCCGCGCGTCTGGGCACCGCATTACACGGCGCGGCCGCTGCGCAGCCCGCTCGAGCTGCGCGAGATGTCGGCGCGGCTTTCGGTCCTGATGGTGAAGAACTCACCGTCATTCGAGCTCGTCAAGATTCGCCACTATCGGGACAAGCCCTATCGGCGGCTTTACGAGGCTGCAAAAGGATTCCCACCAGCACTGCCGCACTTGCGTGAGTGGCGGGACGAGGACCTCGGTGGGGCGATGCAGCCGGTGGTTGCGTCCCAGTTTGGCGAAGCATCGCAGCCTTCCCAGACCTCATCAGATCCTCAGGGCGAGAAGCGAATGTTAGTCTCGAAAGCTCCAAAGCCACCGCGATCAAAGGTGGCATCTACAGGTGGTAGTGGGACTGCACCCATACCACCCTCGGGAGTTCAGCCACCCGAATCTCGTTCAACGGAACGATCACGCCGTAATCTAAGCCTGGGTCCGCCGCCGGTGCCGGTGGATGAAAATTGTGACCTGCGGACGATCATCGCGTCGGTTGGGGCCGAGCAGGATGCAGCGTTTACGGACATGGTCCGGACTCTTGGCGAAACACCCGCGTTGGAGAATTCAGTCGCTCAAGCTGCCAGTACGCTCAAAGGACTGCAGCATTGGTTTGGCGAGGATGAAGCAAGATCGACCACTTGAACTCAAGCAGGGGTGGCGCATAACGTTTCACACAGTGTTCGAAAGGAGGCTGAGCATGACAAGTCAAGCGAAGCGAGATTTGAAGGCCAATTTCATAGCCCGTCTCGAGGAGGCGCGCCGCGGAGAGAACGCGCTCGTGCTCAACTTCGAAGTCGGGCTGACGGCTGCCGGCGCCATCCTCAGTTTTTTCGCTAATTTGTTCGCGCCAAGTTGGCGATATGAGGCCACGATCGTCGGCACGACGGCTATGGCGATTGCCGTCGCGCTCATGTTCGCTAGCTGGTTCTACTCGCGGGGAAAATAGGGCCATGATTGGCCGACCTCATCGTCGCCAGACGATCTTGTTCTTGCGGGCATGCTCGATGCTCCGACGCTGGTATTGGTAGATTGGTGCGGAACGCCGCGCGCATGGAGCGAGGATGTCGGCACGCGCGTTCCGGATCGATGGGAACACCCTCGTGGAACCCGGCGGCGGCATGCAACGTCCTCCAAACTGCCGGCAAGTTCCATAATCTTCCTTATGCGAGTCACATCTCCCAGAGCACGGATACCGGCGCCCCCTGGATTTTTTCGCTGTGCGGCGTGACCCGGTCATGGTCGTGGAGAACCAGCCCGCGGATGAACTTGTCACCGGCCGCGCTCTGAAGTTTCACGAGGCCGGAAAAATCCTTCGATCGCAAGGTTGCCGAAGCCTTGACCTCGATCCCGACGATCCGCCCAAGATTGTCCTCAAGTACGAGATCCACCTCGTCGAAATCCTTGGTCCGGAAATGCGAAAGCCGGATCGATCGATCGCTCCACGATAAAAGCTTCAGGATTTCCGACGTTACGAACGTCTCGAGCAAAGGACCGAAAGCTGTCCGATCGAGCTGGAACGCCTCCGCATTGGCGTCTCGCAGCGCGCTCAACAGTCCGCTGTCGAGAAAATGCAGCTTAGGTGTCTTGATCAGGCGAGACAGGCGGTTCGAGTACCAGGGTCGGATCGTCTGCAGCAGAAAAAGGCGCTCCAGGATAGTGACGTATTTCTGGATCGTCGGCCGCGATAGTTCGAGTGGCATCGACAATGTTTGGAGATTGACGAGCTGGCCCGAATGCTCGGCCAGCATCGCCACCAGAGTCGGCAGTTTTCCGAGTTGCTCGATATCCGCGGTGTCCCGGACATCGCGATCGAGCACCAGCTTGAGATAGTCTCGAAACCATATCCTCTGCCGTGCGGCGCTCCGTCGAAGCGGCTCGGGATAACCGCCGGCCAGGACACGATCGATGAGCGCCTTGCCGTAAGCCGGCGCTGGGCCCGCGACGGGCTGATCGCCAGCAAACATGCGATCGAGGAAGCTGCCCGAACTGCCGGTCAACTCGGCCTGCGACAGCGGCAGGAGCTGTATGATCTCGATACGACCGGCAAGCGAGTCACCGATGCTCGGCAACGCCATGACGTTCGCGGAGCCCGTCAGAAGATAGCGGCCGGGCGACGTGTCGCGATCGACCGTCTCCTTGATCGCAAGCATCAGCGCTGGCGCGCGCTGCACTTCGTCGATAATGGCAGATGGGAGCGAGCGAACGAACCCCACCGGATCGGCCCGGGCGGCATTCAGCGTTTGTGCATCGTCCAAGGTTATATAGGGCCTGGCCTCGGTCACGAACCGGCGGACAAGGGTTGTTTTTCCTGCCTGCCTTGGTCCGACGATGAGAACGACGCGCGTGTCCTCGATAGCGATGGCAACCCGCGCCTCGGCGCGCCGCGTGATGTGAACATGCGATAAGGGCACGGTGGTCATCTCGACCAATCGTAACTCAGACGCCGACCAATTGAAAGATATTGAACGTCCAGTTGCAGACAGCTGGTCGCGGCGATTTCAGGCGGCGCTCGTTGCTGCGGAGCCTAAACGATCATCGAGTCCAACTCCAGCAGCAGCGATCGTGCAAATCCGCGCTCTTCCCAAGCACGCTACTTGATCCGTTGCCCTTTGACGCCTTCTGACACTGCACGGTCTGCATCGACCTCACGCAGTAGCTTTTCCTGCTCAGCCTTCAACTTCGCCAGAGCATCAGTCTGGATCAGAGCGCCCGGCAGAGGCTGGCCAGGAGCCTCGGCGAGGGCCCGAGCTGCTTCAACAGCCGCTGCGGCCTCCCGCGCCTCCCTTGCGGCCGCTTGCTGCGTGCCGGCAACGATGGCGCGCTCCGAGACCAGATCGCGCTCCGATTGCGGATTCAGGCCCGTCCGTCCCTCCTGGCGGCGTTCGACCTCGATCGCGCGATCGGAGAGCCGCTGCGCGTCCGCAGCCTCGCGCTCCTCCTTCAGCCTGACCGCCTCGGCGCGCTCAATCAACCGATCGGCAGAAGCGCCGGCCAATCGTTCGATATCGGCGCGCGACAGCTCCTGAACCCCTCGCTCCTGCATCCGCTGAAGATCCACCCGCATCGCCAGCGTCTCAAGGTAGCGAGCCGATGTCTCACGGAACTGCTCCCGTGTCGCCCCGTCCAGAAGATCGGTGGTGCGCGACACCGCGTCGTTCATCGCGCGGAGATCCTTCGCCATCTGCTCTGATGTGATCGCCACAGGCTTGTCCTCCTTGCTCAACCAATGCTGCATGCGTTTCTCGATGGCTTGGATGACGCCGCCCAGCATCTGCGCCATCGTCAGGCGCTGGACCATTTCCGACGCGATGACGCTCAGCAAGTCCTCCTTCAATACCGCCGACCATGCCTTCAGACCCTCACAGACCGCCTGCCGATCCGCCTCGCGGAGCGGTATCTTGACCGGGTTCTCCCGCGCCACCGCAATGCGCTGGCGAGCCTTCTCGATGAGCCCATGATTCCCGGAATCACCAGCATAGGCGCGATCACGCGCCTCCCGTGCCGGGCGCGGTCGCTCGGCCACCTCGACGATCGCCTTGTCCTTGGCACCATAGCTCTGCGACGAGGCGCGCTCCATCGCCGAGGTCGCGACGATCTTGAGGCCCTGGGCGCGGGCATGTTCGGCATAAACCTCGCGCCAGGTCAGAAAATCATCCTTGTTCGGATGGATCTTCTGGCCGGCCTCGTTCTTCACCGTGATGACGGCGTGGACGTGAATATGCCCTGCCGCCGCCTTGTCGGTATGGATGCCGAACATGAACTTGTGGTCGGCGAATCGGTCATGCAGGAACTCGCGCGCCGCGTTCGTCAACGCTGTGACATCTGTCCCGGCCTTGGCCGAGATCATCAGATGCATCGTATCGCGCGGCGCTTGCGAGCGCAGGGACGGCCCCCAATCCCGCGCGGTCTCGCGTGCGCCCGATGCATCCGAGATCGACTTTCCCCGCTCGTCGACGAGTTCGCCGTATCGGGAGAGGTGCTGCCTGAGTTGATAGGCAACGCCATCGCGCCCATGTCGCGACGCGCCCGGTTCAATGCTCATCGCATGTTGAGGATGACCGATCGCCGCTTCGATCCGGGCCTTGATGGCCGCCTCCGATCGGGCGTCGAGACGCTTCTGGACGAAACCCTCTTGCTCGCTGCCGATCTGCTCGTCGCGAAGCCTGAAGCGTTCCCTGGCGGCGCCCGCCATGACGACCACCAGCCGCGCGTCCAATTCGCCCTCGGATGTCGGCTCGAGCCGAACAGCATGCCGGTGACCGGCGAAGCCCGAGGTGATCGCCGCCTCATAGGTCTCTCGTCCCGCCGGCGTGTCGCGCACACCATGCAGCCGCAGCCTGATCGAGACCACATCCTGGCTCTCCTTCCGGGTCTCGAAGGTCTTGGACCACTCCTTGATCTCATCGGCCACCGCTTCGCGATCGGCCAGAATGCGCCCATCATGGGTTTCGAGCGCCACGTCCTCGCGCTGAACGTATTGCCCGGTCGCGGTCGCGCGCGCTGTCCCATGGGCGTAGGAGATCACCTTCACGACCGCGGGCTGATACCCGGCCGCCAGGCGACGCGCCCGGCCGAGCACGTCGCCGTCGATCCGGGCCGGCCGCGCTTGCCGGGCCGATGATCCGCTATTGCCACCCTTCGGCCGGACACTGTCGAGGCGACGCGCACGCTCGGCATCGCGCCCTCCGGTGATCGTGACGCCGTGCAGGGTGGTGTGAGCACCGATCATCGCTGATGCCGGCGTCCGGCCAAAATCCTGGCCGCGATCGCTCGCCTGCCTCGGCATCAGGGCCGACTGTCGGCGCTGCGCCTGCCCACGGGCAACAATCTCGCGAGCTCCGCGAAACGTTTCCGTCCAACGTTCGATCACGGCGCTCCCGCTCACGATGCGGTGCCCTCAGTTCTCACCGGCTCGACAGCGGACAGTCGCGCAAGCCCTCTGAGCCGCGCGCCGTACGCCACCGTCATCTCGGTCAACTCTTCATCGATGGCGGTGATCGCGCCGTGGAGCTCGCTCCAGACCTGCTCGGCCGCCGCGAGCTCGGCCCCCCTTCCCTGCCGCATCATCCTGAGCATCTGCGCCAGTGTGCGACCAGCCTGCCGGACTTCAGCCGCCAGAGCCACGACGGCCTCCATATTCTCTGCCGAAAGCGCCGGCCCGGCCAGAACGGAGGCCCGGATCAGACGCCGCACGACCTCCGCCTTCGGCAAACCGAATAGCGCCACAGCCTCCTGCAGGCGCCCCTCATCCGCCTCGGACAGCTCCGTCCGGAGCCTGGGCTTACGTTTCGTCGCAGCAGCAAAACGGGCCATCTCCTCCCCTTCCCGGTCGACAGCGCTTCAGCGCACCGGCTGCGTCCCGCAGCCGCCCCCCCCTGGTTTGGCCCACAAACCGATATCTTGTCAAGCAATAGTCAGAATACTGACCAATGGTTTGGCGACCTCCTTTCCACCCCCCTCGCCGCCCCGCTCCCGGCTCGGGCAATGTGAATGTCGAGGTCGAGAATCTGCTTTGGAGCAGCGACGACATCGTAGGAGGCCGACGACATTCGCACCTGTGGCGATACCGAATTAACGTAGTCCAATACTCGTGCCATGCACACGCTCGGCGAAGCCGCACTTCGCCACTCGCTCAATCGCGAGCCGCATCGGTCCATGAGATCATGATGCCGTGACTGCCACGGTAGCAGTGTCATGCACCCACTTAATCTCTCAGAAGCGGGCAACCCCACTGCGATCCTCCGTCACTGACACATCTCACGGATATGGCACTCGCGCGGCGTCGCACTTGTTGATAATGGCATTCCACAAGAGCGCTGCTACCGACTTCCATCGCTGTCTGATTCCGGGACGCTCGCACCGCCGCGTTCCGTGACTGCCGTACGCCGTGGCCGAAGCATCCACGCAAAGACGGATTGCATTCATCTGGCACTTTGGCAGTGGCGGATCACGGCAGTGGCGCCTTGACACAGTCGGTCAATATACGGACTAATGACCGCGCCAATGCGTCAGCTCATCGGCAGCGCATTCCATCTCGCGAGCGATCGAGGGCCCTATCATGGCGAGCATATTCGCGGTGGCGACGCCCAAGGGCGGCAGCGGCAAGACGACGATGTCGATCCTGCTCGCCGGCGAACTGGCACAGCAGGGCTACGCGATCGGTCTGATCGACGCAGACCCGCAGGGTTCGGCCTATCAGTGGCACGCATCCTCGAAAGCGCGCGGCCACGATCCTTCGGGGATCGAGATCGTCCATGCCACGACCGAAGCCGCCGTGCTGCACCGCTTGGCCGAACTCGACGAGCGCGATGCGATCATCGTCGATACGCCGGGCTTTGCCGACACACGGATCACGGAGACCGCCTTTCGGGCCGACCTCGTGATCCTGCCCTGCAAAGTCTCGATGTTCGACGCCTCGCAGATCGTCCGAACCATCGGATTCATGAAGAAGCGCGCGGCCGAGCTGGGGGTTGCCGAACCGCCCTACCGCGTCGTGATCAACGAATATGACAGCCTCGATCGCAACACCGTGCCGATCCGCGAGGTGCTGGGGTACTTCGACGGCGAGGGCATCAAACTCTGCCAGAATGCGCTCTATCGCCGGGTCACCTACCGGACCATGACGAACGGCCATGGCACGCTCTATCAGATGAACGACAAGGACGAGGCCGTGCGCAAAGCGCGCTACAATGCCGACCAGGTCGTGCGGGAGCTTCTTGCCGCCAGTCAGGAGGAGGCGACGTGACCGAGACGAAGCCGCGCCTGGCCCTGCCGCGCAAGGCGATGGTCGAGACCACGGGGCCGCGCCCGATGGTGGTCACCCCCGACTATGGCGCAGAGCCGCTGCGGCCGGTCACGCCCTCTCCCACGACGCGCGAGGGGGCTGCCGAGCACACGGTTGGACCGGCCCGGCGGACGATGCCGGCCCGACAGCGCGATCCATTCGAGGGCTTTGGCGATCGGCTGTCGTCTCGGCCGCTGGCGCTGCGTCTGCCGCGTCCGATCGATCTGGCGATCCGGCAGATCGCAGCTGAACGCCAGGTCCAGCCGCTGCGTCTGATCGACCAGGCCGTGCGTGAGTTCCTCGAGAAACTCGGTCGCCTGCCCGATCCCCCCGGTGCATGATCGCCGGGCCGCAGTCGCCAGGGAGGCGGGGTGATGCCTGCTAGATGAGACAGATCGCAATCGACGGCGAGGTCATCGCGGCGGACAGCGCGGATTTCCAGACGAGGCTGGCGGAAGCTCAGTCGCGGCAGGTCAGGCCCCTGTGCCTGTGCCGCGATCCGGGGCTGCCGCTCTACATCTCGCGGGTTGGCGGCCGTCTGATCCTGAAACGCATGCCGGGCACGGGCGCGCAGCACGACCCGGCTTGCGCCTCCTACGAGCCACCCTATGAATTGTCGGGGCTGGGCTCGGTCGCGGGCTCGGCCATCCGGGAAGATCTGGAGACCGGGACCACGCTGCTCAAGCTCGACTTCAGCCTGACGAAGTCGGCGGGCCGTGCTCTTCCAGCTCCGAGCGCCACACCCGAGAAAGGCGAGGTCCGCAGTGACGGGACCAAGCTGACGCTACGCGCCCTGCTGCATTACCTCTGGGATCAGGCGGGCTTCAATCGCTGGCGTCCCGGGATGGCCGGCAAGCGCAATTGGGCCGTCATCCGGAAATTTCTGCTGGAGGCCGCCGAGGGCAAGTCGAGCAAGGGCAAGGCCCTCGACGACATCCTCTACGTGCCCGAAATATTCCATTCGGAGCGTGAGGCCGAGATCGCGCAGCGCCGCGCCGGCTTCATGGCGCGTGCGACGTCGAATGCGGGCAAGGGACGTCCGCTTCTCATCGTCGTCGGGGAGGTGAAAGAGCTTGCCCCTGCCCGTTCGGGGCATCGTCTGGTGATCAAGCATGCGCCGAGATTCCCTTTCATGCTGAACGCGGATATCCACCGGCGCCTGAGCGTCGTGTTCGCCGATGAGCTTTCGCTCTGGAATGCGAGTACCGACACGCATCTCGTCGCGATCGCGACCTTTGGCCTGGACAACGCCGGCGTCGCGACGGTCGAAGCCGTCGCGCTGATGGTGGTGACCGACAACTGGATCCCGTTCGAAAGCGTTGCGGAGGCAGGCCTGCTCGAGGCTTTGACCCGGCGCAAGATCAGCTTCCTGAAGGGATTGCGTTACAATCTCCCAGTGAGCCAGCCGTTGGCGAGCGTCGTGCTGCACGAAGAAGCGGCGACGCCCCTGGCGATGTTCATCATCCCAAACGAGGCCGATGCCGCTTATCGCGTGGCGCTCGATGCACTGATCGAGTCCAGCAATATTCCGGCCTGGATCTGGTCGCCCGGCGACGAGTCGATACCGGCGCTGCCGGCATAGCCGACAGATCATACGTCCCGCCATCAGCATTTGCGGGCAAGGGATCGTCCCCTCGGTCGAAACCCATGGTGCACGGTATCCCGTCCGGCCTTTCGCCGGAAGCGCCCTCATGCGAGATAGCCCATACTCGCAACCTGTGATCGTCGCTTCACAACGAACTATTACAATTCGATCTATTGATACCTAATGGTCAGTATAATAGTTTGATGACACTGTGTGGGGGGCTGCACGGGGAAATTTCGTCCTGCCCCAGAGGTCAGGTCATCACCATGGTCAACCAGCGCCGTCCCCGCGAGGGCGAGCAATCCATTTTGAACGAGATGCTGGCGATGCGCCTGCAGGAGCTGGAAGCGAAGAGCAACGACACACCCGGGTTCATCAGCAAGCTCGGTATCGGCAAGGGAACCTATTATTCGATCGCCCGGGCCAAGGGGAACCCGACCCTGCGCACGATTGAACGGATCGCGGCCCGGTTGGACATGAGCGTGTTCGAGCTGCTGGGGTTCAGCGAGGCTGACGCTCGCCGCGCGCTCAAACGCAATGGGGTCGACTACGACGAGCTGTCATCGGCGCTGGCCGAAAAGAGCAAGGCCGACCTCCGGATCGCGACCCAAGCGCGCCTGCGAAAGTAATCAGCCCCCAGGTTGACCAGGACCGACTGCCCGCGAAAAGCCGACCCGACACCAAAGACGTCAGGCCAGCGGCTTTGAGCCGTGCCGCTCAGAGCGGCACGGCCTCGTCGTCATAGACGACGCGATAGGCAGAGAAGCCCACGACCGTCTACGTCTCGATCTGCTCGATGATCTCGCGCAGCCCGCAGAGCTCGCGCTCGCTCACCTCGCGCTGCGACGGACCGCATGCCTCCATCGGATGCCGGCGGGAGCGCGAGGGGAACCCTCGCCATCGAGGCGGCCGGTCGATCCGGCCGCCTCGATCTTGCGAGAGGATCGTCACCCGGAGGGCGGAGACCGCTCGCGGGCTCCGGGAGCCCCCGCAGGGGGCGAGTAGAGCCGTGTCCCGAAGGGACCTCGCCCAACATCGTCCGCCTCGGGATCGCCATGGCATCCTGGACGACCTGATCAGGCTCAGCTGGCTCCGCTCCAGCAAGACCAAAGCCCGCACGAAGCCGGCGCCCGGCTTGCACGAGGCGCAAATGAGGCTGCCATCGCGGGAAATGCCGGACTGTCACAAGCCAGGCCAGCCGGTCGATCCGGCTGACCTGGCTGCCGGCGAGACAGAAAAGGTGAGAGGCGGCTTCTGCCGCCTCTCAAGTGGATCTCAAGCGATGCCGAGACTCAAGGGCGAGTTGAAGGCCGGGTCGTCGATGTGTTCACCATCGGGGTTCAACGCCTTGATCACCGCCCAGATGTCGTAGCGTCCGATGCGGGTGCGACCTTGCGCAACCAGGATGCTCACCGCCGTCTCATTGGCTTCGATGGCCGCGATTGCCTCCTCCATTGTGCCGAAAGGTTCGAGGTTCTCGACAGGCTCGTATTCGCCGTACGCCTCGTTCCACCGACCTGCGATGTACAGCGGCTCGCGCGCGAGCTGCACGGCGGCCTCTTCGGCGTCACGGATG
>JARYGW010000350.1:0-5699 GCA_033792295.1 Allobosea sp.
TGGCGTGCGCCGGTCGCGAGGATCAGCGTGTCGAAGGCGATCGGCGGCTCCCCGTCGAGCAGCACACGCTTGCCGGGCCGGTCGACGCCAGTGACGGTGCCGAGCAGGGTTGTGACGTTCTTGTGGCCGCGCAGCAGGAAGCGGATCGGCCACGCGATCTCCGAAGTCGGCAGCGAGGCGGTCGCGACCTGATAGAGCAGCGGCTGGAACAGATGGTGGTTGCGCCGGTCGATCATGGTGATCCGGACCGGAGCGCTCGCAAGATTGCGCGCCGCCTCCAGTCCGCCGAAGCCGGCGCCGACGATGATGACATGGTGTTCGGCACTGTTGCTCATGAGTCGAACCGCTCCAGAGCGGGATAGATCACGCTGCCATCGTCGCGGATGACGCCGCCTTCCGTCAGATGGGCGGGTTCCAGACGCCCCTGCCCCATGATGTTGAAGACCCTCTCTCCGCGCGCGATCAGATAATCACTGACAATGCGCCGGTGGCAACGCCACCACACCGCCTCCGAGCACATCGTCGCGCATCGCTGTTCCCGCCCGTCGCGAACCAGGCGGCCGAGGCCGATGTGAAACTGGTCCGAGAGCGCGTAGTCGCCGGCCTCCCTTCTCGCCGCCTGCCTCCTTTCGAAACGCCTCTGCAGCGCAGGAGCGCCTGCGCTACTTGCCCGGTGCCGTGAGCTCGACGGCAGCCTCGGAGGTCAGCATGCGGAAGGTGAAGCTCTCCTGGAAATAGAGCTCGACCGTCGTCGCGCTGTGACTGAGATAGCCGATAGAGATGTCCTGGCCGAGATCGAGCTCGAAGTCGCCACCGCGTGTGGTCAGCACGAATCCGCCCTGGATCGCCGGCGCCCAGATCACCCCGCCATCGACCATGCGCTCGATATGGTGGAAAATCGGATAGCCGTCATCGCTGCCGCCGCTCACCGCCCGATAGGCCTCGCCGCCCAGCACCAGCGCATAGGGCCCGTTGCAGCCGGCGAGCTTGAGCTCGCTCAACGCCCTGGCAACCGCCTCCGGATAGGCGTCGAGCTTGGCCGGCAGGGCCACCCCGGCATTGCTGCGGCCGGCGCGGACGCCCCCGATTCCGGCCGCGGCATAGCCCTCGAACACCGCGCGGTCCTCGGCGAAGGCGATCTTGCAAGCGGCATCCTTCAGCGGCTGCCAGTCGGAATCCTCCGAGCCGCGCTCGACATCGTCGATCGCCTGCCGCGTCAGCGTGAAGGGCACGCGCAACTCGACCAGCGGCTGCGCCTCTCGCAGCAGCGAGCGGATTCCCTCGCCCGGCGCCTCGATCGGCCGCACATGGCCTGTCCCGGCGGCGGCGTAGGCCGTTCCCTTCGGCCCGACCACATCGACGACGCGGCGCGCCGCCAGATAGCGCTTCAGCGTGCGCGAGGCCTCGTCCTCGATCTGCGCCCAGGCGGCATCCGAGATGGGAGCAAGCTCCCGGTGCAGATTATTCATGGCCTGCCTCTTCCTTCAGGGAGCCGATGCCGAGCGAACCGTCGCCGGATGATCTGGGTGGAGATGCTGCCAGAGCCGGATCGAGCGCGGCCGGGACTGGCGCAGCGGTCTCGGAATCCACCTTCTCGACGGTCACGCCATCCAGAAAGGTCGCGGTCGGCACGAAGAACAGCGAGCCGGTGACTGCGCGGCTGAAATCGAGCAGCCGGTCGTAATTGCCCGGCGGCGAACCGACGAACATGTTCTCCAGCATGCGCTCGATCCGTCGCGGCGTGCGCGAATAACCGATGAAGTAGGTGCCGAATTCGCCGGTTCCGACCTGCCCGAAAGGCATGTTGTCGCGCAGGATGTCGACCGGTTCGCCATCTTCGGTGATGCTGGTCAGGACATTGTGGGCATAGGGCTTCTTGATCGCCTCGGGCTGCTCGATATCGGAGAGCTTGTAGCGGCCGATGATGTTCTCCTGCTCCTCGACCGGCAGCCTGTCCCAACCCCGCATGTTGTGCATGTATTTCTGCACGATGACATAACTGCCGCCGGCGAAGGGCGGATCCTCCGCCTCAATCAGGGTGGCGCGGACGGCATCCGGCCCGGCCGGGTTCTCGGTGCCGTCGACGAAACCGATCAGATCGCGGTCGTCGAAATAGTTGAAGCCGTGAACCTCGTCGACGGTGGTCACCGCGCCATCGAGACGGGCCATGATCTCCTTGGCCAGCTCGAAGCACAGGTCCATCCGTTTGGTCGCCCGGATGTGGAACAGGATGTCGCCCGGCGTCGCAGGGGCATGGTGCACGCCGCGAATCTCCCGGAACGGATGCAGCTCTTTCGGCCGCGGCCCGTCGAACAGCCGGTCCCAGGCTTCCGAGCCGAATGCCATGACGCAGGAGAGGTTGCCCTGAAGGTCACGGAAGCCAACCGCCCGCAGGAGCGACGAGAGATCGGCGCAGAGGCCTCGCACCGTCGCCTCCGGCCCGCTGCCGGGGTTGATGGTCACGACGAGGAACAGCGCCGAGCGTGTCAGCGTCGCCACGACCGGCTGCGAGATGATGGATGGCAGACCTGAATCCATGGACAACCCGCTCGATAGCGTTCGCGTCCAGAGTGGCCTGCCCGGCGTCGAATCTCAATCCATGTCACGGAATGCGTGGCCGGCGCTGGCGACGCCTTCGATCACGCTCCGTGGCAACAGGTCCTGCGCAGCCGTGCCATCGAAGATCCACTCCTTCGGGTCGGCGAAATCCGGCAGCTTCGAACCGCTGGCGACATAAAGGCCGATCGCTGGCTTCTTGGCGTTCAGGTAGAGGTCGTATTGCATCGAACCTGTCCTCCCGAAACGAAGGAGCCGCGGTCACCCAGGCCGGCAACCGCGGCCAGAGGCGTCAGAGACTGATCGGCTTGCCCGACGGTTCCTCTTCCAGTGTCACGGCGACGTCGGCATTGGCCGACAACCGGACCTTGTCGCCCTCGACACCGGCGACGAAGCCGCGCTCGATGTAGTGATGGTGACCTTCATGCCGGCCATGGGCATCGCTCTTCTTGAGCTTGATGCGCCCGGCCTCGACGCAGTCGACGGTCCCGACATGGACGCCGTCCGCACCGATGACTTCCATGTTCTCCTTGATCTTGTCCGTCATCGTCTCACCTCCTCTGCGAAACTTTCCGACTGCCAAATCCTTCGATCGCCAAGCTTTCGATCATCAGGCTCCGGGCGGGCCCGGCCCCAACCGCGGCGGCAAGAGCCGTAACGCCGGCCGTCCGGACCAGTTCCTCATCTCCGCAGAGATCAGTTCCGTCCCAGAAAGGTTGGCGCCAGATCCTCGTTGACCATGCTCCAGGCCGCCTGATCGGTCTGCTCGCTGCCGACCTCGTCCATCCGTTTTGCCGCATCGAACAAGAGCGACCGGACATCGTCCTGGGTCAGCACGCCCTTCGCGACGAGCTTGCGGACCAACATCCGCAGGACGAGCCCGTCGATATTCCCCCGCCCCTGTCCCGTCAGCGCTTCACTCATGTCCGTTCTCCCCGGTTCGGCCTGCCCCCAGTTCGATCACGGCGAATCCTCACGGCACTAGTCCCGATCCCCCCGCGCCTCCTCGCGCAACTCCGCCAGCGCCCGGCGCACGCCGTGAAGCTGGTCCATGAGATGCAGGATCACGTCGATGCCGGCGTCATTGGCGCCGAAATCGTCCTTGAGCTGGCGGATGAGACGGGCGCGCGCAATGTCGATCTCGCGGAACCGCAGTTCGCCCGCCGCCTCCTCCGGTACCAGCCAGCGCTGCTCCAGCCAGAACTCCAGCACCTTCACCTTGAGTCCCGACGAGGTCAGGAATTCCTGCTTGGTCATCGTCATGACGTCCGGCCCTCGCGCGGATCGTAATCCTTGTCCTTCCAGCCCGACACGAAAGCCTCGAGTTCCGGGTCGGGGGATTTGGGCAGCACCACCTTGAGCCGGACGAACTGGTCGCCCTGCCCGCCGCTGCGCCGCGGCGCGCCCTTGCCGCGCAAGCGCAGCTTCGTTCCGGTGTTCGAGCCCTTCGGCACGTTCATGCTGACATCGCCGGTCGGCGTCGGCACGCGAACCTCTCCGCCGAGTACGGCCTCGGTGAGCGAGATCGGAACCTCGATCGTGATGTCGTCGCCCTCTCGGGTGAAGCGTCTGTCGGGCCGGACCTCGACCTCGATCAGGGCATCGCCCGGCCCGCCCTTGCCCATTCCCGGTGCACCCTTGCCCTTGAGCCTCAGCGTCTGGCCGTCGACCAGCCCCGGCGGGATCGTCACGTCGATCGTGCTGCCGTCCGGCAGGTTCAGCCGCTTGGTCGCGCCAGTGATCGAATCGACGAAATCGACGGCGAGATGATAGTGCAGATCCTGTCCGCGCCGGTTCGCCCGCGCCTGCCGGCTGCGCCGCAGCAACTCGGCAAAGGTATCGTCCTCATCCATGAAATCGGCATAGCCGGACGCGTCGGCGTAAGGGTTGCCGTGATTGCCGGCGGCATAGTCGCGATAATAGTGCTGCTGAGGCGGCGGCTTCTCGGCGCCGGAAGCGTCGATCTCGCCGGCGTCGAAGCGTTTGCGCTTGTCGGCGTCGCCGAGCAGGTCGTAGGCACCGGCGACCTCCTTGAACTTCTCCTCCGCCGCCTTGTCGCCGGGGTTGAGGTCTGGATGCAGCTTCTTCGCCAGCTTCCGATAGGCGCTCTGGATCTCGGCTGGGGACGCCGTCGCGGCGACACCGAGAACCTCGTAAGGACTTCTCACAGGCTACTCCGGAAGCGGGAAAGGACGGTTCGGCCGGCTCGGAGACCGGCACGACCGCTCCGGACTCTCGACGAGGCACCTCGACTTTGGCTCCGCATCGCGCATCACCTCGCCTGAAACGGGCCGCAGCATGGCCCCTCGGGAAGAAGGGCCTATTTTCCGCCCCATCGCAACGGCAAAGTACAGCGCGATGGTCCGACTCGCCGGAGAGTTGAACGCCGCCGAAGCGGCAACCTCCCAGCGAGGCCATGGCTGCAAATATGGAGAGAAATTCACTTTCTCTCCTCCGCCGTTCACTCTAGAAGCGGCGTCTGTCGCGTCGGGTTCCGCGTTCTTTTGAATCGAGGCTGGAGAAGAGCGGAATGGGGCCGGGCTATAAGCGTGATCTTGCGGGACGCGCGGTCGGACATTCGCTCTCCCGTCTTTCTTCCGCGGCTGCCGTCGCCCTCGGTCTTGGCGCCTGCCTGCCGGCCGATCAGCGCCCCGATCTCGGCGTCGCCGTGACGCGCAGCTTCGCCGCCGGGGAGCGCCGCGCCGCACCTGCCGTTTCGCCGGACTGGCCTCGCCTGTTCCGCTCGAGCGAGCTCAATAAACTGGTCGAGCGGACGGTCGGGGAAAATTTCGACATCGCCATCGCCATGACGCGGATCCGGCAGGCCGATGCGCAATCGCGCATCTCGTCGGCGGCGCTCTATCCGACGCTGAGCGGCTCGGCCGACAGCTCCCGCAGCCTCAGGCCCGGGACACTGGGCTCCAAGCGCGGGCCGTTCAACGAAAGCGTCGGGAACCAGTTCAGCCTCGGCCTCTCGGCCAGCTACGAGCTCGACTTCTGGGGCAAGAATCGCGCGACGGCCGATGCCGGGCGCTTCGCTGCGGAAGCGACGCGCTTCGACCGCGACGTGGTGGCGCTCACCGCCGTCTCCAGCGTGGCCAGCACCTATTTCCAGGTGCTCGCGGCGCAGGATCGCCTGCGCA
>JARYGW010000351.1:0-5626 GCA_033792295.1 Allobosea sp.
TTGGCGACGTCGCGAAGCGGCGCAAGGACGGCTCGCCGGTGCCGCCGGCCTTCCAGCCCTTCAAGCTGCGCGAGATGCGGGTCGAGAACCGCATGACGCTCTCGCCGATGTGCCAGTATTCGGCCGAAGACGGCCTGCCGGGCGACTGGCACCTGATGCATTACGGCTCGCGCGCCATCGGCGGCCCGGGCCTGATCTTCACCGAAATGACCTGCGTCGCGCCGGACGCCCGCATTACCCCCGGCTGTGCCGGCCTCTGGAACGACGCACAGGAAGCGGCCTGGACGCGCATCGTCGACTTCGTCCACGCCTATTCCGCGGCGAAGATCTGCCTCCAGCTCGGCCATGCAGGACGCAAGGGCGCGACCAGGCTGATGTGGGAGGGCATGGACCGGCCCTTGCCGGAAGGCGCCTGGCCGATCGTCTCGGCCTCGCCGCTGCCCTACTATCCGGAGAGCCAGGTGCCGCGCGAGATGACGCGCGCCGACATGGCCCGGGTCAAGGCCGAGTTCGTTTCCGCCGCCGCGCGCGGCGAGCGGGCCGGCTTCGACATGCTGGAGCTGCACTGCGCCCATGGCTATCTGCTGGCGAGCTTCCTCTCGCCGCTGACCAACAGGCGCACCGACGACTATGGCGGCTCGGTCGAGAATCGTCTGCGTTTCCCGCTGGAAGTCTTCCGGGCGCTGCGCGAGGCTTGGCCGCGCGAGAAGCCGATGTCGGTGCGCATCTCCGCGACGGATTGGGTCGAGGGAGGCCTTTCGGCGGCGGATTCCGTCGCCATCGCCGAGGCTTTCGCCGCCGAGGGCTGCGACCTCCTCGACGTCTCGACCGGCCAGACCGCGAGGGAGTCGCGCCCGGTCTATGGCCGCATGTTCCAGACGCCGTTCTCGGACCGCATCCGGAATGAAGCGGAAGTCGCGACCATGTGCGTCGGCAACATCACTACGGCCGATCAGGTCAACACCATCATTGCCGCCGGCCGCGCCGACCTCGTGGCGCTTGGGCGGCCGCATCTGGCCGATCCGTCCTTCGTGCTGCGCGCTGCCGCCTGGTACGGCGTCGATGTCGCGCAGCCGGTGCAGTACCAGCTCGGCAAGGACCAGCTCATGCGCAACACGCCGCGCGAGCGCGAGGAATTGCAGGAATTGAAACTCAAGGCCAAGCCCAGCCGCCACGCCGTGGCGAAGTAGGGCGGGCTACTTCCCTTCGGCGAGATTCCTGCGCCCCGCAGGCGAGATGTCGGGAATGGTGGGCACGACCAGCTTGCGCTCGGCGAAGGGGTCGGCCGAAGGCGGCTTCAGCCTGAGGCGGAAGGCGAGGTAAACGCCGGCCCCCGCCGAGAGCACGCCGAGATAGACCAGCATGCCCTGCGGTCCCATGACCTGCATGAAGGCCGTCGAGACCAGCGGGCCGATGGCCGAGCCCGTCGCCCAGAGGAAGAGGAGCTGTGCCGAGAGGCCGAGCGCCCGCTCGCGGCCGAGCCGGAAATAGGCATGCGCCACGGCGACGGTGTAGATCGGCATGCTGCCGGCACCGATCAGCGCGAACAGCCCGAACAGCCAGAGCCGGCTATGGGGCAGGGCGAGCCAGAGCACGCCGCCCAGCGCCAGCGTGCACAGCACCACCGAGGCGGTGGCGCTCAGCATGATGATGCGACTTTCGACGCGGTCCGCCAGCAGGCCGAGCGGCCATTGCAGCACCAGCGCGCCGATCTGGATGCCGGCGGTGAGCAGGATTGCCCATTTCTGGTCGAGGCCGATCAGGATGCCATAGGCCGGCGCGACATTGGTGAGCGCGCCGCCCATCAGCCCGACATAGAGGCAGCCGATGAAGGCGGCCGGCGCATATTGCCAGATCGTATTGAGCCGGACCGAGATGACCTCGCCCGATTCGGGCCCCTTGGCCTTCGTCATGCCGACCGGGATCAGCGCCAGCGAGAAGGCGGCGCTGGCGAGCAGGAAGATGTCGTTCGACTGCATCGAGACATAGCCGGTGCCGATCTGCGAGCCGATCAGCGCGAGGCGGTTGAGGATCTGATACATGCCGAAGATGCGGCCGCGCTGGCCGGCCTTGGCCTGCCCGCTGATCCAGCTTTCGATGCAGATGGCATGGCCCGCGCCTGCGAAGCCCATGCCGAGCCGGGATATGCCCCAGATGTCGATCGGGGTCATCGCGAAGCTCAGCGTGAACGCCGCTTGCAGCGCGGCGAAGACCGCGAAGGCGCGGATATGGCCGACGCGGCGGATGAAGGCGGGGATGACGAAGCAGCCGGTCAGGAAGCCGACCGAATAGGCGGAGCCGACGAGGCCGATCAGCAGCGGGGCCTTCTGCGCCAGCGCCATCTTGAGCGGGATGACGGTGTTCACGATCGTCGCTGCGATCTGCAGGATGAGCGCACCGCTGACGATCGCGCCGAGGGCCGCGACCGAGCTGGTTTTCGCCTCCGCCGGTGGTGTCACAGGGGGCGCGGCCTCGTTCGGGGCCGTGTCTGCGGGCTGCGGTCCTGTCGACATATCCGATTCGGCAAAGCTGGGCGGGAAGAACGTCCCCCTTTCGCGGGGAAAGATGGACTAATCAGGGCAGGCAGGCCAGCAAAAAACCTCTCTCGGGCAAAGGCGTCGGGCGCCATGATGGCGCCGCCTTTGCGTGGCCTTTCGGCGCCTCGCGGCGGGTCGTGCTGCGTCCTCGCGGATCGCGAAAAAAAAGCTTGGCCGAGTTCACCGACGATTAACCAACGCAGCGCCTTATCGGATGAGAACGAAGTTTGGGTTCTCCCAGCATGGTCGGACGCATCGCCGCGTACCGCATGTCCTGTCGTGACGGGGCATGATGGAGCGGGTGCACGCGTCCGCCCGAGCGGGGCGTAGCGTAGGCGTGTCGAGAGTGCGGCAATGAGCTATGGCAGACATGCGCAGCGGGGCGGAGCGTCCCATCTGCGTCTTCGGCGTCGTCGCCGGCCTTTCGGCCGGACCTTGTTCTGGACCGCTGCACTCTGCCTCGGCGCGATGACCGGCTTCAAGGTGCTGGATCATCTCGCGCCGCAGGATCCGAACGTCCAGCTTGCCGGTCATTCCGAAAAGCCCGCCGCCCGCGTCGTCATGTCGCCTGCACCCGAGCGTCCCGCCGCCGGTGTGACACCGCAGGCCTATAGCGGTCTTCTTGCTCCGGGCTTCTCCGGCGCAACCCCGTCCTCCCTGGCGCAGAACCGCCCCGTTGGTGCCGCGATGCGCCTGGCCTCGGTGCCGGAAGCGCTCGATCTGCCGGATTCCGGGCCCGCCCTGCCGCTGCCATCGCAGGCGCCGGTGAGCCTGGCCGAGAAGGCTGGGCCGCAGCCTGCTTCCCGGCCCTCCGACCTGATCGCATCCTTGCCGCCCGAAACGACCGCTCAGGGCCCCGCCATGCCCGGCCTGAGCGCTGCCCCGATGCCGGTGCCGCGCCCGTCGGAACTCGGCATGCCTCCCGTCGAGATTCAGCCCCAGCGTCTCGCGCAGCAGCCGGCCACGCCCTCCCGCCGGAGTCGGGTCGCCGCGGCGACACCTGCGCCGACGCCGGAGGACAACCGCAATTTCTTCGAGAAGCTTTTCGGCGTGCAGAAGCAGCAGCCGGCGGGCGCGGCGCTCGCCTATGCCGCTCCGCAGGATGACATCGTCGATCGCGGTCGCGTCACCCGCATGAGCCCGTCCGTCGGCACGCCCCCGCGTACGGCGGAAGCCGGCACGGCGATCTACGATATCGGCGCCAAGATGGTCTATCTGCCGAATGGCGAGCGGCTCGAAGCCCATTCCGGCCTGGGCGAGATGATGGACGATGTGCGTTATGCCCATGTCCGCATGAAGGGCGTCACCCCGCCGCACACCTACACGCTGACCGAGCGCGAGTCGCTGTTCCATGGCGTGCGCGCCATCCGGCTGAACCCCGTCGGCGGTTCGGGCGCTATCCATGGCCGCGCCGGCCTCTTGGCCCACACCTATCTGCTGGGGCCGCGCGGCGACTCGAACGGCTGCATCTCGTTCAAGGATTACGACCGTTTCCTGCAGGCCTTCCTGCGTGGTGAAGTGAAGCGTCTCGTCGTGGTCGCGAGCCTCTGAGGGCCGAGCCGGCGCCTCAGCCGCCGTGCCGGCCGCCCTTGGAGAAGCGCAGCACAGCGCCTGTGATCGTCAGAACGCAGCCGAGGAAGAAGGGCGGGATGAACAGGCCAAGTGCCTCGGTATCCTCCCAGCGCAGGCGAAATCCCTTGCAGCCGGTCGGGATCATCCCGCAGGCGAAGGCGTTGAGCCAGACCCAGCCCGCGAAGGTGACGAGGCAGACGACGAGGCCGCTGCCCAGGAACAGCCAGCTGGCAAGCCGCATGGAGGCCTCCTGCGCGAAGCGCGGCGACGTCAGCCGCGCGCGGCCTTCGGCGCCTTCTTCTCCACCGCCTCGGCCTCAGAGGCCTTCTTGGCCGGAGCTTTCTTGGCAGGCGCCTTCTTCGCGGTCGCCTTCTTGGCCGGAGCCTTGGCCTTTGCCGTACCGGCGGCCTTCGCCTTGCCCTTGGCGCCACCCTTCGTCGCGGCCTTGGCGTTGACTAGCTCGATCGCCTGTTCGAGCGTCAGCGCGTCGGGCGATTGCGACTTCGGCAGGGTCGCGAAGATCTTGCCCCAGGCGACATAGGGGCCGTAACGCCCGGCCTTGACCTCCAGCGTCCCGCCATCGGGATGCTCGCCCAGCGCCCGGCCGGGCGTAGCCGCCGCGCCGCCGCGCCGGCCGCCGCCGCTCTCCTTGGCGACGATCAGGTCGATGGCGCGGTTGGCGCCCAGTTCGAGCACGTCGTCGCCCTTGTCGATATTGGCGTAGGTCCGGCCATGCTGGACGTAAGGCCCGTAGCGGCCGATGCCGACCAGGATCGGTTCGCCCGACTCGGGATGCTTCGCCACCTCGCGCGGCAGCGAGAGCAGCGCGAGCGCCTTTTCCAGCGTCACGCTGGCTGGCGTCATGCCCTTGGGCAGGCTGGAGCGCTTCGGCTTCTCGCCTTCGCCGAGCTGGATATAGGGGCCAAAGCGGCCGTCGCGCAGCGTCACTTCGAGCTGCGTCACGGGGTCGGTGCCGAGCACGCGCACGCCGGGCGTGCCCTGGCCGCCTTCCGCCGAGGCTTCGCCCTCGGCGGCGGGGATGGAGAGCGGGCGCGTATAGCGGCATTCCGGATAGTTCGAGCAGCCGACGAAGGCGCCGAACTTGCCGAGCTTGAGCGAGAGCGTGCCGTTGCCGCAGTTCGGGCAGACGCGCGGATCGGAGCCGTCGGCCTTGGGCGGGAAGATATAGTCGCCCAGAATGCCGTTCAGCGCTTCCAGCACATCGCCGACGCGCAGATCCTTGGTCTCGCCTATCGAAGCCGTGAACTCTTCCCAGAACTGGCGCAGCAGCGCCTTCCAGTCGATCTCGGCATTCGAGACCCGGTCGAGGTTCTCTTCGAGGTTCGCGGTGAAGTCGAACTCGACATAGCGCTTGAAGAAGCTTTCCAGGAAGGCCGTGACCAGCATGCCCTTGTCCTCGGGCACGAGGCGCTTCTTCTCGATGCGGACATATTCGCGGTCGCGCAGGGTGGAGAGCGTCGCGGCATAGGTCGAGGGCCGGCCGATGCCGAGCTCTT
>JARYGW010000352.1:0-2584 GCA_033792295.1 Allobosea sp.
AACCGGAACTCCGAGATCGTTCCCTTGACGTTGGTGCTCGAGAGGATGGCCCCCTTGGGAACGGGCCTGAACAGGAACGGTATCACGCTGGAGGGCACGATCGCTGGTGCATCGAGGGCCGCCGCCGTGCCGGGGAGCGTCTGCTGGAAGCGGAGAATGTTGAGGTCGATGAAACCCGGGTCGATCGGCGGCGCAGGGGCAGGTCCGGCACCGTTCGCAAGCACGTCCAGCTTTCGCAAGGTCCGCCCGCCCGGATCGACGACGCCGTCAGCGATAGTGAGGTCTCCGCGTTGCGTCCAGAACGCCTGGAACGCGGCAATGGCGCCCGCGAGCTGGGCATTGCAGCGCCGTGGCCCGCCGGCGGCAGGGGGATTCGAAATGCCTTTCATGCCGGCGTTGCCGGGGTCGATGGCCCATAGCAGCCTGATGATCCTGCCCTGGTCGACTGGGCTGTTCTGAACCTGGGCGACGCCGTTGCGGATCCCGACAGGCCCCGACAGAGTCGTCATCCTAGCCCCCATGATCGCCCTTGCGCCCGGAAGATAGGCGCAAGCCGAGGAGCATCTCGTCATCAGGATGAATGAGCGTCGCGCGCTGCACGGCTCGGTGGTCCCGGCACGTTCCCCGCTCTGGCAGGCGAGGCCGCGATCCGGCGGCAGATGCAAGCGGCCGGGCCGTCCGATAGGCGCGGTGATCTCCAAAATGAAAAAGCCGCCCGGTTGGGGCGGCCTTTCTCAAGCAAGCTCAAGTGGCGTCTGACGCCTTACTTGATCTTGGTTTCCTTGAACTCGACGTGCTTGCGCGCGACCGGGTCGTACTTCTTCTTCGACATCTTCTCGGTCATCGTGCGCGAGTTCTTCTTCGTCACGTAGAAGAAGCCGGTGTCGGCAGTCGAAAGCAGCTTGATCTTGATCGTCACGGCCTTGGCCATGGGCTTATCCTCGAACCATGCGGGGCCTTGGCGGCCCCTCAGAAAAGAAAATGGCCGGGGTGGCCCGGCAAACCGTCAGCGCGGGAGATGCCGCAAAGGGCCGGCGAAGTCAAGGATGAATAGCGCCGTCCGGCCGGCCGGCGTATCCCTCGGGCGCCTCAGAGCTCTTCGCGCACGAAGCTGCCGCGCTTCTCCCAATAGAACGGCACCGGCAGATAGGGCGCGAAGCCATTGGCGATCCGCGCCTCGACCTCCTGGATGATGACCTTGGTGATGGTCGGCAGGTCGAGTTCCCTGGCCTCGTCGAAATCGACCCAGACGAGATCGGTCAGCTCCGAATCCGGCCCGGTGACGCCGTCGATCTTCTTGGCGAGCGCCGAGGCGTCGACGGTGAAGAAGCGCGTGTCGAAGCGCTTCGGCCGGCGCGGCGGCGTGATCGCGCGGGCGACGAAAGTGATGGCGGAGAGGTCCGGGAAGATGCCGTGGCCGGCGAAATCGCGCCAGCTCCCCTCGGGGGCGATCTCGGGCGCGCCGAACTCGTCCGAGCCGAAGAGCAGCCCGGTTTCCTCGAACGTCTCGCGAATCGCCGCCAGGGCCAGTGCCCGTGCCTTGGCCGCGCTCGGCCGCACGGCCCGCTTGAGCAGCCGGTCCTCGCAGATCTGCGGCAGCGCGCCGGTCGCCACCATGCGGCGGTCGCCGTCGTCGAGCCGCCCGCCCGGGAAGACGTATTTGCCCGGCATGAACTTGTGGCTCGCATGGCGCTTGCCCATCAGCACCTTGGGCCGGGCGCTGGCGCGGTCGATGATCAGCATCGTCGCGGCGTCCTTGGGCCGCTGGTTGGCGGCGACGCGCACACGCTCGGCCTGCGTCAAGGTCACGGTGTGATCGGTCATGGCTCTCTTCCGTGAGGGGGCATCGGCTGGCGCTCCGGCTGGTCGGCCTCGCCGCCGAAGCCGTGCATCCGCAAGGCCCATTGCAGGCCGACGACCCCGCCCTTGATCGGCTGCACCAGCGCGACGGAGAGAAGGACCGTCAGCGCGGGCCACAGCGCCATGTGCCACCACATCGGCCAGTCGCCATATTTCTCGGCGAGCAGCAACCCGCCGACGATGACATGGCCGACGATGGTGATGACGATATAGGGGGGCAGGTCGTCCGCCCGCTGATGGTGAAGGTCCTCGCCGCAGGCTTCACAGCGATCGACCGGCTTGAGGAAGGCGCGGAACAGCCGGCCCTCGCCGCAATGCGGACAGCGGCCCTTGAGGCCGCGTGCGATGGCCTGACGCCAGTCGCGCGCCGCGGCGTCGCCGGCCGTGCCATGAAACTGAATGCCCATCACCGCCTCTTGCCGGGCTTGTTCTTGCCCGACGCATTTCGGCCGAACGAAACCTTGCCCGGCTTGACCTTGCTCTTCCGGCCGAAGGGAGCCGCGGGCCGGCTCTCCCCATATGGCGCGCCACGGCCGCGCTGGCCAGAGCGGCCCGTCGCCACAGTCCGGCCGGCGGACAGCAATTCGAAGCGCAGCGCACCGGCGACAGGCGCCGCCTCGACCAGCTTCACATGCACCTTGTCGCCGAGCCGCCAGCTCTCGCCGGTGCGCTCGCCGATCAGCGCATGCGCCGCCTCGTCATAGCGATAATAGTCGCCGCCGAG
>JARYGW010000352.1:2594-5623 GCA_033792295.1 Allobosea sp.
GTGGAGGCGGGGATGAAGCCGTCGGCGCCGGTATCGTCCAGCTTCACGAAGAGCCCGGCGCGGTTCACGCCGCCGATGCGTCCGTCGAAGCTCGCGCCGATCTGGTCGGCGAGGAAATGTGCGATCAGCCGGTCGGTCGTCTCGCGCTCGGCCGCCATAGCGCGCCGCTCCGCTGCCGAGATGCGCGTCGAGACCTCGCGCAGCTCGGCCAGCGTCGTGTTCTTCGACAGCCCGTCATCGCCGAGCCTCAGCGCGGTGATCAGCGCACGATGCACGATCAGGTCGGCATAACGTCGGATCGGGGAGGTGAAATGGGCATAGCGGCGCAGATTGAGTCCGAAATGCCCGTAATTCTCGGCGACATATTCGGCCTGGGCCTGGGTGCGCAGCACCACCTCGTTGATCAGCGTCTCGTTCTCCGAGCCCTTGATCATCGCCAGGATGCGGTTGAACAGCACGGGCCTGAGCACCCCGTCCTTCGGCAGCTTGATGCCGATCGAGGCCAGCACCTCACCGAGCGCGCGCATCTTCTCCAGCGACGGCTCGTCATGGCAGCGATAGATCAGCAGGCTGCCGGCCTTCTCCAGCGTCTCGGCTGCGGCGACATTGGCGAGGATCATGAACTCCTCGATCAGCCGATGCGCCGCCAGCCGTTCCGGCACGATCACCCGTTCGACAGCGCCATCCGGCTTGAGGATCAGCTTGCGCTCGGGCAGGTCGAGTTCGAGCGGCTGGCGCTGGTCGCGGGCGCGCGCCGCGATCCCATAGGCCGCCCAGAGTGGCATCAGCACGCTCTCGCGGATCGTCGCGGTCTTCTCGTCCGGTTTGCCGTCGATCGCGGCCTGAGCCTGCTGGTAGGAGAGTTTCGCGGCCGAGCGCATCAGCACGCGGTGGAAGGAATGGCTCTTCTTCGAGCCATCGGCCTTGAGCACGAGCCTGACCGCCATGGCCGGCCGGTCCTCGTTCTCACGCAGCGAGCACAGATCGTTCGAGATCCGCTCCGGCAGCATCGGCACGACGCGGTCGGGGAAATAGACGGAGTTGCCGCGCTCCAGCGCCTCGCGGTCGAGTGCCGAGCCCGGCCGGACATAGGCCGCGACATCGGCGATGGCGACGGTGACGACGAAGCCGCCGGGATTGTCGGGATTTTTGTCCGGCGCGGCATGGACCGCGTCGTCATGGTCCTTGGCGTCGGCCGGGTCGATGGTGACGAGCGGCAGCTCGCGCCAGTCCTCGCGGCCCTTCAGGCTCGCGAGCGGCGCCTCGGCCGCTTCCTGCAGCGCGGCCGGCGGGAATTCATGCGGGATGCCATGGGCGTGGATCGCGATCAGGCTGACCGCGCGCTCGGACTTGATCGAGCCCAGCCGCTCGCGCACCTGCGCCTCGGGCGGGCCGAAGCGGCTTTCGCGGCGCAAAGACACCGAGACGAGATCGCCGTCCTGGGCGTCGCCGGTACGGCCCTTGGGGATGAGCGCCTCGCGGCCTTGCGCCTTCTTTTCGATCGGTACCAGCCGGCCGGAGCCATCGGGCAGGGCGCGGAAGATGCCGAGCACCGCCGCTTTCGCCTTGCCCATCACCTTCAGCACATGGCCGGAATAGGCGTAGCCGTCGACCCCACGCAGCCGTGTCAGC
Source organism: Allobosea sp. (assembly GCA_033792295.1). Lineage (GTDB taxonomy): Bacteria > Pseudomonadota > Alphaproteobacteria > Rhizobiales > Beijerinckiaceae > Allobosea. The sequence continues at coordinate 4,227 of JARYGW010000352.1, forward strand.
TTGAGCAGGGCATGGTCGCCGATACCGGGGGCGGGGCGCGCATCCTTCGACTTGCGCCGGCCTTCGTGCCGGTTTTCGACCAGGATGCGCGGCGGGGCGCCCTGGTCGTCCTCGTTCCATTCGAGCGGCTGGGCGACGAGATCGCCGTCGCGGTCGCGCGACTTGATCTCGCAGAGCAGGACGGGGGGCAGCGCGCCGCGCGGATGCACCGGGCGCTCCTTGCCGTCGCCGCCGATCTCGCCTTCCTGCTCCATCTCCCGGAGCAGGCGCTTAAGCCAGATCTTCCCGCCCTGATCGAGGCCGAAGGCGCGCGCGATCTCGCGCCGGCCGACCTCGCGGCCGGCAGCACGCTCCTCTTCGATGAAGTCGAGGATCGCCTCGCGGCTCGGTTCAGGGACAGTCACGAGGGGCGCCTGTCAGGATGGGGGAAGATGAAGAAGCTCACAGGCCCTGTCTGCCACGGCTGGCGGGCGAGTGCCAGCATGCAACGATGAAAGCAAGAAGGGCCGTCCTTGCGGACAGCCCTTCCATTGTCGAACCGCGACCCAGCGAACCGGATCAAAGGTGCGAAAACTCACGCGGAACAGAAACCCCAGCAAAAAGAGGTCCAGGTCCGGCCGCCTTGCACCAGCGGTTGATGACAATGAGACACTGGATCACCTCCTTTCAGTTGTTACCGACAAGAGGGAGGCTAAGGCGATTCTCTCCTGCTCGTAAATGGCAAAAATAGACTTCCCGGAGAGCGGGCCGGAGCTTTCGATTCAGCCGTGGAGCTTCAGGCCCTTGGTGATCTTGTCGATCTCCTTGCGCTCGGCATGGAGACCGAGCCCGACGAGGTCGAGAGCGGCTGTCGCGACCCCGGCGACGGCAGCACGGTTGGCGATGTCGTTGCCGGTGGAAAACAGCTCGTTCGTATAGAGATGCGCCCGGACGCCGCGCCCCTGAGCGCGTTGGAGCACCTGCCTCAGCTCCTCCGCCGTAGCGGAAAAGATCAGCACGGGCTGGCGGATCAGCGGGCCGTAGAACCGGCCCGATCCGTCCTGATAAGGCTCTCCCGCGAGTTCGGGCGCGGCGGCGACGAGGCCGCCGGCGAGGAAGCTCGCGACATTGAGTTTCTGCCAGGTCGCGAGATTCTCGCGCACCACGATGGCGATCTTGGTATCGTAACGCATGGGCGGAGCGTTAGCCGAGGCCGGAAAGGCCAGTCTTGAACGATCGTGCAGGCCGGGCGCCACGGACTGGGTGCGGCTTGGCACCGGCATGGCCGGCATCGAGCGGATCGAGGCGTTCTTTCATGGCTACGCCTATGATCCGCACCGCCACGACACCTATGCCTTCGGCCTGACACTGTCCGGCGTGCAGTCCTTCGACTACCGCGGTGCCCGGCGCGACAGCCT
>JARYGW010000353.1:0-5616 GCA_033792295.1 Allobosea sp.
GCGACAGATCCAGCCTCCGAAGAAGAGCGGATCACGGGTGCGGAAAAAGCCACGCGGCCCCGTGAGGAGCCGCGCGACGAAAGGGCGTATGACGGAAAGCCGGCGTCGAGTCAATTCGAGGCAGGCGAAAAGCCGAAATCAGCGCCAATGCCGATGGTGGCGATAATGATGGCGCGGGCGGTGCTTGTCCCAGCCATAGTGATGGCCGCGCTGCCAGCCATAGTGCCGGCGCGGTCCGTGGCGGTAGATGGCATGATGCCCGTGGCCCCCGCGCCAGCCATGGGGTTTCGCCTGTGCCTCGGTGCTCGCCCCGAAGCCGGCGAACGCGAAGCCGGCCGCAAGCGCGCACAGCAACAACAGCTTTCTCATGAGCTCAGATCCCTCCGCGATGGTCGCCACCGCCGGAACGCGCGAGGGGAGGCCCCGTTCCGTCAGTTCGCCAGCGGCATGGGCTCGACGACGACCCGCGCGAGGCCGTAGCCGGCCAGCGCGATGCGCAAGGGGCCTGTCAGAGCAGAGCCATCGGTGAAGACAGCGGTGGCGTCATGGCAGGCAAGGTCGGGTTCCCTGGCGCCCGCCAGGAGATCGGCGACGCGGCGTGCGATCGCCGGCGCCGGGTCGATCCATTCGACCGGCCAGGGCGCGAGCCGCTTCATCCGTTCGAGCAGCAGCGGATAATGTGTGCAGGAGAGGGTGACGACATCGGTGCGTCGGCCTTGGGCCTCGACGAAGCAGGGCGCGATCTCGGCGGCGAGAACCGCGTCGTCGACGGTTTCTCCCTTCAGCGCCTGCTCTGCGAGGCCGGCAAGCCGCGTCGCGCCGACGAGCGTGACGCGGTGGCGCGCAGCATAGGTCTCGACTAGCTCGCGGGTGTAGTCGCGCGCCACGGTGCCGGGCGTCGCCAGCACCGAGATCATGCCGCTCTTCGTCGCGGCGGCGGCTGGCTTGATCGCCGGGACGGTGCCGACGAAAGGAATGGCGAAGCGGGCCCTCAGCGCCGGCAGCACCAGCGTCGAGGCCGTGTTGCAGGCGATCACGGCCAGGTCGGGATGGAAGCGCGCGACGAGGCGTTCCATGACGGAGAGGACGCGGGCGACGAGCGCGCCCTCGTCGAGACGGCCATAAGGGAAGCCGGCGTCGTCGGCGCCATAGACGATGTGAGCGCCGGGGCAGGCGCGGGTGGTGCGCCCGAGCACGGTGAGGCCGCCGAGGCCGGAATCGAAGACGAGGATGGTAGGCTGGGGGCGGGGGACGGTGACAGGGCGATAGCCCGCTCCGGCAAGAAGATCGACCAGCATGACAGCGCCGCGAAACGTCAAAGCCCGATTCCGCCAGAAAGGCGTTAAGCGAAGGTCAACGCCTTCCCAACGGCCTGTGTCAAATTTAGTTGACTTGGTCCACTATTTTGGAGTTCCCTGGCCGGCAGGAGAGGTGTCATGGCAGAGCGCGAGGCGCCCGCGATTGCGGCCATTCGCCGGTTCAACCGGTTCCACACGCGCTGGGTCGGAGCGCTCAGCGGCAATCTGCACGGATCGGGCTTCGCGCTGACCGAAGCGCGTGTGCTCTACGAGCTGGCGGAACGGGGGGATTGTCTCGCGATCGAGCTGTCGCGGGATCTCGATCTCGATCCGGCCTATCTCTCGCGCATTCTCAAGCGCTTCGAGGCGCAGGGTTGGCTCGACCGGCAGCGCTCGGACGCCGATGGCCGTGCCTTCCGTCTGCGGTTGACCGGGGCAGGGCAGGCTGCCTTCCGGCCACTCGACAAGGCTTCACGGGATCAGGCCGAGACCATCCTGTCGCGGCTCTCCTCGGCAGAGCGTAACAGGCTGGTTGGAGCACTCATAGATACGCAGGCGCTGCTCGCGGGGGAGAAGAGCGCGGTTAAGCCACGGCCTTCGATCCGAGAGCATCGCGCGGGCGATATCGGCTGGGTGGTCTCGGCCCATGGCAGGCTCTATGCGGAGGATTATGGCTGGGACCCGACCTTCGAGGCGCTGGTCGCCGAGATCGCGGCCAAGTTCCTGCGCACGTTCAAGCCGGGCCGCGAGCGCTGCTTCATCGCGGAGCTGGATGGCGCGCCGGTCGGATCGAGTTTCGTGGTGGAGGAAGATGTGCAGACCGCCAAGCTGAGGCTCGTGCTGGTGGAGAAGCGGGCGCAGGGGCTCGGGCTGGGCAAGGCCTTGGTGCGGGAAGCGGTGGGCTTTGCCCGCGCGGCCGGATATCGGCGCATGGTGCTGTGGACCAACGATATCCTGCACGCCGCCCGGGCGATCTATATCGCCGAGGGGTTCAAGCTGGTGGCGGAGGAGAAGCATCACTCGTTCGGGAAGGATCTGGTTGGCCAGAACTGGGAGTTGAGTCTTTAGAACCGCCTCGCGATGGCAGGACGCTGTCTCCGGAAGCGCCGATCTCAGGCCTTCAGCCGTGCCAGTGCCGCCGCTGCCGCGCGGCCTGCCAGCGTCGCGCCGCCGACCGTCATGGCGCCGCCGCCGGCCGTCGCCTCGCCCGCGATGAAGAGCCGCTCGCCGATCGGCTGGGCGAGGGCATCGCGCGCTGCGTCATGGCCGGGCGCGCAGACCGAATAGGAGCCGTGAGCGAAGGGATCCACCCACCACGCCGGAAAGGAGACGGCCTTCACCGTCTTGCGGAACTCCGCCCCGATCATCATCGCCAGCAGATCGGTGGCGTGGGCCTTTGCTGCTTCCGGGCCGGCCTGCGAAAGCTGGCGCGCGAAATCGCCGCCGCAATAGCCGATGACGATGTCCTTGCCGTCCGGATACATGTCGAAATTGATCATGCCCTCAGGCTTGCCCGATTCGAGATAGCTCGCCCCCGGCGCGATGCCGAAGCGGTCTCCCTCGACCTTCAGCGCGATCTTGGTGAGCGCGCCCATGTGGAGCCCCGCCAGCGCGTCTTGCGTGGAGGGTGGCAAGGCAGGGGTGAAGCGGATCGTCTCGGCCTTCAACACGCCGACCGGCACGGTGAGAATGCAGGCTTTCGCCCGTAGCGCGCCGGAGCGGGAGGTGACCGTCACACCGGCGCCGCTCCAGTCGATGGCCGTGACCGGCTCGTTCAGGCGGATGTCGAGTCCTGCGCCGGAACGGGAGACCAGATCGCCATAGCCCGACGGCACGACGAGATCGTCGCCTGACCAGAGCCGCTGATAGTCCCGGGCCGAGATGCGACTCGATTCCTCGCCGATGGAGAGCAGCAGGCCTGAGGTGGCGACCGGCGCCATCTCGGGGCCGAGGTCGCCCAGCAATTCGGCGACCGAAAGATCGCGGGTGCCGATGTCGACCGTCTCCAGCCGGCGGTCGATCTGCCGGAAGGCGTCGCGCCGGCGCCTGCGGTCAGCATCTCCCATGGGGCGGCCCTCCGCGAAGACCCGGAAGCCGCCGCCCCAGGGTTCGGGAGCCGTTTCGACGCCGAGGGTGCGGGCGATTTCGGACCAGGGATTGCGCTCGGCCCAATGGATATACATCGCGCCGGCATCGTAGGCCGGGCCCAGCGAGATGTCCGTGAAGGCGCGCCCGCCGGCCCGCCCCCGTGCTTCCAGCACAACGACGCCGCGTCCGGTTTCCTTCACCGCATGGGCCGCTGCGATGCCGGCGGCGCCGGCGCCGATCACGACCACATCGATATCGGTTGCGTGGGCGGGGGAGCGGGCGAGCGAGAAAGCGGCCGCCAGGGCGCTGCCTCCGGTCAAGAGCTTGCGTCGGTCGAGCGTGAGGTAGCGTCGCTTCATGACGGGAAGATGCGCCGCTTTTCGCGCGAGACAATGACGTTGCGCAGCCTGAATGGCTCCTGACCGATCACGAGATCGGGAGCTGCGGATCGGTGCAAGGGCAGTGTGGGGTAGTTCTACATTAGAATAGTTATTTATTGGACTGTTTCTATTGTTTTGTTCGCGTTACTTCAGCAATTGACAGAAAGTTTCGTAAACAATATCGCGTCAAAAGTCTTATGGAATCATAAGGTGTTGTTTGTATTCATTTTAATCTACCGATGATGGCCGGGAAGAGGCTGTGACGGGACGGGGTTGGGCGATGGGTGTTCATTTCAGCAAGCTTCGTGGAAGCGTGGCACTTGGGACTTTGGCGCTGATACTGGCGACAGCATCGTCAGCAGAGGCACAGCAGCGCAATCGGCCGGCGACTTCGAACCCGGTTCCGGACACGAGCGATGCACCGGTTGTGCTGGATCAGATCAACGTACAGGGCGAGGCCCAGGCGGGTGGCGCGCTGCTCAATGGGCCGACGACATCTCGCGTGACACGCCAGGAACTCGACCGCGAGCAGGTTCAGAGCCTGACGGACCTCGCCAATCGCGTCGAGGCGGGCATCACCTTCAACCGGCAGACCAACTCACTCAACATCCGCGGCCTCGACGGAGCCCGCGTGCTGACCACGGTGGATGGCATCCGCCAGCCCTTCCTCGTCGATACGCGCATCAGTCGCGGTGCGCAGAACGCCTTCGATTTCGATTCGCTCTCGACGCTGGACCTGCTGCGCGGCGGCAGCGGCGGTGCGACGCTCGGTGGGGGAGCGCTCGGCGGCGCGCTCGCCGTGCGTACGCTCGATCCGGAGTATCTCCTGCGCAATGGCCGCTCCTATGGGGCGCTCGCCAAGACCGGCTATGACAGCACCGACCGGGCCTGGTTCGGCAGCGCCGCGGCTGCGGCCAAGATGGGCAACACCTCCGTCCTGCTGCAGGGCGGCTTCCGCGACGGTCACGAGATCGACAGCAAGGGCAACGTCAAGACGATCGGCGCGACGCGCACCGCTCCGAATCCGGGCGACTTCAACCAGTACAACTTCCTCGCCAAGATCTATCAGCAGGTCGGCGAGCATCGCTTCGGCATCACCGGCGAATTCTTCAAGCGTGCCGACCGGACCCAGACCCGCAACAACAGCGTCTCGCTGACCGGCAATTTCCGCCCCGGCGCCTATCAGACGGGCGAGGATGTGCAGCGCAGCCGCGTCTCGCTGAGCTATGACTACAAGCTGCCGGGCTCCTTCCTCGACGAGGCGCATGCCACCCTGTACTGGCAGCGGATCCAGCGCAACGACCTCGTCAATGCTTGGCGCTACACCAGCATCATCGGTCCCTACGGCCGCGACAACCAGAGCGTCGAGGAGGCCTATGGCTTCAACGGCTATGTGCTGAAGAATTTCAACACGGGCATCCTCACCCACAAGCTGACCGCCGGCACCGAACTCAGGATGTCGACGCTCGAGCAGTATTCGTCGGGCATCGACAATTGCCCGCCCACCCCGGCCTCCGGCCGCTATACGGGTGCGTTCACCACCTGCAACAACCTGCACACCAACCAGGCCGACCAGCCGGATGTCGACGGCAAGCTCGTCGGCTTCTACCTGCATGACGAGATCGGGCTGCTCAACGACCGTCTGCGGGTCACGCCGGGGCTGCGCTACGACTGGTACGAGGAGAAGCCGAAGGAGACGCCGGCCTATACGGCGAGTTCGTCCTATCCGGGCAGTCTGCCGGCTTCGTCGAGCGACTCGGCCTGGTCGCCGCGCATCCGGCTGGAATACGACATCCTGAAAAACGCGCCCTGGGTGAAGGACGTGACGTTCTTCGCGCAATGGGCCAAAT
>JARYGW010000354.1:0-5599 GCA_033792295.1 Allobosea sp.
GTCGGGGTTTTCGCCTATGCGGAGGGCCAGGGCGCGGTGATGCCCAACAGCGCCGTCGTGCTGCGCGCGCCGGAATGGACCTTGTGCGGCATCGCGCATGGGGAGCAGAGACCGCTGGTCGCCAGCGGTCAGTCACAAGGGCTGGCTATGCCGGGCCAGACCCAGCTCGACTGCTTCCGGCAGCGCTGGGAAGCCTCGAGCTACCCCGCCTTCAGCCCGTGGATGTATTCGCTCGACACGTTGCTGCCGGTGCTGGACATGGGCCAGCGCAGTTTCTGGCGACCGAATCCGGCGAAGCCCGGAGGGCGCGTCGCCATCAGCTATTTCTACTTCCAATCGATCGTTGGCTGGGCCTTGAGCCTGCTCGCGGTCGCGGGTTTCTCGGGGCTGGTGAAGTCGTCATGACGCAGCCGGTTCCGCCAACAAGGGGGATGTCGTGAGCAAGATACCTGCGGCCTCCAGTCGAGCCGGCGACGGGCGCGCAAGCGCGGCGCCGCGCGAGCTGCTCAACATTGACCTCGCCTTGCAGGGCGGCGGGGCGCATGGCGCCTTCACCTGGGGCGTGCTGAACCGAATCCTCGAGGAGGACTGGCTTGAGATCGAGGCGATCTCGGGCACCTCGGCCGGGGCGATGAATGCGGCGGTCCTGGCCTCCGGCTACGTCACCGGGGGGCGGGATGGCGCGCGCGAGGCGTTGAACCGGTTCTGGCAGAAGGTCTCCGAGGCGGCGAAGTTCAGCCCGTTTCAGCGTTCGCCGCTGGACGTGCTGCTCGGGCGCTGGACGCTCGACACCTCGCCGCTTTTCATTGCGATGGACATGATGTCCCGGGTCGTCTCGCCCTACAGCCTCAATCCGATGGGCACGAACCCGCTGACCGAAATCCTTGCCGAGGTGATCGATTTCGACGCCATCGCGAAAAGCCCGATCAAGCTGTTCATCTCCGCGACGAATGTCCGCACCGGCCGCAATCGCATCTTCCGCAACGCCGAGATCACGCCTGAAGTGTTGCTCGCCTCGGCTTGCCTGCCGACCCTGTTCCAGGCGGTCGAGATCGACGGCGAGAGCTATTGGGACGGCGGCTATTCCGGCAACCCGACCATGACGCCGCTGATCGAGGAGAGCAATGCCAGCGATACGATCCTCGTCCAGATCAATCCGGTGGAGCGGCCGGGAACGCCACGGACGGCGCGTGACATCCTGAACCGTCTCAACGAGGTCTCCTTCAACGCGGTTCTGTTGAAGGAGCTCCGCATGATGGCGCTCCTGCAACGCGAGGCGGTTTCTGGGGCCGGCGAGGGTGCACGCTGGGCGCGGATGCGGCTCCACCGCATCGCCAGCGACGCCATGACCGAGCTCGGCTACTCTTCGAAGCTGAATGCCGAATGGGAGTTCCTGACGATGCTGCACGACGAGGGCAGGCGTTCGGCGGAGGCCTTCTACCAGGCAAATCGCAACGAGATCGGCAAGCGCTCGACGCTCGATCTCGCCGAACTCACCAAGGGGGTCTGACCGGTGGCTTTGCTGAAGGATCGCGCCGCGTCAGCGGAACCTCGGATGCGGGACGGGACGGGCCAATGACGAGCGGCGGCATCTATCAGGGGGCCCAGGTGGTGGTTGCCACGATCCTGGTGGTCGCGGCGCTGTCGATCGCGAGCTCGGTCTTCGCGCCGGTCGCCTTCGCGCTGTTCATCATCGCGCTGGTCTGGCCGCTGCAGAGGGCGCTGGAGGGCATGTTGCCGCGGTTGCTGGCGCTGGCCGTCAGCGTCGTGGTCATGGTCGTCGCCTTCGTCGGCTTCGGCTCCCTCATCGTCTGGGCCTTCGGCCGCGTTGGCCGCTGGATCGTCAGCGATGCCGCCCGCTTCCAGTCCTTCTACGACCAGATCACACTCTGGCTCGAAGGGCACGGGATCGCGGTCGCCGGGGCCTGGTCCGAGGCGTTCAGCGTCGGCTGGATGCTGCGCACCGCCCAGACCATCACCGGGCGCCTCAACAGCACGATGAGCTTCTGGCTGGTGGTGCTGGTCTATGTCTTCCTCGGCCTGCTCGAAGTCGGTGATTTCGGCCGCAAGCTGAAGGGCATGCGCAATCGTGTCACGGGCGACCTGCTGCTGCGCGGCAGCATGGCGACGGCGGCCAAGATCCGCCGCTACATGCTGGTCAGGACGGCGATGAGCGTGATCACCGGCGTGCTGGTCTGGGTCTTCGCCAAGGCGGTTGGCCTGCAACTGGCGGAGGAATGGGGCTTCATAGCCTTCTTGCTGAACTACATCCCGTTCCTGGGCCCGCTGGTCGCCACGGTTTTTCCGACCCTGTTCGCGATGACGCAGTTCGGCTCCTGGCAAGCGGTGATCGCGGTCTTCGCCTCCCTCAACCTGATCCAGTTCGTGGTCGGGAGCTATGTCGAGCCGCGGGTCGCCGGCAGCGCCCTTTCGATCTCGCCGGCGACGGTGCTGTTCTCGGTCTTCTTCTGGAGCTATTTGTGGGGCGTGTTCGGCGCCTTCATCGGCGTTCCCATCACCATTGCCCTGCTCACCTTCTGCGCCCTGCATCCGTCGACGCTGTGGCTGGCCGAAATCTTCGGCTCGCCACAGAACGAGGAGAAGATCGCGGAAGGCTCGTCCGTCACACTATGACGGCGGGCGGCGCGGGTTCGATCACGATGCGCTGCGGTTCCAGCAGCGCAATCCCGCCGGGCGCCGCCACCAGCGTGTGGATGTAGAAGCAGGTCGGTTCGTCATCCGTCGCCTCCATCACCGGCGACGGCGCGGAGACGATCTTCAGCGCGCCGCAACGGCCGATCCAGTCGATATGGCGGTGCCCATGCATCGCGACCATTCGGGAGGCGACCGGTCGCAGCAGCCGCAAGAGCCGGCTGCCATTGATCAGCGCCGTGCCGATGCGCTCCGAAAGCGCTTTTGCCGGCCGCGGATATTCGACCGGATGGTGATGAAGCGCCAGGATCCAGCGCGCCTGCGGAAAGGCGCGGGTCGCGGCGAGCAACGCCTGCATATCCTCCTCGGCGACGAGGCCGAGCGCGTTGGTGAAGGAGAAATGCGCTTCCACGTTGGAGTTCAGCAGGATGACGCCGAGCCCGTCCGGCTCGGCCGGTGGCAGCACCATCGGGAAGGCATCTTCCCAGATCGAGGCGAGGCCGATTGAGAGGCGCAAGCCCCCCGGATCGGCGAAAGCGGCGATCCTGTCGCGATGCGGTTCCAGCGTGGCCGCGAGACTACCGGCGAGGTGGCTTCGGCTGCCGTCGAAAAGCTGCACCCGCTCGCCCTGGAGAGCCGCCATGGCCGAGAGCGTGCGCATCTGGCGCAGGCGCTTGCCCGGGCTGCCCGGCAATTCGAGCCGGGCAGGATTGGCGCGGTCGACGATGTTGACGTCGTGGTTGCCGGGCAGGATCAGGCTGCGCTCGGCGAGAGCGGGGTGGCGCAGCATGGCGTCGAGGAACTCGGCCCATTCGGCCGAGCGCCCGGCGTCTGTCATGTCGCCGGTGATGAGCAGCAGGTCGAGCGGCTCGGCCTCATGGATTTCAGCCAGCCGCTCGAGCGCCCTGCGAAAGCGTTCGTTGCCGCGCGGGCCGGCGCGCCCGCTCTCTATTCTGAAGCCGTAGCGCTCGCCGACGACGTGGACGTCGGAGAGATGCGCGACGCGCCAGCGGCGGGCCGAGGCCGGCACGGCGTCGAAGCCGTCGAGATCCTGCGGCTGGTCCATGAACCCGTCGGCGATACCCCAGAGCAGCGAGGCCGCTGCCAGATAGAGCGACATCATTACGACGGCATTGGCGAGAGCGGGAAGGACGAGCCGGACCGGATCGACGAAGTCGGCGAAGCCGCCGGACCAGCGCGTGGCCGGCCAGACGATGGCGGCAACCGCGCCGGCAACGAGGCAACCGACCAGCCCTGCGCCGATCGCGCTGCCCGCGCGCCAGGTTGCCCGTCTGTCCGGAGCGGCGGCGGCGGGCATGAAGCGCTCGGCGAGATGCTGCAGCCCCTCGCGACAGATGGCGTATCCCGGCTGCACCACAAGCGCGTTCAGCGACCAGAAGCTCTTCTCCGCCAGGCGGAACAGCGGCCGGAAGCCGTACCAGCCGACGGCGCCGACCAAAGCGAGGAGCACCAGCGAACCGATTCCGGCGAGTGCCGTCACGCGGCCTGACACGGACGCGACCCAGGCCGACATGACGAGGGGGGCCGCGCCCAGCAGGAGGCTCGGCAGCAGGGCACCCAGAACCCAGGCGAGCGCCAGCTTGGGCAGGCTGATCTCACCAAGCAGGCTGCCTGCGATAGCGATCAGCGAGTGCTTCTTGGTGCTGCTCGCGTCGTCTTCCGCGTCGCCGTGCCGCGGTTCGATGATCATCGGCATAGCGGCGCGCCCGGCCGGCCGGGCGGCGTCGAAGGAAACTTGAGCTGCGGCATGCGGTCCCCGGACAGAGCGAGCCGCCATCCTGCGCAGGTCGGGCGCTCGCCTGCCAGCCATCGCGCCGAGAATGGGACGTGGCGCACAGTCATGAGACATCGGGCTGATGTTGTCCGGCGAGGTGGGCGCTACCCTCATGCTGAACTGGGCAGGGTATCGACCGGAGGCGGGCGAGACGATGGATGGAGCGGCCGCGGCCGACGACGTGCCGCTCTCGGCGCTCTGGATCCGAGGGCTTTGCCTGCTGTTGCTGTGGGTGGCGCTGATTGGCCCCGCACCGATGGATCTGCCGGTCGGGCTCGTCGCCAGCGCCGCCGGAGTCTGGGCCAGTACGGCGCTGTGGCCACCCGGCGGTAAGCTTTCGCCAGCAGGCCTCGCGCGGTTCCTGATCCGCTTCCTGCCGCAATCGGTGGCCGCCGGGCTCGACGTGGCGCGGCGCGTCTTTGCACGCGAACTCGACTTGCGGCCGGGCTTCGCGACCTGCCGTTCCAGCATTCCCGACGGCATGGCGCGCGATTCCGCCTGCGCCGTGATGAGCCTGCAGCCGGGCAAGCTGCCGGTTGCCGTTGAGAGCGACGGGACCCTGCATATCCATTGCCTCGATCTGCGCGAGGCCGTAGCCGAGCAGGTTGCGGCCGACGAGGTCGCTTTCCGCCGAATCCTCGAACGGGATCGGCGTGATGGCTGATTTTCTGATCACTGCGGCGTTGTTCATCCTGGCGGTCACGGCCATCGCGCTGTTGCGCGTGCTGGGCTCCCGGATCACGGCCGAACGCATGATGGCGGCGCAATTGCTCGGGACCGGCGGAGCGGCGGTTCTTCTGTTGCTGGGGGCGGCGTCCGGCTCTGCGGCTGCGGGCGATGTCGCGCTGCTGCTCACTTTGTTCGCGGCGTTCTCCTGCGTGGCTTTCGTCCTGGGCTCCGCCAGGCAGGACGCGGACCGCACTTCGTCGAGAGAGCAGCCATGAGCGCCCTTTTCGACACCGTCACCGTCGTTCTGGTGAGCGTGGGGGCACTGCTCTTCCTGGCCGGAGCGCTCGGCCTGCTGCGCTTTCCCGACACGCTGAGCCGGTTGCATGCGATCAGCAAGGCCGACAATCTCGGGCTCGGGCTGATCGTACTCGGCCTCCTGCCGCAATCGGCGAGCGTCGCGGGCGGCCTGAAGCTCGTCTGCAT
>JARYGW010000355.1:0-5596 GCA_033792295.1 Allobosea sp.
GGCGCGACTTGGCGTCGTGCCGCAGACCATCGGCGGCGCCGACATCTACCCGGCATTGGAGCGCGGCACGCTCGATGCGGTCGAGTTCTCCGGCCCCTATGACGACGAGAAGCTCGGTTTCGTGAAGGTTGCCAAGTACTACTATTACCCGGGCTTCTGGGAAGGGAACGCCAATGTCAGCTTCCTCGCCAACCAGGACAAGTGGAACCAGCTGCCCGCTTCCTACAAGGCGATCGTCGAGGCAGCCTGCGCCGAGGCCAATGCACTCTGCGTGGCCAAGTACGATCACTACAATCCCGACGCGCTGATTCGCCTTGCCGGCACCGGCGCGGAGCTGCGCCCCTTCCCGCAGGAAGTGATGGCGGCGGCATTCAAGGAGGCTTTCGCCATGTATGGCGAGCTCGCCGCCAGCAACGCCAATTTCAAGACCTTCTACGATTCCTTCCTGCCGTACTGGAAGAAGGAGCAACTCTGGTTCCGCATCGCCGAGTTGCCGTTCGACGCTTTCAACGCGCAGAACTACCAGCAGGTGAAGTGACAATATGCGCTGGCGCGGATCATCTTGACCGCGCCCGTTCCGCTTCCTAACCCGGTGCCATGACTTCGCGCGCCTTCATCGCCGGCTGCCTCGGCACGAGCCTCACCCCCGACGAGCGCGCCTTCTTTCGCGACGCCCGGCCCTGGGGCTTCATCCTGTTCAGGCGCAACACGCAGACGCCAGAGCAGGTCGTGGCGCTGACCGCCGAGATGCGGGAGGCGGTGGGCTGGCACGCGCCGATCCTGATCGACCAGGAGGGCGGGCGGGTACAGCGCATGGGCCCGCCGCTCTGGCCGAAATATCCGCCGGCGCGCGCTTTCCTGAGCATCAACGACCCGATCCGCCAGCGCGAGATCGTCAGGCTCTCGGCGCAGCTGATGGCGCATGATCTGAAGAGCGTCGGCATCGACGTCGACTGCCTGCCGGTGCTCGACGTGCCGGTCGCCGGGAGCCATGACGTCATCGGCGATCGCGCCTATGCCTATGATCCGGATCAGGTCGCGCGCCTGGGGCGGGCCGCGGCCGAAGGGTTGATCGCCGGTGGGGTGCTACCGGTGGTCAAGCACATGCCCGGCCATGGCCGGGCGCGGGCCGACAGCCATCATAACCTGCCGATCGTCGATGCGACGCTGGATGAGCTCAGGGCGCATGATTTCCGGCCTTTCCGCCGTCTCGCCGACATGCCGCTGGCGATGACGGCGCATGTCGTCTTCACCGCGCTCGACCCAAAGCACCCTGCGACCGTCTCGCGGAAAATCGTGCGCGAGATCATGCGCGGCGAGATCGGTTTCGACGGGCTGATCATGACGGACGACATTTCGATGAAGGCGCTCTCCGGTTCCTTCGAGGCGAAGGCTCGCGCGGCCATCCGCGCCGGAGTCGACGTGATCCTGCATTGCCATGGCATCATGGAGGAGATGGTCGCGATCGCCGGCGCGGTGCCGGAGATGGCCGGTGCTCGAGCTCGCCGCGCCGCCGCCGCTCTCGGCCGCATCCGTCATGAACCCGAGCCGGTCGACCTGGAAGCCGCACGCGCCGAACTCGCCGGCGCCCTTGCGTTGCAGGGCTGAAAGGCCGATTCTCCTCCGCGGGGTTGATCGCACATTTTCGCGGGGCATCCCGGGGCCTCCTTGAGGCATCCCGAGGCTACCGCGCGGACATGACGGGGACGAAGGCCAGCATGACGGCCGAGCTGCCATTCGAGGAAGATCGCGAGCGGCGCGAAGGCGAACCTTCGCTCGTCGTCGATGTCGACGGCTATGAAGGGCCGCTCGACCTGCTGCTCGATCTCGCGCGCCGCCAGAAGGTCGACCTGCACCGCATCTCGATCCTGGCGCTGGCCGAGCAATACCTCGCCTTCGTCGAGGAGGCGCGAGCGCTGAGACTCGAGCTCGCGGCCGATTATCTCGTGATGGCGGCCTGGCTCGCCTATCTCAAGTCGCGGCTGCTTCTGCCGGAGCCGCCCAAGGGCGAGGAGCCGAGCGCGGCCGATCTCGCCACGGCGCTTGCCCTGCGCCTGCGCCGGCTGGAGGCGATCCGGGCGGCGGCGAACAAGCTCGCCTCGCGCGACAGGCTCGGCCAGGATGTCTTCGCGCGGGGCGCGCCGGAGGAGATCGTCGCCGGCGCCCGGCCGGTCTGGGAAGCGGAGCTCTACGATCTGCTCGCAGCCTATGCGCAGCAGCGGCAGAAGCGCGTGCAGGGGCATATCTCCGTGGGGCATCGCGTGGTCTGGTCCCTGGTCGAGGCGCGCGAAGCCCTGCAGAGACTAGTCGGCGAGGCTGGCGACTGGACCGAGATCGACCCCTATCTGACCGCCTATATGCGCTCGCACGGATTGCCTGTCGGAGCCATGAAGGTGACCGTCCGCGCCTCGGCGCTCTCCGCCATGCTGGAAATGGTGCGGGAGGGCGTGCTCGATATCTGGCAGGAGGAAGCCTTCGCGCCGATCTATGTCCGCCGCAGCTCCGCCCGGCCGCCGGCGTTGCCCTTTTCCGAGCGTGACGCCTGATGACGGCAGCGACGGCGGAATATCTCGATGACGAGGACGGTGGCGGCGCGGAGGCGTTCGCACGGGCGCTGCGCATCGTCGAGGCGCTGCTCTTCGCTTCGGCGATGCCACTGTCGACGGAAGATCTCGGTCACGCGGTGCCGGCGGGCATCGATATCGAGCAGGTGCTGGGCCGGCTCGTCGAGTTCTATGCCGGGCGCGGGGTCAACCTGCGGCAGGTCGCCGGCGGCTGGGCCTTCCGGACGGCGCCCGATCTCGGCTATCTGCTGGCGGCCGAGGCCGAGCCCCCACGCAAATTGTCGCGCGCCGCTCTCGAGATCCTGGCGATCATCGCCTACCACCAGCCGGTGACGCGCGCCGAGATCGAGGAGATCAGGGGCGTCGCCACCGCCAAGGGCACGCTCGACATCCTGCTGGAAGCCGGCTGGGTCCGCCTGCGCGGCCGGCGACGTTCTCCGGGACGGCCGGTGACCTACGGCACGACGCCGGGCTTTCTCGATCATTTCGGGCTCGATCGCATCGACGACCTGCCGGGGCTGGAGGAGCTGAAGGGGGCGGGCTTCATCGAGGGGCGTCTGACGCGCGATCTCACCGTGCCGGTCCCCGACGACGATCCGGGCCTGCGCGACGACGAGGACCCGCTCGGCGATCTCTTTTCGCCGCTCGACGATGGTGACGGCTAGATCATCGCGCGTCCTATCGGACGCGGTAATGATGGTCTATCTCAGTGTTGGTGCATCGGATTTCTCCGAAAAGCGGAGTCCAGTTTTCGGTCCGATGCCTAGATCGCCGATAGACGGCGTAGGTGTTCATTTCTGCCGCCGGCGCCCCATATCAAGTCGGTGGCGGCGGCCCACCCGGCTGCGGCAAGGCCCCGCTGGGGAGCTTTCGCGGCTGGCGAAGCCTTTCGGCCGCTGTGGGCGGGGCGGCCGGCGCCGCGATTCCGCTGGACGAAGTCCTTGTGTTTCCGGCGGCAGGTCAATAGGTTCCGCCGCCGAGTGATCGACCGGGTCGCGATTTGGTTGGGGATTGACCCCGGTCAGAGCAATTTCGGAGGAGTTTCGCCATGGGTGGCGTGAGCATTTGGCACTGGATCGTCGTCGGCGTCATCGTGATGCTGCTGTTCGGGCGCGGCAAGGTGTCGGAACTGATGGGCGATGTCGCGAAGGGCATCAAATCGTTCAAGAAGGGCATGGCGGAGGACGATGAGCCGACGCCGAGCGCGACCAATGTCGACCCCAAGGTGATCGACCAGACCCAGGCCAGCAATGCGGCGGCTCAGGCCAAGGCCGAGCACAAGGCCTGACGCTGGCTGCGCCGTTGGGCGTGGACAGGTCATCAGCATCGCCGGTCTGGGCCGTTTTGGGTCCAGTTGAATGCGCTGGGGCCGGGTCCGGCCGGGTCCAAGCGGCCCTGCCGGTGAATCCGTCTCCCGGGAGTTGATAGAGAACGCGTGATCCGCGCGGGCTGCGCTGCAGTCGCCCGGCACGTGCTCCGAGAGGACGAGCCCTCGATGTTCGACATCGCCTGGAGCGAAATGGTGCTGATCGGCGCGGTCGCGCTCGTCGTGATCGGCCCCAAGGACCTGCCGAAAGTCCTGCGTACGGTCGGCCAGACGGTCGGCAAGGTTCGGCGCATGGCGGCAGAGTTCCAGGGGCAGTTCAACGAGGCGATGCGTGAGGCCGAGCTGGCGGACCTCAAGAAGCAGGTCGAGGATGTCGGCGGCAGCGTCTCGAGCATGCTCAACAGCGACTACAAGCCGATCGAGGAGCCAAAGGACTTTTCCGCCCCGGCTTCCACCGGCGAGGCGGCGAAGCCCGATGAGGCGGCGCTGAAGGAGGCGGAAGCCAAGCTTGCTGCCCTGCCGGTTCCCGAGCCGCCGCCGGTCGATGTCGCGACCGAGGTGCCGGTTGCGAAGCCGAAGCGCGTTCGCAAGCCGAAGGCCGAACCGGCTGCTCCGGCCGAGGAGGCGCCTGCCGTGGAGGCCGTGGTGTCCAATGCTCCGGCGGCCAAACCGGCCCGCGCCCGCCGTGCCGAGGCGGCGGAGGTAGCTGCGCCCGCGGAAGCCGATGTGCCGCCTCCTGAGGAGATTGTGGTCGCGGCGGTGAAGCCCGCCCGCAAGCGCAAGCCGAAAGCCGCCGTGAAGGGCGAGGGGAGTTCCGCATGAGCGTCGCCAATCCTCGCGAGGGCGAGGACGAGATCGAGGCCTCGCGCGCGCCGCTTCTCGATCACCTGATCGAGCTGCGTTCGCGGCTGATCAAGTCGCTGATCGCCTTTCTGATCATGTTCTTCATCTGCTTCGGCTTTTCGACGCGGATCTACAACATCCTCGTGCTGCCCTATGTCTGGGCGGCGGGGAACGCGGCCAATGCGCAGCTGATCTATACCGGCCCGCTCGAGCTGTTCTTCACCCACATCAAGGTGGCGGCCTTCGGCGCCGGTTTCTTCGCCTTCCCAGTGATCGCGACACAGCTCTACAAATTCGTCGCGCCTGGGCTCTACAAGAACGAGAAGGCCGCCTTCGCGCCGTATCTGGTGGCAACGCCGGTGTTCTTCACGCTCGGCGCGATGCTGGTCTTCTTCTTCGCCATGCCGGTGCTGATGAAGTTCTCGCTCGGCATGCAGCAGGCCGCGACCGAGACGCAGGCGGGAATCGCGCTGCTGCCGAAGGTCAGCGAATATCTTTCGCTGATCATGACGCTGATCTTCGCCTTCGGCGTTGCCTTCCAGCTACCGGTGATCCTGACGCTGCTCGGTCAGGCCGGGATCATCGATTCGCAGTTCCTGAAGGACAAGCGCCGCTACGCCATCGTCTTCGTCTTCATTGCGGCGGCGGTGCTGACGCCGCCGGATATCCTGTCCCAGCTCATGCTGGCCGTGCCGATGCTGCTGCTCTACGAGCTTTCGGTGTTCTCGGTGCGGCGCGTCGAGAAGAAGCAAGAAGCGGCGAAGGCGGCGGAAGACGCCGAGTAAGGCGCTGGTGGCGTGCTCGCCCTCAGGGCGGGGCGCCGCATTGTCGAGCGCGGTCCTCGGCAAAGCAAGGCACGAAT
>JARYGW010000356.1:0-5543 GCA_033792295.1 Allobosea sp.
TATCGATATCGCGCAACCTCGGGATTGCCGCCGCCAGTGGTGACATCATCGCGTTCCTCGATGACGACGCGATCCCCGAGCCGGAATGGCTAGTCGACCTTGCCGCGGCCTATCGCGATCCGACGGTTGGTGGCGCTGGCGGCTTTGTTTACAATCCAGACGGAATCTCCTTCCAGTATCGCTTCGGCACCGTTAATCGCCTAGGCCGTGCTGACCTCGGTTGGTGCCGCGCCGCGCCGGAGCTTTCCTTCCCTTATTCAGAGAACTTTCCCCACCCGCTCGGCGCCAATAGCTCATATCGTCGCACTGCCTTGATCGAGATCGGAGGCTTCGACGAAGAGTTCGAATATTATCTCGACGAAACTGACGCTACGGTGAGGATTATTGACGCCGGCTGGCGTATGGCGCAAGTCGAAGGAGCGTACGTCCATCACAAATTCATGCCGAGCGCACTACGAAATCAGGCGCGAGTGCTCTCTTCTTGGTATTCTGTCCTTAAGAATCATTTGTATTTTGGTTTGCACAACGGCCGATTACACCATTCGGTGAATGACATTACCGAGGATTTTCGCGAATTCATTGCCGCGCTGTCACACGATGTGGCGAACGCAGTTGGAGCGGGCAAGCTCACGGAGGCAGATCGGGTCCGATTCTGGAAAGAGGTCGATGCCGCTTGGCTGGAAGGCATGCGGCGCGGGATTTCCGGCCAACGCCGCCTGCCAGCGCCGATCTGGTGGCAGGCGAACGCATCACCGTTTTTGCCCTTCATTCGGCCGGAGCCTCAAGGCGGACGAAAGTGCTTCTGCTTTCTTAGCCAAACTTACCCGCCTGGTCCGGTTGGCGGCATTGCTCGGTACACCCACATCCTCGCGCGTGCTGTTGCTGCCGCGGGTCATCAGGTGCATGTTCTCACCTGCAGCACAACGCACGACCATATCGATTTCGATGATGGCGTGTGGGTGCATAGGTTAATCCCATCTCCCGCGTACATAGATGAAACAACGGCGCAGGACGTGCCGGCGCATATTAGAGCTTATTCGAACCGAATGCGGAACGAAGTTCTTGCAATTGCACAAAAGCGAGCGGTTGAAGTGGTTTTTGCTCCCATCTGGGATTGTGAAGGTCTAGCACTACTCGACGATCTCGGCATCCCCCTTGTCACCAATCTCGTAACGCCTCTGCTCTCTTGGTTGAAGGACCATCCCAAAATGGCCCGCGAGCCCTTCATTCCACCAATGGTGGCGCAAGAGAAGCGGCTAATGGTTGATCCAGCAGGCGTTCTGGCGAGCAGCAAAGCAATCGTCGACGAGATTGAAGCCGATTACGGCATTACAATAGATCGAGATCGCCTCGGCTTCATACCTTACGGGCTCGACGATTGGACGACCCTGCCCTTCGTCAAGCCCCCCCATCTGCCTGACGGAGCCTTGCGGCTCCTTTTCGTTGGACGGCTGGAGGCGCGTAAAGGGATAGACGTATTGTTGGCAGCGGCAATCCAAGTGCTATCTCGCCATCCAAACGTGCATCTCGACGTAGTCGGCGATGATCGCATTCCCGCCCCGGATGGACGAACCTATCGCGAAGCGTTCCTTGCCGACCCTGTCGCACAGGCGATCTCTTCGCGCGTCCATTTCCATGGGCCCGTGAACGAGGAGGAGCTTCGCGGCTTCTACCAGAGCTGCGATGTGTTGGTTACGCCGTCACGGTTCGAATCGTTTGGACTGATGCTTGTGGAAGGCATGATGTACGCGAAGCCGGTGATTGGTTGTCGAGCGGGCGGCATGCCGGAAGTGGTCACGGAAAACGTCGCTGGCCTGCTGGCCGTACCAGGTGATGTGGATTCGCTAGTCGGCTGCCTTGAAAGGCTGATCGTCTCCCCGGATTTGCGGGCGAGACTCGGTACGGCGGCGCGAGCCCGCTACGAAACCGCATTCAGCGCCACACGGATGGCGGAGGAAATCGTGCAATTCTTCTCCAAGACAGCTCAACGGGCTTCACGAGAGAAGGCGGGGCCATGAGCGGCATGCACGTTGGCGAACGCTGCGCGGTCATCGTCACAAGTGTTCTAGTGAAGCATGATGCCATTTCGCACGCGGCGCTTGATTCCTGTCGCATACTCAATTCATTCCCTGCAACGCGCGCTTCGATCCTGACGCTGTACAGCGACGTCGAGGACGTGCCAGTACGTTCGGTCGCCACTGTAGCGGACTTGTTAGCAGCTCCCGAATTCCTCGACGCTGACCTGATCCTCTACCATTTCGGCATCTATAGCCCGCTTTTCGACGCGATGCTGGTGGGTAACGGCAAGGCGAAGCAGATAGTTCGTTTCCACAATATTACGCCTGCCCATCTCGTGCCCACGCGCAGCGTCGCGGTGATCGAGAAATCATTCGGACAGATCGCAAACTTCACGCATGTGGAAGCCCTCTGGGCGGATAGCCGGACAAATTTCACGACGCTCGCTGAGCTCGGATACCCGCTGCCACCGACGCAGGTCATCCCGTTGGTAGTCGAGCATCCTGCTCGTCTTGCCCCCACGGATAAGGAGCAAGGGCTCGTCGAGATCCTTTTTGTCGGCCGCATGGTGCCCGCCAAAGGCGTTCTCGACTTGCTCAGGGCCTTCGCTCCGCTCGCCCGCTCAGGCGCGAAAGCTCGACTGCGCCTTGTGGGCAATAGCAGCTTTTCTGACGATAGTTACCGCGCCGAACTCGACGCCCTCGCTGGATCCATTGGGCCTGCCGTTGAATGCCTTGGAAGCGTCACCGACGAAACGCGCGATCAATTCCTGCGCGAGGCGCATATTCTGGCCATCCCCTCTTATCACGAGGGTTTTTGTAAGCCAGTCATCGAAGGTTTGCGCGCGGGCTGCATTCCTGCCGGCTATGCTGCCTATAATCTGCCCGATATCTGCGCTGGGCTCGGCCGTCTCACTCCGCCGGGCGACATTGAGGCGTTGAGCCAATCATTGCACGAACTAATCGAAGACCTTGCTAGCGTTGCCGCTGATCCTGCCAATCCGTTGCGACTGGACAGGGGGCCGACGTCGCTCGTAGAGCTCGGAAAGGCAATTGATGCACATCTACTGCCTTTCTCTTTCGAGTCCGTGCGCGAACGTACCCGCCGCGCCATAACCGCGGTGGATGGTCACACAATTCCCACCCATGGATTCCGCACTATGCTCAAGACACGTTCGATGATTGATGTACGGTCGGACAGCGAAATGCGATCGGCTGAGCGCATTTCGCTCAACCGCCTGCCGGATTTTTCGGATTGGGAACCGGGTACTCCAATCACTAGGATAATGCAGGATCTGCATACCCCTATTTCGATACACCGCAAGGCTTGGGAATACGCCATTTGCCTGCACGGTCTCGAGAAACTGGGAGTTATCCATCCTGAGGCAGTCGGCCTTGCCGTAGGTGCCGGATCAGAGCCCCCTCTTTACCACTACGCCAACACTATCCGTCGTATGGTAGCGACTGATCTTTACGATAATGAAGGACATGAGGGAACGCCGCTGATGCTCCGCGAGCCGGAGCGCTTTGCCCCATTTCCTTACGATCGTAAGCGCCTTGAAGTCCTAAGAATGCCGGGGGACACGCTCGACTTTTGTAACAATACCTACGATTTTGTTTTCTGTCTTTCTTCGATCGAGCATTTCGGATCGCGGGAAACGCAGCGTCGGTCTCTCGACGAAATGGCTCGAGTGCTGAAGTCCGGCGGCGTCGCCTGCATCATTACCGAACTGATCTTGACTGATCACTCGGATCCCGAGTTTTTTCGCTGGGAGGAGCTTGAAGACATGTTCCTCCACCACCCTGAACTGGAGCTCGACGGTGGCGCTCCCGATTTATCGATTTCCGAATCTTTGCTAGCCTTTCCAGTCGACCTGACTGATGTCGTGTGGCCCCTATCTTCATCGGAAGCACGTCGTATCAATCGCAGCCCGCACATTGTGCTGCGCCGCGGCGACATGCTCTGGACATCATTTAGCATGTTTCTACGAAAGAAATGATGATTGATCCGAGACCATTCACCGGATCGCCGGAGGCTGGAGTTTCCGGCATTCTTGATCCGAGACCATTTGCTGGATCGCCGGAAGGTAGAGTTTCCGACATTTGATCACGGCGGTGGGCTGGGTGCTCCGCCGGGATTTTGCAGCAGGCTCGGTGGCTTGTTGCCGATGGCCCGTGTGGCCGATCCTCATTGTAGATCCTATGGCAGGGACGAGCGCCGGATGGCCCGGTGCTCCAGCCGGAGAACTGCCATGTCGGAAGCGCCTCTGATGTAAGCGGTGTCCCGGCGCCACCTTTGCGGTAGCGGTCTGAGCGACGATGTTGGAGGCCCCTGAGGGCTTCGGCACATGACGATTTCAGAGCTTACGCTTAAATCCAGCGACGACGAGCCGGTTCGGCGGTTCGAGGTCTTCACGGGGACCGGACGCCGACGGGATTGGTCGGACGACGACAAGGCAAGGATCGTGGCGGAGAGCTACGAGCCGGGCGCGACGGTGAGCGAGGTTGCGCGCCGCCATGCCTTGTCTCCGCAGCAGCTGTTCGGCTGGCGGCGTCTTTTGCGGCGAGCACCGGAGACGTTGCTGCCGGCATCATTGCCAACGTTCGTGCCTGCGGTGGTCGATGCAGCTTGCCCGGCGCCCGAGACCGTGAGGCAGCCTGCCACGCGTCGTCGTCGCACTGTCGCCCGGTCGAGCGGCGGGATCGAGATCGAGATTGATGGCGTCGTGGTGCGTGTCGGAACCGGCGCGAGCCCAAAGACGATTGCCGCGGTAATATCCGCCCTGAAGGGCGGCTCGTGATTGGCCCGACCGGCGCGGTCCGTGTCATGATCGCGACGAAGCCGGTCGACTTCCGCAAAGGCGCGGAGGGCCTGGCCGCGCTGGTGCGCGAGAGCATGGGCGCCGATCCGTTCTCGGGCGCGGTATACGTGTTCCGGGCGAGGCGCGCTGACCGGGTCAAGCTTGTTTACTTCGATGGGACGGGAGTTTGCCTGTTCTCGAAGAGGCTGGAAGACGGCAAGTTCCAGTGGCCTACCATCGCCGACGGTGTCGTGCGGCTGACAGCGGCGCAGCTTCAGGCGTTGCTCGAAGGCCTCGACTGGCGACGCGTGCATGAACGGCGCGAGACGGGGGTCCCTGTCGCGGCAAGTTGATCGTTCCAGACTGGCAAGCCACTGTAATCCATGATTGAATCGGCTTCGTGAGCAACGCGGCCAACCCACTGACCAGCGATCCGATCGCGCTTCGGGCGATGCTTGCGGAAGAGCGCGCCGAGAACGAGCGGCTGCGCCAGATCATCAAGGAGTTGCAGCGTCATCGCTTCGGGCGCCGGGCCGAGAGCCTGCCGGTCGATCAGCTGCTGCTCGGGCTCGAGGAGGCCGAGCAGATCGAGGCCGAGGGCCTCGCGGGCGAGGAAGCGGTTGATCCCGCCAAGCATGCCGACCGGGCCAGGAAGCGTCGCGCCAACCGCGGGGCGCTGCCCGCGCACCTGCCGCGGGTCGAGCAGATCGTCGATGTCCAGGACAAG
>JARYGW010000357.1:0-5495 GCA_033792295.1 Allobosea sp.
GGACAAGCTCAAGGGCAAGAAGCTCGGCCTGATCCATCTCGACGCGACCTTCGGCAAGGAGCCGATCCCGGTCCTCGAGAGCCTTGCCAAGAAATACGGCTTCGAGCTCAAGCTCTATCCGGTGGCGGCGGCCGACATGCAGAACCAGGGCTCGCTCTGGCTCTCGATCCGCCGTGACCGGCCCGACTTCCTCTACAACCAGGGCTGGGGCGCGATGAACCCGACCGCGGTCAAGGAAGCGATCAAGAACAACTTCCCGATCGGCAAGATGGTCGGCGTCTGGTGGGCCGGCGGCGATGACGACGCCCGCGCGGGTGGCGATCAAGCCAAGGGCTACAAGTCGCTGAGCTGGACGCTGAGCGGCACGGACGCGCCTGCGATGCAGGACATCCTCAAATACGTGGTCGACAAGGGCAAGAGCACGACGCCGAAGGAAAAGGTCGGCGAAGCGCTCTACAACCGCGGCGTCTACAACTCCATGCTGGTCGTCGAGGGCATCCGCAACGCGCAGAAGATCACCGGCAAGAAGGTCATCAACGCCGAGGACATGCGCCGCGGCCTGGAGTCGCTCAACCTGACGGAAGCGAAGCTGAAGGAGATCGGGCTCGGCGGTTTCGTTACGCCGACGACGATCACCTGCACCGACCATTCCGGCCACAGCAAGATGTTCGTCTCCGAATGGGACGGCAAGAAGTGGACGAAGAGCGCGGACTGGACTGCGCCGCTCGAAGACGAAGTCAAGCCGCTGGTCGACGCCAACGCCAAGGACTACGTCGAAAAGGCCGGCAACTGGCCGAAGCGCACCGAGCCCTGCGAGAAGTCGTCCTGATCTGACGGCAGCCGGCGGCGGCTCGCCCGCCGCCGGCATCCATCGTTACCGATTGTCCGGGAGAGGCCGATGCCGACCGCAACCCTCGAAAAGCCCGCTGCGGCGACGGCGAGCGACACCATCCTGTCGCTGAACAATATCGAGGTCATCTACGACCACGTCGTGCTGGTGCTGAAGGGCGTCTCGCTCACCGTGCCGCGCAAGGGCATCGTCGCGATCCTGGGCGCCAATGGCGCCGGCAAGACCACGACTCTGAAGGCGATCTCCAATCTGCTCAAGGCCGAGCGCGGAGAGGTCACCAAGGGCTCGATCGTCTTCGACGGCGAGCGCGTCGACAAGCTTTCGCCGAACGAACTCGTCCGGCGCGGCTGCATCCAGGTCATGGAGGGCCGCCACTGCTTCGGCCATCTCTCGATCGAGGAGAATCTGCTGACCGGCGCCTTCACCCGCCGCGACGGCAATGCCGCGATCAAGCGCGACCTCGAAAAGATCTACACCCTGTTCCCGCGCCTCAAGCAGCGCCGCAGCTCGCAAGCCGGCTACACCTCCGGCGGCGAGCAGCAGATGTGCGCCATCGGCCGCGCCATGATGTCGAACCCCAAGATGATCCTGCTCGACGAGCCCTCGATGGGCCTGGCCCCGCAGATCGTCGAGGAGATTTTCGAGATCGTCCGCCAGCTCAATGCCGACGAAGACGTGTCCTTCCTCGTCGCGGAGCAGAATACCAATATGGCTCTGCGCTATGCCACCTATGGCTACATCATGGAGACCGGCCGCGTCGTCATGGACGGCGAGGCGAAGATGCTGCGCGAGAACGAGGACGTGAAGGAGTTCTACCTCGGCGTCGCAGAGGGCAACAAGAAGTCCTTCCGCGAGGTGAAGAGCTACAAGCGCCGCAAGCGCTGGCTTTCCTGAGACGAACGCAACGGTCGGTTTTCGATGCTCTATGGCGTGGCAGCCCTGCTGGTGCTCCTATTGATCTTCGGGCCGCAGGCCTGGGTCCGCAGCCAGATGAGCCGCCATGCCGTGGTCCGTCCCGATCTGCCGGGCACCGGCGGCGAGCTGGCGCGGCATCTCCTCGATCGCTTCCAGCTCGGCGCCGTCGCCGTCGAGACGACCGAACATGGCGACCACTACGACCCGGAGGCACGCATCGTGCGCCTCTCGCTGGACAATCACGACGGGCGTTCGATCACGGCTGTCGCCGTGGCGGCTCATGAGGTCGGCCATGCTCTCCAGCACGCCGAGGGCAACAGTCTTCTGGCCGCCCGCAGCATGCTGGCCCGCACGCTTGGCATCGTCGACAAGGTCGCCATGGCGGTGCTGATCACTGCGCCGCTGGTTGCGGCGGTGACCCATGTGCCGGCGCTCGGCCTGATGCAGTTCGGCATCGCCATCGCGCTGCTCGGCATCGGGCTCGTCTTTCATCTCGTCACGCTGCCGCTGGAGTTCGATGCCAGCTTCGGCAAGGCGCTGCCGATCCTCGCCGTCGACGGCTATCTCGACCAGCGCGACCTTCCGGCCGCGCGCGGGGTGCTGCGGGCAGCCGCCTTCACCTATGTCGCAGGCGCATTGATCGGCCTGCTCAATTTCCTGCGCCTGCTGCGCATCATTCGCTGACGGCGCGACGCCGAACGAGATCACGACCTGGGACCCGACAGATGAGCGCCTATCACGACGATCTGGAGACCCGCCCGCCCGAAGCTCGCGAGGCCGATCTCTTCACCCGCCTGCCGAAGCTCCTTGCTGCGGCAATGCAGGCGCCAGCCTATGCCGAGCGGCTCGCCGGCATCAACCCCGCGGCGATCACCGACCGCAAGGCGCTGGCCCGGCTGCCGGTGCTGCGCAAGGCCGATCTTCCTGCCCTGCAGAAGGCAAGCCTGCCCTTCGGTGGCCTCGTTCCGTCCACGCCGGGTTCGTTCGGTCGACTCTTCACCTCGCCCGGCCCGATCTTCGAACCGGAAGGCTCAGGCGTCGATGCCTGGGGTGTGGCGCGGGGCATACACGCCGCGGGCTTGCGACCCGGCGACGTCGTGCTCAACACGCTGAGCTATCATCTGACGCCAGGCGGCTTCATCCTGGATTCCGGCGCCCGCGCGCTGGGCTGCGCCGTCATCCCGGCCGGACCCGGCAATACCGAGCAGCAGATGGAAGTCATCGGCGCCTATCGGCCGAGCGCCTATGTCGGCACGCCCGACTTCCTCAAGATCCTGATCGAGGCTGCCGAAGCGCGCGGAGCCGACATCTCCTGCATCACCCGCGCCGTCGTCTCAGGAGCCGCCTTCCCACCCTCCCTCCAGGCCTGGGTGAAGGAGCGCGGCATCGACGCTTACCAGCTCTATGCCACCGCCGATCTCGGCCTCATCGCCTACGAGACCTCGGCCCGCGAAGGCATGGTGCTGAACGAGAACCTGATTGTCGAAATCGTCCGTCCCGGAACCGGCGATCCGGTCCCGGAAGGCGAGGTCGGTGAGGTCGTCGTCACCAATCTCGACCCGCATCATCCGCAAATTCGGCTGGCGGTCGGAGACCTCACCGTTGTACTGCCCGGCCGGAGCGCCTGCGGACGCACCAACACCCGCATCAAGGGCTGGATGGGTCGCGCCGATCAGACCGCGAAGGTCAAGGGCATGTTCGTACGCCCCGAACAGGTGGCCGAAATCGCCAGGCGCCATGTCGAGATCGCCAAGCTCAGGCTCGTCGTCGGTCGCGCCAACGAGACCGATACCATGACGCTGAAGGCCGAGATCTATGCAGAACCGGCAGGCTTCGTCGACGCCGTCTCCTCGACGCTGCAGCAGGTAACGAAACTCAAGGGGGCCATCGAGATCCTGCCGCTCGGGGCCTTGCCGAACGACGGCAAGGTCATCGCCGACGAGCGGCCGGTGGGCTGAGCCTTACCGGCCTCACCAGTCGATCGCCTGTTCCCCCTGCGCCTCCAGCCAGGCATTGGCTCGGCTGAACGGCTTCGAGCCGAAGAAGCCCCGCCGCGCCGAAAGCGGCGAAGGATGTGCGCTGGCGATGACGAGATGACGGCTCTCGTCGATCAGCGGCCGCTTCGCCTGCGCCGGACCGCCCCAGAGCAGGAAGACGAGATGCGGCCGCTTCTGCGAGACGGCAGCGATGATCGCGTCCGTGACCTTGCCCCAGCCGAGAGAGAGGTGAGAACCAGCCTTGCTGGCGCCCTCCCGCACGGTGAGCGCCGTATTGAGCAGCAGGATGCCTTGCCGGGCCCAGCGCGTCAGATCGCCATCGACCGGCGCCGGCAGCCCGAGGTCTGCCGCTCGCTCCTTGTAGATATTGACGAGCGAGCGCGGCAGCGGCGGTGGGCCGACATAAGAGAAGGCGAGCCCATTGGCGTGGCCCGGCGTCGGATAGGGATCCTGGCCGAGAATAACGGCGCGAACCGCATCGAGCGGCGTCAGTGCCAGCGCGGCGAAGACCCGCTCCGGCGCGGGAGCCACGACATGCCCGGCTGCTCGCTCGGCATCGACCGCTGCGCAGGCGTGGGCCGCCGCCCCGCCAGGTGCGAAGATCGGCAGCGAGCGCCAGCCCTCGGCCTCAGGCAAGGCGAGGAAAGCGGCGAGAGCCGCAACGCAGGTCATGCCGCAGGGCTCACTTCAGCACCGCGCGCCCTTCGACCTTGGCATCGACCGTCCCGAGCTTGCGCAGATAGACCATCACCTCATTGGCCATCAGCTTGCCGTCCGTGACGCCGATCAGGGTCTTGCCGCGGCCGAGCGCGGTATAGCCGTCGCCGCCTTCGAGCATGAAGTTGTTCGTGGCGACAGTATATTTCGCGGCCGGGTCGATCGGCGTGCCATCATTGAGCGTGAGCGAGGTGACCCGCGAACCAACCGGCTGCTTGATATCCGCCTCGAATTTCAAACCCGACACGACGGGGAACTTGCCCGAGCCCTGCGGCGCGGGTGAGAGCCCGTTCTCGAGCGCATCCTTCACGTCCTTGCCGGTGATCTCGACCATCGCCGTGGCATTGCCGAAGGGCAGTTCGCTCAGCACGTCGCGCCGTGTCAGCACGGTGCCGGCCTGGTACTGCTTGTTGGCGCGGATGCCGCCGGCATTGGTGATGGCGAGCTGTGCGCCGGTGGCGGCGCGGATTGCATCGGCGATCAGGTTGCCGATCGCCGCCTCCTGCGTGCGGATGACGCCCGTGCGCGAATCGAGCGGCACGCTGAGCTTGGCGAGATCGACGTCGAGTTCCTTCGACAGCTCCGCCTCGTACCCCTTGACGATGGCGGCGACCTCCGGATCCGGCGTCGCCGAGCGGGAATCGTTGACGCGGAAGGTCGGCGTCCAGCTTACCTGCCGTGCCGCTCCTTCGCCCTTGACGCTGACCGCAATGTCGATCGCCGTGACGTAGTTGCCTTCCTCGTTCGACTCCACCATCACGACCTTGCCGTCATAGGCGATGGCGAGGTCGTGGTCGTGCCCCGTAAGCACGATATCGACGACACGCGAGCGCACGATCTCGTAATCCATCGCCCGGTCGGCATGGACGACGGCGACGAGGATGTCGGCGCCCTGTCCCTTCAGCGCCTTGGCCTCGCGCCTGAGCGCGTCCATGGTCGAGGAGAATTTGAGGTCGCCGGGATTCGATATCTGCGGCGTCGGATCATAGGCCGTGCCGATGACGCCGACCTTGATG
>JARYGW010000358.1:0-5473 GCA_033792295.1 Allobosea sp.
GAGCCGGGCTGGAAGGTCTATCAGGGCATGATCGTCGGCGAGCACACCCGCGAGAACGATCTCGAGGTGAACGTGCTCAAGGGCAAGAAGCTCACCAATATCCGCACGACCTCGAAAGACGAGGCGGTCCGCCTCACCCCGCCGATCCGGATGACGCTGGAGCGTTCGCTCGCCTGGATCGACGACGACGAGCTCGTCGAGGTCACGCCGAAGTCGATCCGCCTGCGCAAGGCGATCCTCGACCCCAACGAGCGCAAGCGCTCGCAGAAGCAGAAGGCCGAGGTGGCCTGAAGGAACGACGGGCCGCCCCTTGGCGGCCCGTTTCGTTTCGGAGCCTTCGCGTCAGCGGCTCATCAGCAGCGGCAGCGGGCTCGACTTCAGCAGCGACTGCGTGACACCGCCAAGCAGCCATTCGCGCAGCCGCGAGTGCTTGTAGGCGCCGCAGACGATGAGATCGGCGCGGAAATCCGCTGCAGCCTGCCGGATCGTCTCGGCAACGTCGCTCGTTCCACTCAGCGCCACGTTTCGAACGGTCACGGAAGCGCCATGCCGGGCCAGATGGGGCGCCAGTTCCGCGCCGGCGACAAAGCGTGACAGATCCTTCTCGCCGGTGACGGAGAGAATCTCAACCTCGGCTCCCGGCAGGAACGGCCTTGCCTCGGCAACCGTGCGGGCCGCACCAGCGCTGCCATCCCAGGCGATCAGGATGCGCCCGGCGGCGAAGGTCTCGCTGCCCGGAGGCACGATAATCACGGGCCGCCCGCTGTCGAACAGCGCGGCTTCGATCAGGCCGCGGTCGCGCTCGGCGGCATCTCTCTCCAGATCGAGCACGCTGAGATCGTGGACGCGGGCGTGAGCGACGAGCCGATCGCTGAGCTCGGCATAGACGAGCTGCGGCGTCTCGATCGTGCTGGTCACGCCGGCGAGGCCGGCACTGGTCCGCGCCAGTTCGGCGAAACGCTCCGCGAGGACGCCGATGCGTCGGTTCTCGGCACGGACGAAGGCGACGCCGAAATCCCCGATGAACGAGGCGGGGATCGCATAGCGCATCGCCGCAGCCTGGATCGTCAGATGCGCACCCGCCTGCTGCGCGAGCGACAGGGCGTAGCCGAGGGCGGATTCGCGCTCGCCCTGGCCTTCTTCGGTATAGGCAGTGAAGATGCTCTTGATTGAGGGTGCCATCGAAATCTCCGGCGGTTTGCAATGTCCGGGGCTTAGGCTGGCCGGATCATTGCGCGCGCGCCTTGCGCTGGGTCAAATTCCTTGCTGCGATAGGCCGCTCCGCCCTGCGCCCGGCGCAGTGCATGGATGACGGAGGCCGCGCTTGTCGGCCTGTCCCGGCTCTGATCCTGTGTGCGGCTTCCGGAGGAGGATCAGAGCCATGCAATTCCGCAATCTCGGCCGCTCGGGCCTGCGCGTCTCGCTCGTGGGCCTCGGCTGCAATAATTTCGGTGGCCGCATCGATCTCGACGCGACGCGCAAGGTCGTCGACGCCGCCATCGAGCACGGCATCACTCTCTTCGACACGGCCGACATCTATGGCGAGAAGGGTGGCTCGGAGACCGCGCTCGGCCAGGTGCTCGGCACGCGCCGCAAGGATATCGTGCTTGCCTCCAAATTCGGCATGAAGATGTTCCATGGCGGCGAAGGCGGCTCTCGCCGGTATATCATGAGTGCTGTCGAGGAATCGCTGCGGCGGCTCCAGACCGACTGGATCGATCTCTATCAGTTCCATAAGCCAGACCCGCTGACGCCGATCGACGAGACGCTGCGTGCGATGGAAGACCTCGTGACCCAGGGCAAGGTCCGCTATATCGGTTGCTCGAACATGGCCGCCTGGCAGATCGCCGATGCGCAATGGACAGCGCGCGACCTGGGCTTAAGCGGCTTCGCCTCTGCCCAGGACGAATACAG
The DNA here is from genome assembly GCA_033792295.1 of Allobosea sp. Taxonomy (GTDB): domain Bacteria; phylum Pseudomonadota; class Alphaproteobacteria; order Rhizobiales; family Beijerinckiaceae; genus Allobosea. The sequence continues at coordinate 1,915 of JARYGW010000358.1, forward strand.
CCTGCTGAAGCGTGGCGCCGAGCAGGACCTGATCCCGGCGATCACCCATTACGGCATGGGGCTGCTGCCCTACTTCCCGCTCGCCAATGGCGCGCTGACCGGCAAGTACAGGCGCGGCGCGGCAATGCCGGAAGGCGCGCGCCTGACCAAGCTGCCGGAACGCGCCGGCCAGATTTTCAGCGAGGACAATTGGCGCAGGATCGAAGGCCTGAGCACCTTCGCCGAAACGCGTGGCCACAGCCTCGTCGAGCTCGCCTTCTCCTGGCTCGCGGCCCAACCCGTCGTGTCGAGCGTTATTGCCGGCGCAACCAAGCCGGAGCAGATCGCGGCCAATGTGAAGGCGGCCGACTGGGCGCTGACGGCCGAGGATCTCGCCGAGATCGACGCGATCTCGAGATAGCGGCGGAGCCCTGCCGGCCGAGCGGCGCCAGAAGCTTCGCCAGTCTGCCGGCCTCGACGTCGTCGAGTTGCGCCGAGGCCGAACTGGGAGACAGTGCCTTCTTCGCAGGAGCGTCGTTCTCCCTGATCGACGCGGCTTTCGCATCCGCCTTCCGTTATTTCGACGTCTTCGATGAGATCGCCGATCTCGGCGTGTTCGATGCGATCCCGAAAGTCCGCGCCTGGCGTAAATCGCTCGCCGCCCGCGCCTCCGTCAGCGATGTCGTGGTGCCCGACTATTCAGCGGGCCTGCGCGGCGAGCTCGCCGGATGGCCCCGGCCGCTTAGGGACTGTTGAATATTCACCGAACCCTCATCCTTCGATGACGCCGCGTTCCGCGGCCCTTCGGGATGAGGGCTGGGGCTTTCCAAACGGACGGTCGCTTAAAGCGGCTGGGTGTCCCGTCTCGCTCCTGACGTGTTTTGGTGAGCTTGCTGCGAATCGCGAGCCGGATGCAATGGACCGGTCGCGCGCGCGCGCTTATGGTCCGCGCCATGAGCGAGACAGCCACAACCGCCCCCGCCCTGAAACCCGGCGACCACCTCTTCCTGGTCGACGGCTCGAACTTCATCTTCCGGGCCTATTTCCAGTCGATCAATCAGGATCGGAAATATCTGTCGCGCTCGGACGGCTTGCCATCGGGGGCGGTCAGGCTCTTCGCCACCAAGCTCTTCCAGTTCGTGCGCGAGGGCGTGCTCGGGGTGAAGCCGACCCATCTCGCCATCGTCTTCGACAAGTCGGAGAACTCCTTTCGCAAGGCTATCTACCCGGCCTATAAGGGCAATCGTTCCGATCCGCCGGCCGATCTCATCCCGCAATTCCCGCTGATGCGCGAGGCGGTGCGCGCCTTCGGACTGATCCCCGTCGAGCAGGATGTCTACGAAGCCGACGACCTGATCGCCACCTATGCCCGGCAGGCGCGCAAGGTCGGCGCCGAGGTGCTGATCGTCTCGGCCGACAAGGATTTGATGCAGCTCGTGCAGCCGGGCGTCGCCATGTACGACCCCGCTTCCGGAGACCAGAAGAAGGGCGCGGGCTTCCGGGCCGAGCGGCGGATCGGCGAACCGGAGGTCGTGGAGTATTTCGGCGTCACGCCCGACAAGGTCACCGATGTCCAGGCGCTTGCCGGCGATGCCACCGACAACGTGCCGGGCGCACCGGGCATCGGCATCAAGACGGCAGCCCAGCTCATCGGCGAATACGGCGATCTCGAAACCCTGCTGGCACGGGCAAGCGAGATCAAGCAGCCGAAGCGCCGCGAGACGCTGACCAATCCGGAAGTCGTCGAGAAGGTCCGCATCTCGCACAAGCTCGTCACACTGGTCGACGATGTGAAGCTCGAGACGCCGCTGAATAACCTGACGCTGAAGCAGCCGGATCCGGCGAAGCTGATCGCCTTCCTCAAAGCGATGGAGTTCACCACCATCACCAAGCGCGTCGCCGAGGCCTATGAGGCCGATGCGGCAACGATCGATGCCGACCCCGCGTTGGCGCCAGGCGGTGCACGCGCTGCCGAGCTCAAGGCACTCCATGTCGGCGCCGATGTCGTCGAGGACGCGGTCTCGGACACCACGCCCGCCACGCCTTCCGTGACCGCGAGCTTGCCCGAGGCGACGGGCGGAGAGGCCGGCTGGATGAAGCCGGCGGATCTTGCCGCCGCCCGCAAGAACGAGGCGGTCGCCGCCAAGATCGACCGCTCGACCTATGAATGCGTGCGCACGCTCGCCGAGCTCGAACGTTGGATCGGCTGGGCTTACGAAGCCGGCCACGTCGCGATCGACACCGAGACGAACTCACTCGACGCGATGCAGGCCGATCTCGTCGGCATCTCGCTCGCGGTCACGCCGGGCCGCGCCTGCTACATCCCTCTCCAGCATCGCGCCGGGGACGGCGGCCTTTTCGACGAGGGATTGCTGCCGGACCAGATCCCATTGGCCGAGGCCGTCGCGGTGCTGAAGCCGCTGCTCGCCGACGCGAGCGTGCTGAAAATCGGCCAGAACCTGAAATACGACCTGCTGATCCTGCGGCGCCATGGCCTTGCCGTGTCCGGGATCGAAGACACGATGCTGATCTCCTACGCACTCGATGCCGGCAGCAACAGCCATGGCATGGACAAGCTTTCGGAATTGCACCTCGGCCACGAGACGATTCCGTATTCCCAGGTCGCTGGCACCGGCAAATCGCAGGTGACCTTCGACAAGGTGCCGCTCGACAAGGCGACGGAGTATGCGGCGGAAGATGCAGACGTCACCCTGCGTCTGTGGCTCGCGCTCAAGCCCCGCCTCGCCGCCGAGAAGAAGACGACGGTCTACGAGGTGCTGGAGCGACCGATGGTCGCCGTCCTCGCCAATATGGAGACACGCGGCATCGCCATCGACCGGCAGATCCTCTCGCGGCTCTCCGGCGATTTCGCGCAGGGTCTGGCAAGGCTGGAGGACGAGATCTACGAGCTCGCCGGCGAGAAATTCACCATCGGCAGCCCGAAGCAGCTGGGCGACATCCTGTTCGGCAAGATGGGGCTGGCTGGCGCCAAGAAGACCGCCACCGGCCAATGGGCGACGGGTGCGGGCGTGCTGGAGGAGCTCGCCGAGCAGGGGCACCCGCTGCCGGCCAAGATCCTGGACTGGCGCCAGCTCGCAAAACTTAAATCGACCTATACCGACACCCTGCCGGCCCATGTGAACCCGCAGACCAACCGGGTCCACACCTCCTATGCGCTGGCCGCGACCACGACGGGTCGGCTCTCCTCCTCCGAGCCGAACCTGCAGAACATACCTATCCGCACCGAAGCCGGCCGCAAGATCAGGACGGCTTTCGTGCCGGAAAAAGGCTTCAAGCTCGTCTCGGCCGATTACAGCCAGATCGAGCTGCGACTGCTCGCCCATATCGCCGAGATCCCGCAGCTCCGGCAGGCCTTCGCCGACGGCATCGACATCCATGCGATGACGGCCTCCGAGATGTTCGGCGTGCCGGTCCAAGGCATGCCGAGCGAGGTGCGTCGCCGCGCCAAGGCGATCAATTTCGGCATCATCTACGGCATCTCGGCCTTCGGCCTCGCCAACCAGCTCGGCATCGGCCGCGAGGAGGCAAGCGCCTATATCCGCAAGTATTTCGAGCGCTT
>JARYGW010000359.1:0-5467 GCA_033792295.1 Allobosea sp.
GGCGGCGGCGATGGATGCGGGCCGGGTCCAGGGCGGCGGAACCCTGTCGGGAGATGGGACGGGACGGCCGGTCAGGAAGCTGCGGCGCCCGTGATCGATGGCGGAGCGTTCCATGGCCGGCCTCAATGCGGAGGTCCGGGTGGACCGAGAACGAGCTGGAACATCCAGACCAGGAAGCCGTAGCCGCCGACGACGCCGACGGCGACCACGGGCCAGATCAGAACCGCCAGCGTCAGGAACGCCACGGTCTCGGCGCATCTCGTCGGCTTCTCGACGGCAGCCTCCGGGCCGCCGGTCTTCGCGGTCTCGGTCGTCATCTCTTTTCCTTCTCCACGACGGGCGTTGAGACATCGCGCCGTCACCAGATTAGAGATCGAGGAAGGAGAATAGGAATCTCCGCAGCGCTGTCCAGCCCGTAGCGCTCAGGACCGACCTTTTGGTCTCGCGCTTTCCGTACAGAAGGAGGGCATTTTGTCTGAGGGCGGCGTTGTTCAGGCGTATCGATAGCACCGAATTGGATCGTAGCCGGCTGCGATATGGTGGGTTGCGAGGCTTTGTGGAGCATTCGGCAATGCAGCAAGCGCATACGACCGTTCCAGCCCCGGTGTCGGACAGTCAGTTCCTGGCATGGGTTGAGGCTTGGGACGAGCGCTACGAACTCGTCGAGGGTATCGCCATGAACAGCTGGAGCCACACGCAATCATGAGAGGATCGCGAAGGGGGGCATCGCCCTTCACGTGCAAGCCGATCGCAACGCTTCGATGTCAACAAGGGCGATTTTGGGATGCGCATCAAGTCCGATAATAGGCTGTTTTTGTATCGGGCTGACGAGACAGCGCCTGCTGGGATCGAAATAACCCACCAACCGCTGCCTATATCTTGCCAGGACGTTGGCCTATTTAACTTCGCCGGCACGTTGGTGCTTTCAAACGGCATTATCTTTGCTCCATCGCAAAGACGGTTTCGACTGATCGGCTACGGGTGTCTCGACGAAAGAGACACGAACCATGACTCTGTCCGAGACGACACGAAACAAAGCCATTCTGACCATCTTCTTCCTGGCCCTCGTCGTTGCGGCAATCGCCGGCGTAGCATTCGGTTCGGAGGCATTTCAGGTTCTTCTTTTTGCCGTTTTTGCTATATCCGCCGGGATTTTATCGACATTTATAGTTGTGGCTCTGAACTAGCCGTTTCGATCCGCATGCCGGACACATGAGACAAGAGTGACCTTTGGATTATGTCAAGCAGTCATTGAATTATCCGTTTGATCGAATGTTTCGAGATCGGGCTGTTCAGGAATGTTGTACGGCGGGGTCTTCCACGGCCACTGATTTAATCGGTCTCGAAGATCGTTAGAATTGTGACGATAGGGGTGCGCAACCCTTCGGGCTTCTAGTCGATCGGGAACGTCAACTCGCCATTGCGTACCACTATGCGGCCGCCCTTGAGAACCGTACGGTCGGTCGGTCGCGACACGACGGCTTCCGCCAAGGTCTCTCCGGGCAGGATAACGAGGTCGGCGTCGCAGCCGACGGCTAGCCCATAATTAGCTACACTCATCACCCTGGCGCCGCCATAGGTGCAGATGTCGAGCGCCAACTCGACTTCAGCGTCGCGACGGAAATTGTTGCTCAGGCCGATCAGCATTGCCCGCTCCAGCATGTCTCCCGTTCCATAGGGGTTCCAGCTGTCGCGCACGCCATCCGACCCGCCGGCGATCAATACCCCAGCCTTGATGCAGCCCAGGACCGAGGGAGCGGCCGAAGCCTCCGGGGCTGTGATTACGAGCGCGATCCTATCCCGCGCTAGATCGTCGAAGAGGCGGCAGGTTTGATTGCTATCGGAGGTTCCGAGGCAGAAGGCGTGGCTGATCGCGACCATGCCCTGCATGCCGAGCGCGCGTACGCGTTCGATAGTCAGGTCGATCGAGAAGGCGCCCATCTCTCCTCGCTCGTGCAGGTGGAGGTCGATGGGACGGCCGTATTTCTGGGCCAAGCCGAAGATCGCATCGAGATGGCCCTTTGGATCTCGGTCGACTGCGCAGGGATCGAGGCCGCCGACGACGTCGGCGCCGAGCGCCATCGCCCGGTCGAGCAGTTCCAGTGTGCCAGGGCGGATCAGCAGCCCCGATCTTGCGAAGGCTACGATTTCGACGTCAATTACGTCCTTGAGTTGCTCACGCATCGCCATGACGGCCTCGATGCTGGCGAGGCCGGTCTCGGTGTCGACGTCAACATGGCTTCGGATATGGGTAGTGCCCATCTTGATCATTTGGACGGCGAGTCGGCCGGACTGCCGGTTGGTGTTCAAGTCGGGCTCGCGGCGATTGCGACGCTCGGTTTCCGTTTCGTCGATCGGACACGGTCCAGCGGGGCGACGCTGCCAGCGCATTCCCCAGAAGCTCTTGTCGAGATGGGTGTGTGCCTCGACCAGGCCGGGGATCATCAGTCGGCCGCCCGCGTCGAATACGGCGGCATCCGCGCAGCTCGCGCCTGCCCCGACAGCCGCGATCTTTCCGCCGCGCAAAAGCATGTCAGTTGCCCTGCCGCCGTCACGACGAACATTCCGGATCAATAGGTCTTTGGCCATGGCAACCGGCTCGTGACAAAAAAAGGGGCGGGGAAGGCGCTGCCGTTTCCCAAACTAGGTGACGATTAGCGGCAGAGCGGCGAAACCGCCCGCGGGATAAATAGCGAACACGGCCAGTTGAGTGGGTACCGGTGCAATCTGCCGAGTTCGCGTCAGGAGTTCTTCCATGAGGACACGCAGTTCCAGCCGCGCCAACTGAGCGCCGGGACAGACATGAATGCCGCGGCCGTAGAGGAGGTTCTGTTCCGGGTCGCGATCTAAACGGACTTCGTCAGGATCGCCGAAGATTGCCTCGTCGCGGTTGGCTGAAGCCCACATGAGGGTGATCCGCTCACCCGCTGCGATCTTGCGACCGCCGATCTCCACCGATCGCGTCGTCACACGGCGGTTGGAGATGAGCGGCGCCTGCAACCGCAAAATCTCATCGATCGCGGCCGGCAGCAGACTGAGATTCTCTCGAAGTTTCTGCTGCAACTCCTGATTTTGGGCAAGATGGTGAGCGAGGATCCCGACGCAGGCAGTGATCGTCCCGAGTTCCCCGACGGTCCAGTTGCGCAGAATGCTGACGATCTCCTCATGCGAGAGCCGCCTGTCGTTTATCCGATCTTGTAGGAGGCTCGTGGTGATATCGTCCGGAGCGGCAGAGCCGGCCTGGCGCCGCGCCTCCAGCAGCTCACTGATATAGCCATCGAATTCGAGTGCGATCGCCGCCATTGCCGCGGTATCTCTTGCTAGCGTCGCCTCGTAGTTTTTGCGAACCCACGAGAGCAGAGGTCCGTGGAGGCTATCAGGCCAGCCGAGGAACGAGCATTGAATGCGGATGGCAAAGCGCTGGGCCAATCGCGCGACCATCTCAATTTCCCCGCCACGCTGCAAGGCGGAGACGAGATCGGCTGAGATCGCACGACAATGTGGTTCGAATGCCTCGACTTTCTCGCGCTCGAAATGGCGCTCGACCAAGCGCCGGTAGGCAGTGTGCTGGGGTGGGTCCATGCCGCTCGGGGCTGAAAAATGGCTGGAGACGACGCTGCTGAACGCGCGATGATCCTCCAAGGCCTGCGCTACGTCCTCGTATCGGAATAGTGACCAGCCAAGATAATCGCTGAATGCCACCGGGCAGCGCCTGCGCATCTTGTCATAGGCCTCGATCTGGTTGGAAAGGACGATATCGGACCGTGGATCCCAATCCTCTCGGTTCTTCTCTGGCATCGGGCAGCCTCCGCGCGCTCTCAAGCCGCCGCGTAGGCCGGAGCTCCAAGTCTGCGACTAGCCGAGTAAACGTGAGAGTTCTTTGCGCCGGCTCAACTCCGGCGCCGGCTCGCTGTTCAGGAGACACACGGACATGTTGCTGAAAAGCGTCGGATCCAGGATGCGCTAGCTTCTGCGCCCCTGTTGCCGAGAAGGAAGAGCGCCCGACGCCACGCGCAGCGATTCGCTGCACAATTTGCCATCCGCATTGAAGATGCCCCGCCAGATCCGGTTTCCGCATCGAAGGGTCAGCCGCCAGTGCCCGGCATCCTCGTTCTCGCCCTTCTCGACCCGACTAAGCACCTGACCGCGTTGCATGTAGGCGCGCAGGCGATTTTCCGGAATCGAAAACCGATCAGCAACAACCGTTGCGTCGAGCACAAACTGCGGCTCTGCGGCTCCGCCGCTAATGGAAAAAATGGGCGCTTGTTCGTCATCCATGTGAGCATTCCCAGACAGGATTAGCTACGAAGGATTGATCCATTCGTGACGCGCGCCAGAGTGTGTCTCGATCAAAGGCGCGCGCCCTGGTGCACCGCTGTCGATCAAGCACGAAAAACGCAAGTTGCGGCTTTGAAGGAATGCGCCTGTCGTAGCCACAAGAGACAGCATTCTTTCGTCACGGTCTTTGAGCTAACGCAAATCCAGCGCCGCAACTGCTCCTATTCTTGGGCCACAGCCCCGCTTCACTTCGACAGTGTAGCGTGGGCTTCTAACACGCTGCGCCTTCGTTCGGGAGGCCGGTACTGGCACATCGATCCAGGCGCCCATGAGCATCGACCCAGATCTCCTTCGCGGCCTTTCTGTATTCTCTGCCTTGTCCAATGAAGAGCGGCGCGCTCTCGCGGACGCGGTCTCTCTCCGGCCGCTGCGCGCCAACGAGGCTGTATTCGTACACGGCCAGCCGGCGACCGAGCTTTGCCTTGTGCTCTCGGGGCGGATCAAGCTGTCAAAAGCCGGCTGGGCTCGTGATCCGGTCATCCTGCGGATCGCTCATCCAGGCGAATTTCTCGAACTTGGACGGAGTCTTCGGCCGGGCGGCTATGACGTTACCGCGACTGCCTTGTGCGGTGCCGAACTCGCGGTTTGGTCTACGCAGGTCTGGCGGCGCCTTGTCGACGAGATTCCGGCGATGATGCCCTGCCTCGCCCAACTCCTCGAACAGGAATTAAGCGACGCTCAGGGACGTTTCGTCGAGATCGCCTCGCTCGATGTGCCACGACGCATCGCCCATGCGCTTCTACGACTTGTCAATCAAGCAGGCCGCAAGGAAGCAGCCGGGATCCGCATCGATTTTCCGCTGTCGCAGCAGGATCTTGCTGCGTTGACGGGAACGACGCTGTTCACCGTCTCTCGGACCCTGACGTGCTGGGAACGGCGCGGTTTGCTCGCGGGCGGCCGCCGCACCGTGCTGGTGCGCGATCTTCCCGCGCTGGCGAATTTGGCAACTGCCACCGAAGCAAATTGCCGCGTCTAAAGGCGTTACTGAGCCGCGGCTTCCTCCTGTTTGCCCAAACGCAAAGAAGCCCCCGGATCGTCTCGCTATCACCGGCTTGCCCCTGCCGTCTGCATGCGGGCTTTCACGCGCCGGCCTCGCCGGCATTCCCGCAAGCCCTCGCAACGGAAGGGT
>JARYGW010000035.1:0-22840 GCA_033792295.1 Allobosea sp.
CCGGACGTGCAGTTCCGCCATCCGACGACGCTCTGGTCACCCGACAAGCATCCCGCCAATCTCGGCGGCTACTTCGCCTATCTGGACCAGGCACATTACGTGAGCGGCGTCGCCGCCGGATTGTCCTCGAAGACCGGCAAAATCGGCTATGTGGCGGCGAAGCCCATCAGCCTCGTCCTGCGGACCATCAACAGCTTCATGCTGGGTGTGCGCAAGGGGAACCCCGGCGCGACCGTCAAACTCATCTTCACCGGCGACTGGTCGCTGCCGGTGCGGGAGGCGGAGGCCGCGAACGCGCTGGCGAGCGCGGGCTGCGACGTCGTCGCCTGCCATGTCGACAGCCCCAAGGTCATCGTCGAGACGCTGGAGCGGCGCGGAGTGAAGAGCTGCGGCCACAACACCTCGCAGGCGTCCCTCGCGCCCAAGGGCTTCGTCACCGGCGCCGAGACCAAATACGAGACGATCTACAAGGGCTTCGCCGAGCTCCTTGCCAGAGGCGAAAAACTGCCGAACGTCGCGGTCGGTGGCTACGACAAGGACATGGTGACCAGCACGCCCTTCGGGGCCGGAGCGAGCGAGGAGGGACGCCGGGCTGCCACGGAGGCGATCGCGGCCCTGAAGGCGGGGCAGCCAATGTTCACCGGCCCGATCAGGGACAACAAGGGCAATGTGATCGTCGCGGCGGGCAGCGCGCTGGGCAACTACGCGCCCGAGCTCGAAACGGCAAATTTCCTCGTCGAGGGCATCGAGGGATCGATCACCTGAGGTCGGCCGGACCGGAAGGCGGCTCGCCTCACTCCGCCCGATTCCGCGAGAGAACCCTTCGCCGCACGCGATATCGGGCGGCGGCGCAGCACGGCAATGTCTGGAGTTAGGGCGACGCGATGGACAGAAGGGCGGTTTCCGGAGATGAGGCGATGCACCGCTCGGCGAGCCTCTCGATCTGGAGCGGGGACAAGCTCCGCCATGCCGCCGAGTTCATCGCCGTCCCCGCGCTCGCGCTCGCCATCTCTGCCGCGATCTTCTCCGCGATCCTGCTCGCCATGGGGCAGTCGCCCGCGGCCTTCTTCCAGCTCCTTTGGCGAGGCGCCTTCGGCACCGCCTTTTCTTGGCAGAATACGCTTCAGCGCGCGGCCCCGCTGATCCTGACCGCGCTCTGCGTCGCGCTCCCCGCCCGCGCCGGCCTCATGGTCATCGGCGGAGAGGGGGCTTTCGTCATGGGTGGGCTCGCCGCCGCGGCCGCCGCCCTGCCGCTGCTCGGCTGGGCGCCTGCCTCTGTAGTGCTCCTGCTGATGGCTATCGCCGGAACGGCAGCAGGTGCGCTCTGGATCGGGCTCGTGGGCGTACTTCGCCATCGGCGCGGCGTCAACGAGACCATCGCGAGCCTGCTCCTGGCCTATATCGCGGTCGCCGTGCTCTCTTTCCTGGTCGAAGGTCCGCTGCGCGACCCTGCCTCGCCCAACAAGCCGTCGACCCATCCGATCGGGGCGGAGACCATGCTCGGTCCGATCCCGGGAACCTCGGTGCATTGGGGGCTGGCGGCCGGGCTCGTCGCCTGCCTCGCGGCCCATGTCCTGATCAGCCGGACGACGGTGGGCTTCGCCATCCGGATCGCGGGCGGCAATCCGCGCGCCGCGCTCGGCCAGGGGCTGCCGGTCGGGCGCTTGCTCGTGCTCTGCTGCCTGCTGGCGGGGGCCGCGGCCGGCCTCGCCGGCTTCTTCGACGTGGCGACGGTCCATGGCGCCGCCAATGTCTCCCTGGTGGCGGGCTACGGCTTCACCGGCATCCTCGTCTCGTTCCTCGCCCGTCACAACGCGCTTGCGATTCCGCCGGTAGCGATCCTGTTCGGCGGGCTCGGCGCCGCGGGCGGCCTGATCCAGCGTCGGCTCGGCCTCCCCGACGCGACGGTCGCGCTTCTCGAAGGCGTGATCTTCGTGACCCTCCTGACCAGCGAGACGCTCTACGGGCGCTTTGCAATCTTCCAGCCCCGTGGCGCGAGGCGGGGGCCATGACTGGTGCTGACCTGTTCACGGTGCTCGTCGCCATCGTCGCCGGCGCGATCCGCGTGTCGACGCCCTTTCTCTTCGTTTCACTCGGCGAATGCCTCACCGAGAAGTCGGGGCGGGTGAATCTCGGGCTCGAGGGAACGCTCGTGCTCGGCGCGATGGTCGCCTTCGCCGGCTCCTACCATAGCGGCAATCCCTGGCTGGGCGTGGCGGCGGCCGCCGCGGCCGGGTTCGTGCTCGGCGCGCTCCACGGCGCGATCTGCCGCCTGCCGCGCGTCAACGACGTCGCGATCGGCATCGCCATGATGTCGTTCGGCACCGGCCTCGCCGTCTTCCTGGGCAAGCCTTACATCCAGCCGACCGCGCCGCGGCTGCCCTCTCTGCCGATCGGGGATTGGCTGGGGATGCCATCGCTCGCCCTCGCGCTCGACCTCAGCCCGCTTTTCCTGGTCGGCGTCGCGCTGGCTTTCCTCCTCGACTGGGCGTTCCGCAACACCCGCGCCGGCCTCGTCGTCCGGGTCACGGGTGACGATGCAGCCGCGGCCCGCGCACTCGGCATCGCGGTCGACCGCGTGCGCCTCGTCGCGACCGCCTTGGGCGGGGCGAGCGCGGGAGTCGGCGGGGCGTTCCTGTCGCTCTTCTATCCCGGAAGCTGGAACGAGGGATTGTCGTCGGGGCAGGGACTGATGGCGGTCGCGCTCGTGATCTTCGCCCGCTGGCAGCCGCGGCGCTGTCTCGTCGCCTCGCTGCTCTTCGGCGCTGCCGGCGCGCTCGGGCCGGCACTCCAGTCGATCGGCGTCACCACGGGCTACTATTTCTTCAACGCGGCCCCCTACGTCCTGACTCTCCTCGTCATGGCCGGCACGGGCAGCGCCCGCCGCGCCGCCCGGCACGCGCCGGGCGAGCTCTCGATCACTCGGTGAGGTCAGCACGATGCGCGAGGCGTTCACCACCTCCGCCGCGAAAGGCGCTGCGCTCGAAGCCATCGGGCTCTCGAAGCGGTTCGGCGCTTTTCAGGCGCTCGACCGGGTGTCGCTCAAGGTCCCGGCCGGCGAGTTCCATGCGCTCCTGGGCGAGAACGGTGCCGGCAAATCAACGCTCGTCAAATGCCTGATGGGCTTCCACCGCGCCGATGAGGGCGAGGTCCTGCTCGACGGGCGCGAGGCGCGCATCCGTAATCCGCGCGAGGCGCAGGCGCTCGGCCTCGGCATGGTCTATCAGCACTTCACCTTGGTGCCCTCGCTGACGGGAGCCGAGAACCTCGTCATCGCGCGGCGCGATGCGCCCGCCGTGATCGACTGGACGGCGGAGCGGCGGCGGCTCGGGGCCTTTCTCGAGCGCATGCCCTTCCGCGTGCCGCTCGACCGTGAGGTGGGCGCCCTCTCGGCCGGAGAGCGGCAGAAGCTTGAGATCCTGAAGCTGCTCTACCTCGACCAGCGCTTCATGATCCTGGACGAGCCGACATCGGTGCTCACTCCGGCCGAGGCCGACGAGATGCTCGGCCATCTCAAGGCGATGGCCGAGCGCGGCGAGATCACGGTGCTCATGATCACCCACAAGTTCCGCGAGGTGATGGCGTTCGCGGACGCCGTCACGATCCTGCGGCACGGGCGTGTGGTCGGTGCGGGGCGCGGGCTGACGACCCGGGAGATGGCCATGATGATGGTCGGCGAGTCTCCTGGGACGGACAGGGGCAAGGCTGCGCAGCCGCCGAGGCGCGAGAAGCCGCGTTCGCACGAGCCCTCGCTCGAGCTCGCCGGTCTCTTCGCGGAGGATGAGGACGGGAGGCCGGCCCTGCGCGGCGTGAGCCTCAAGGTCGGCGCGGGCGAGATCGTGGGCTTGGCCGGGATCTCCGGGAACGGGCAGAACGCGCTGGTCGAGGCTTGCTGCGGACAGAGGCCGCTGCTGGCCGGACAGATATTCGTGAATGGGCACGATTTCATGCCGACGCGGCGCTCCTTCGACGAAGCCGGCATGTTCGTCGTGCCGGAGGAGCCGCTGCGGAACGCTGCCGTCTCCGGAATGTCGGTCGCCGACAACATCGCCTTTCGGCGCTTCGATAAGCCGCCCCTGAGCTGGCGTGGCTGGTGGCTCGATCTGCGCGCGATCGGTGCAACCGGCCGCGAGCTGATGGCGCGCTTCCGTGTTGCCGGCCCTTCGCCCGACGCGCCGATCGGCACGCTGTCGGGCGGCAACGTGCAGAGAGCGGTGCTCGCGCGCGAGCTCTCCTCCGAACGGATTTCGGTGCTCATCGTCGCCAATCCATGTTTCGGCCTCGACTTCGCCTCGGCGGCGGAAATCCGCGCGCGCATCGTCGCGGCACGGAACGACGGCGCGGCGGTCCTCCTCATCTCGGAGGATCTCGACGAGGTGCTCGAGCTCGCCGACACCGTTGCGGTGATCGCTCGCGGCCGAATCACCTACAAGGCGCCGATCGCCGAGGTCGACCGCGGCACGGTGGGAATCCGCCTCGCCGACGGGGCAGAGGAGTAGACCCGCCCCGTGGTGCCCTCAGGATCACGATGGCAACGCTTCCGCCTATGCTGTGAAGAATGCGCTGCCCATCTCTGGAATTGATATGGCACGCCGGTGCGCAGGCCGCGGGAGCAGCCTGCGACGCCACCGCGAACCCATACTCAGGCCGCGCAGCTCGAAACGCGTTAATTGAAGCGCGATCAATAGGGACTCAATAGCGCTACAGGTCTGTGGACACCCTTGAAGCCATTTTCTGGAGTGTCCGATGCCGCATTTTCGAGCTGCGTATCCGCCGGAGTTCCGGCGGCAGATGGTCGAGTTGGTTCCGATCCGGGCGAACGCCTGAAGAGCTGTCGCGGGAGTTCGAGCCAACGGCACAATCCATCGCGAACTGAGTCCGTCAGGCCGAGCGCGACGCCGGCAAGCGCGGTGACGGTGCGACGACGGCCGAGCGCGAAGAGCTGATCCGCCTCCGCCGTGAGAACCAGCGCCTGCGCCAGGAGCGCGATATCCTGTCAAAGGCGGCAGCCTGGTTCGCGCGGGAGAGCAAGGCGAACCCGAACGGGTTTTCCGGTTCATGAGCGCGCACTAGGCCGTTTTCCTGATCAAGACCATGGCCCGCGTCTTCAAAGTCTCCGCGTCAGGCTATTAGGCCCGGCGTGGCAGGCCCGCCTCGGCGCGGGCGACAGCCGACGTCGATCTCACTCGGAAGATCCGCACGATCCATGCGGACTGCCGCGCAGTTCGCGCGAGATTGTCGATGCAGATCGCCCGAGCTGACGCGCGATCGCCCGTAGCGAGCAGTCCTGGACCCGCATGAGCGCAATATCTTCTCGCTCGGCCAAGGAGAGATACCGGCCAGACAGCGGCTTGGCCCAAAGCTTGTACATTGCTGGCGCCGTGCCGCCCGCCTTCCGGAACCATCGCGCGCCGACTGCCCACGGAATGCCGGCAGCAGCCGCAGCCTCCTCGCTCGATGACCCAACGGCAATGGCTGCCCAGAAAGCCCTTCGTTCTCCGCGTCCTGCCACCGGAGGGCGCCCCGGTGAATGCAAAGGAACTCGTCCTGCACGATCGGATCGACGCCTCCGCTTCTTCATCACAACCTCCTCTGAAAGGATGTTGCGACGACCGGTTGAATCCGCCGTAGATGCCTGCGAGCCATTCCAGAAGCTCATGGCCGACAACGCCGTCATCTGCTCGATCAGCCGCGCGGGTCATGTCTGGGACAATGCCGCGATGGAGAGCTTGTTCGCTGTTTCGCGCGGCCCTTCGGGTCTCATCGCTGAAGACTGGGCGGATCAGAGGCAGGGTTTACCGGACACGCGACGAGGCTCGTGCCGGCGTGTTCGATGACATCGAGCGGTTCTACAACGCCCTTCGCAGGCACTCGACCATCGGCTACATCAGCCCGCTCGAGTTCGAAAAAGAAGGTCCGGTTAGCTTAACCGAGCGTCCACGAAACCGGCAGCAGGCCACTTTCGGAATCACCAGCCGGGCAAAGTAGCGACCGTCCCGATTAAGCGGATTCCGCACCTTGCCGGCCACGCCGATCCACCTGATTTGTTACGCCGTTTGTAACATCGGAACGGGAGAAAGCCTTGGTGGGTCAAGGCTTTCTTTGATTTCAAAGAGATAGGCTGGTGCTGCCAGAGAGGATTGAACTCTCGACCTCTCCCTTACCAAGGGAGTGCTCTACCACTGAGCTACGGCAGCAGGATCGTCAGCCAAGTCGCGGGCTCTCGCCAGGGGCGTTTGCGGCGCGGCTTCGTTGCGAAGCGGCGCCCTGATGCCACAAGCGCGGGGCGGACGCAACCCGCTCTCTTAATCAGGCAGCAATAACCGTGGATCGATCCGGAAGAGACGGCCATCGCCGAGAAGATGCGCGCTCAACTCTCGGCCAAAGAGCGGCCGGAAAGCCGCGTCGCGCAGATTGAGGCCGCCGGCATAGGCGCCCATGGCAGGCATGACGCAGCGTCGTGCCGACAGCGCGAAGCAGCGGCGCCGGATCGCCCGCCCACGCATCCTGACCTTGGCGGCGGGGTGCAGATGCCCGGCGATCTCGTAGTCGCGTTCAGTGGGATCCGGCTCATGGCGCAACATCACACCCGCGAGGGTGAGGTAGTCGAGGCTCTCGCCGCCCATGCCGCGACTGATGGAAGGGTCGTGGTTGCCGGTGATCCAGAGCCAGTCGCGGCCCTGCTGCATCAGGCGAAGCGCGGCGCGTGCTTCCGGGGCGAGCCGCCCCTCAGCCTCGCGGTCGTGAAAGGAATCGCCGAGCGCGATCACGCGGGCGGGTTGATGGCGCCGGATCGCCGATGCGAGCGCGGCCAGCGTCGCGGTCGAATCGTAAGGCGGCAGCATCACGCCGCGCATGGCGTAGGACGAACCTTTCTCCAGATGCAGGTCGGCGACGATGAGCGTGCGCTCCTCCGGCAGCCAGAGCGCGCCGGAGAGATCGGGCACGAGCGCGAGCCGGCCCAGCATGAAGGCCGCGCTCGCTTTTTCGTGTCTCTTGGCCGGCATTGCCGCTGCAGCCGTCACGCCATCGCCTCTTCCGTCAGCATCGCCTCTGCCTCCGCCAGGATTTCGTCCGCCGCTTCGCCATAGACTGCCTCGCGCCCGATCTCGAGCATCACCGAGACGCCGAGCGGCGAGACATGGTCGAGCGGCTGATGCACGATTCGGCCGCTGATCCGTGTCAGCATCTCACCAAGCCGGCGAATGTCGAGCAGGCCCGTCGCCGCATCGGCGCGCGCCGCCTTGAGCAGGATATGGTCGGGCTCGTGCCGGCGCAGCACGTCGTAGACGAGATCGGTCGAGATCGTCACCTGGCGGCCGCTCTTCTCCTGTCCGGGAAAGCGCCGTTCGATCAATCCGCCGATGATGGCGCAGGAGCGGAAGGTGCGCTTCATCAGCGCCGATTCCGCCATCCAGTCCTCCAGATCGTCGCCGAGCATGTCCTGCGAAAACAGCTCATCGAGATCGAGCGCGCCGCGTGCGATCGCCGCCGTCATGTCGCCGAGCGTCCAGCAGGCCATGCCGTAATCGTTGCAGACGAAGCCGAGCGGGCGCATCCGGGCGCGTTCCAGCCGCCGCGTCAGCAGCATGCCGAGCGTCTGGTGGGCGAGGCGGCCCTCGAACGGATAGGCGACGAGATAGAAGCGTCCACCGCGCGGAAAGGTCTCGACCAGCAGTTCGCCCGGTTCGGGCAGGCGCGAGACCCGCTTCTGCGCATGGAGCCAGGCCGAAACCTCCTCGGGCAGCGTGCGCCAGAGGCTGGGTGAGGCCAGGATGGCGCGCACGCGGGCAGCGAGGAAGGTCGAGAGCGGGAACTTGCCGCCGTCATAGGAGGGGATTTTTGGATCGGTGCCCGCGGCGGCGCGCGAGCAGACCGCCTCGTTCTCGACGATGCCCTCGAAGCGCAGCACCTCGCCGGCGAAGACGAAGGTGTCGCCCGGCACCATCGTCTCGGCGAAGTACTCCTCGATCTCGCCGAGTACGCGTCCGCCGCGCGTGATCATGCCGGGCTGGCCCGGCTTGCCGGCGCGCGCACGGCCGAGCCGGACCTGGTGCCGACATTCATGCGGTATTGCTGGATGACGCGGGCGTTACTGGCGCGCCAGAGGCCGTTCTTGTCCTGCCGGAGCTTGGCGAAGCGCTCATAGCTCTTCAGCGCATAGCCGCCGGTCGCGACGAAATTGACGACCGCGTCGAAGTCTTCGCGGGCGAGATCAGCGTAGGGCGAGGCGGTGCGGACCTCCTCGTAGAGCGCATCGGCCTCGAATCCGTCCGAGCAGGCGACGCCGAGGACGTGCTGGGCGAGCACGTCGAGCGCGCCGATACGAGGTGGCGGCGTATCCTGCGCGGCCTCGTGCACGGCTTCGAGCGCCGCGCGGCATTCCAGCAGCTCGAAGCGGTTGGACGGTACCAGAAGGGCCTGGGAGGGCTCGTCCATGCGGTGGTTCGAGCGGCCGATGCGTTGGATCAGCCGGCTCGCCCCCTTCGGCGCGCCGAGATTGACGACGAGATCGACATCGCCCCAGTCGATGCCGAGGTCGAGCGTCGCGGTGCAGACGACTGCTTTCAGTCGCCCCGCTGCCATCGCCGCCTCGACCTTGCGGCGTTGCTGGGCGTCGAGCGAGCCGTGATGCAGCGCGATCGGCAGGTTGTCGTCGTTCAGATTCCACAAGGCCTGGAAGGCGAATTCCGCCTGCATGCGCGTGTTGACGAAGACCAATGTGAGCTTGTGCGTGCGGATCGCCTGATAGACCTCGGCCATCGCATGCTGGGTGGTGTGCCCGGCGATCGGTAGGTTGCGCTCCGTATCGAGAATGCCGATGCGCGGCTTGGCGCCGCCCGCGACGGTGACGAGCCCGGCCGGCGTCTCGGCGCCGCCGAGATAGCGTTGCAGGTCGGCCGGTTCGCGCACCGTTGCCGAGAGGCCGACGGCGGAGACTTGAGGTGCCAGCGCCTTCAGCCGCGCCAGATCCAGTGCGAGCAGGTCGCCGCGCTTCGACGTGACGAGCGCATGCAACTCGTCGAGCACGATTCGGCGCAAGGACGAGAAGAACGGCGCCGCATCGCGGTGTGAGACCAGCAGCGCGAGCTGCTCCGGCGTCGTCAGCAGGATATCGGGCGGACGCTGGATCTGCCGCGTGCGCTTGGCGGCGGAGGTGTCGCCGGTGCGGGTCTCGATGGTGATCGGCAGCCCCATCTCGCGCACAGGCGCTTCCAGGTTGCGGGCGATGTCGACGGCGAGCGCTTTCAGCGGCGAGATATAGAGCGTGTGCAGCCCCTCATGCTTGCCTTTGCGTTCCGCCAACTCGACCAGCGAGGGCAGGAAGCCGGCGAGCGTCTTGCCAGCCCCGGTGGGGGCGACCAGCAGGGTCGAGCGTCCGGCGCGCGCCTCTTCCAGCAGGGCGAGCTGATGCGGTCGCGCGCTCCAGCCACGGCTGGCGAACCAGGCCTCGAAGGCGGGGGGGAGCGGGGAGGGGGCGGCCATGCCGCCCGAAGATAGGGCGATGAACGGAAGAACGAAAGGGGAATAGAAGTCGGTTTGCTCTGGCGACGTGCGAGCTCGTGGAGACGGATCGAGTGAGTGCTGCCACCGGTGGGGAGGAGTTACGTGATTTCGCCGATATAGAGCGTTCCGGCGGCGCTGAGCCCTGGAAACTGGATGGCGGCGCCCCCGGCGGCAATGATCGCACAGCCGTTGAAGTGGCTCAGCGAAAAGTCGCCATCGGTGAGTTTGCCGCGATAGCCGAAGAACAGGATATAGGTTCCGCCGCTGCCGAACGCGGCCGACCCCGTGAGCGCATAGCACATGCAGATGCCGGAGAAGGACAGCTTGTTGAGAGGGGGGCGGAACGGAAAGACCAGCCCGATTGCCTTCGAGGGAAACCAATCGGAATCCGGCGCCACGCTGCCGCCCAGCAGGATGTCCTTGAGCAGGCTGTAGAGTTTCATTCCACCGGGAGTCAGGGCGATGATGCGCTGCAGGATTCCCGGTCGCGAGATCCACTTCAGGAGATCGTTCGCGAGGGGACCGGTCAGACCACCTCCAAGGAATTGTGCAAGGGCGGGAAACCGCGCGAAGAGCTTCGTGAGACCTGGGATTTTGCCGAGATCGAGCGAGATGCCGGCGCTGAGGCCGAACAGTCCGATCGCACCCGTATAGCTGGTGCCGTCGGCGCGGGTGAAGGTGATCTGCCCCGTCATCGCCGAGTAGCCCAGCATGATAATGACGGACTCGCTGTGTCCGCTGAACTTGGTGACGAACCATTCGTCGATGATCGTGGGCTCGGGCGGTCTGGGTTTCGGTCCGGGGCCGGGGGGCTTTCCGAAAGCGTAGACATAAAGCTCGACCGCGCGCCAATAGCCGTCATTGTCCTGGACGCCGCCGGTGCTTCGGCTTTCGCCGAATCCGAATTGCTGCGGAAACGAGACGCGCGGAGCGGCCGCTTTGATATATATGACGACCGCTTTGCAGCGCGCATCCGACAGGCTCTTGTTGTATCCGGCGTCGCCCAGCCGGCTGGCGTAGCCAAAAATGTCGACCCACGGATTCGGAGAGTTCCGGATCGCGGGAATGACGGTTTTGTCGAGCCAGAGCCTGTGGGCAGGCAAGAGGGTGCTGCTCGCCGTTACGAAATTGCACAGTCGCCCGGCGGCTGTAGCCTTTCCCGGCGCGACCGGTTCGATATCTTTGGCCATCGGTCACCTCGGCAAGGAAGCGGGACGGTCGCGCAGGCGACAGCCGCCAAGGTGAGGACTCTCCCGTAAGAGCGCTGTTCCGTCATCCACCATACGGATGATCGCATAGGACACGCGCCGGAGCGATCGATGCGGCAACTCCCCACGGACCGGTCGTGAAGGTTCGGCCGGTCTAGCGCTTCTCCGCCACCACCAGCAGCCCGGGCACGGCGGCGCCGCGATCCTGCCGCGTGGTGGCGGGCTCGACGCGTAGGGGGATGAGCTTCGCCTCTTTCAGCCTCTGCAGCAGCCAGCTCTCCGCATGCGCGAACCGCCGATCCTTGCCGACCACCACGCCCTCGCCTTCATGGCTCTGCACCGTGAAGGCAAAGAACCCGCCGGGCTTCAACACCCGCGCGCTCTGGGTGAAGCTCGGCCCCAATTCGCCGAGATAGACGAAGACGTCGGCGGCGATCACCAGATCGGCCGACTCGTCGGGGCGGCTCACCAGGAAGGCCGTCAGCCCGGCGGTGGCGAGCTTGTCATAGAGTGGAGCTCCATCGGCTTGCGTCTTCGCCTGCGCCCGCGCGATCATGCGCGGCGAGAGATCGCAGCCGGCGAGGAAGCCGCTCTCGGCCCGGATCGCCTCGCCCATCAGCCCGGTGCCGCAGCCGAGATCATAGACCGTGTCGAACCGGAAAGGCCGCCCGGCGTTGTTGCAGCAGCGCTTCAGCGCATCCTTCAACAGGGCAGGGGCATTATAGTGCAGGGCTTCGGTCAGGTGGTTGTCGAACCGCTCGGCGTAACCGTCGAAGAGCGCGCCGGAGAAATTTTCCGAGGTGGCCTCCTCGGCAGGCATGGCGCCGATGCGGGCGAGATCGAGCCTGGCGCCGAAATGGTCGTTGGGATCGAGGTCGAGGCATTGCCGCCAGGCGGTCGCCGCGTCCTCCTTGTGGCCGAGCGCCTCCTTGGCGAGCCCGTAGAGATGCCAGGCCGCGGTGAAGTGATAGGCTTGCGCCAGAGTCTGGTCGAGGATCTCGACGGCGGCCTCGGCGTCGCCTTCCTTGAGCGCGGCTTCCGCCCAGGCATAGCGGCGGTCGAGCGTCGGATCGCCGGAGCTGGAATGATGCGTGGTCTTGCCGGTCTCGCTCATGTCGAAGGCTCTAGCCGAGGAGAATGACACTGGCCAGACAGAGCCCGCGCTGGCGCCCTGCCGAATTGCTCGTGCCGACCCCGGCAGGGCTCTTCTGCCCGCCGGCCGATGTCCATATCGATCCGGTCCGGTCGGTTCCGCGCGCGCTGATCACCCACGGCCATTCCGACCATGCCCGGGCCGGCCATGGTTCCGTGCTGGCGACGCGCGAGACGCTGGCCATCATGGCGCTGCGCTATGGCGAGGGCTTCAGCCGTTCGCAGCAGGTCGCCATGCCCGGCGAGGCCATCCGCATCGGCGAGGTCGATTTCACCTTCGTGCCGGCGGGCCATGTCCTCGGCTCGGCCCAGATCGCGGTCGAGAGCCGCGGCCTGCGCATCGTCGTCTCGGGCGACTACAAGCGCGAGGGCGATCCGACCTGCGCAGCCTTCGAGCCCGTGCCTTGCGACGTCTTCATCACAGAGGCGACCTTCGGCCTGCCGGTCTTTCGCCATCCGCCGGCCGTGGGGGAGGTGGCCAAGCTGCTCGAATCCGTCAGGCTCTTCCCGGAACGCACCCATATCGTCGGCGCCTATTCGCTGGGCAAGGCGCAGCGCGTGATGGCGTTGATCCGCGAGGCGGGCTACGAGCGGCCGATCTATCTTCACGGTGCCATGGAGAAGATCACTGCGTTCTATCAAGCGGAAGGCGTCCCGCTCGGCGAGATCCGCATGGTCTCGGCCGCCGACCGCAAGATGCTCGGCGGCGAGATCGTCATCTGCCCGCCGAGCGCCACGCAGGACCTGTGGGCGCGCCGTTTTCCCGACCCCGTCACCGCTTTTGCCTCGGGCTGGATGCGGATCAGGGCGCGGGCCCGGCAGAAGGGCGTCGAATTGCCGCTGGTCATTTCCGACCATGCCGACTGGGATGACCTGCTGGCGACGATCCGCGAGGTCGGGGCCGGCGAGATCTGGGTGACCCATGGCGAGGCGGAGGCCCTTGTCCACTGGTGCGGCACGGCAGGCCTCAGGGCCAAGCCGCTGCATCTCGTCGGCTATGGCGACGAGGGCGAGGCGGAGCCTGCAGGGGAGGCCGCTAATGCGCCGACGGCCTGAAGGTTCAGCGCGATTCCGCCACGACCGGGCGAGCCTGCGTGGTCATGCCGACCAGCGCATTCGCCATGTCGCGGGCGAGGCAGTCATAGCCTGCGTCGCTCATATGGAACCCGTCGGTCCAGAGCGCGGCCTTGAAGGCGTCGGCGTCGTTCGCGTACCATTCCCGCATCGTCTCGTATCGGGTGAAGACGGGAACGTTTGCGCGTTGCGCGACATCGGTGACCGCCGTGACGAAGCGCTCGTAGTTCGCGGGGTTGCGCATCGAGGGGAAGAACTGCGGGTCGAGGATCGCGAGCGGCGTCTTCGCCTTTTTCACGAGCCGGATGCCTTCTCCGACCATGTCGCGGAAGGTGTCCAGATCGCCGCCCTTGACCGCGTCATTGGTGCCGACCTGCCAGATCACCAGATCGAAGCGGCGCTCGATCAAGGCCGTCTCGAGACGCACCAGGGTCTGCGGCGCGGTCTCCCCGCCGATGCCGGCATTGACGATCTCGATCCGCGATTTCGGCCATGCCTTGGCCAGCAAAGCTTGCAACCGCGCCGGATAGGTCTTGTCCTTGGCGCTGGCGCCGATCCCCTCGGTCGAGGAGGAACCGATGGCGAGAATGGCGAGCGGGCGTCCCTGCGCGACCTTTTCGGCCAGCGGCGCGAGGACGGCATGCGATTGGACGATCGGCGTTTCGCGGCAGGAGAAGCTCGCTGCCTGGGCGGCGGTTCCAACCGAAAGCGTGACGACGATGGCAGGCCAGGCAAGGAACCGCATCGCGGCACGCATCGGCATGGATCTCCCTTGAATATGAATGCCGCTACGGAACTGTTGATGAATGGTGGCTGAACGATGCGTTGCAGCACAGGACAATCGCAGGGGCGCCGCCAGATATCTGGCGACCGTGGCGCAACGGTGACGCCATGAACCGCTTCGCCTGGTTGCTCGACAGGCTGGCCTATGAGCCTCGCCGCAACGCCAAGCTCGCGCTGATCGCCGATTATCTCCGCACGACGCCCGATCCCGATCGCGGCTATGCGCTGGCGGCGATGACGGGCGGGCTGGTTTTCCGCAATGCCAAGGCGGGGCTGGTCCGTGCGTTGATCGCCGAGCGCACCGACCCGGTGCTCTTCGCGCTGTCCTACGATTATGTCGGCGATCTCTCGGAGACGGTCGCGCTGATGTGGCCCGCCCGGCACGGCGCCAACGCGGTGCCGCATCTGCCCGAGGTGGTCGAGAGTCTGCGCGAGGCCGGCAAGACCGATCTGCCGCGCCTCGTCGCCTCTTGGCTCGATGCGCTGGACGAGACCGGTCGCTGGGCGCTGCTGAAGCTCATCACCGGCGCGCTGCGCATCGGCGTCTCGGCCCGTCTCGCCAAGACGGCGGCCGCGAATATCGGCGGTGTGCCGCCCGACGAGGTCGAGCAGGTCTGGCACGGTCTGGAACCGCCCTATGTCGAACTCTTCGCCTGGCTGGAGGGCAGGGGACCGCGGCCGGAGGCGCGCGATCCGGCGCCGTTCCGCCCGGTGATGCTCTCGCACCCGATCGAGGAGGGCGATTTCGATAAGCTCGACCCGGGCGAGTTCAGCGCCGAATGGAAATGGGACGGCATCCGCGTCCAGGCCGCCAGCGGCCGGCGCGCCGATGGGACCCGCGTAACGCGTCTCTATTCCCGCACCGGCGAGGATATTGCCGGCGCTTTCCCCGATCTCGTCGAGGAGCTGACGCAGGACGGCGCTCTCGACGGCGAATTGCTGGTGATGCGCGAGAGCACGGTCCAGAGTTTCAACACGCTGCAGCAGCGGCTGAACCGTAAGACCGTGACGGCGAAGATGCTGGGCGAGTTCCCCGCCCATATCCGCGTCTACGACCTTCTGGTCGATGGCGAGGAGGATATCCGCCATCTCCCCTTCGAGGAGCGGCGCAAGCGCTTGGAAGCCTTCCTGTCGCGCCTCGCCAGCGTGCGCTTCGATCTCTCGCCGCTGATCCCCTTCGGCTCATGGGCGGAGCTGACCACGGCTCGTGCCGATCCCGCTTCGGCGGGGGCGGGCGCCGATGCGGAGGCCGTCGAGGGCTGCATGATCAAGCGCCGCGATTCGCCTTATCTTCCTGGCCGTCCCAAGGGCTATTGGTGGAAATGGAAGCGCGATGCCCGCCTGGTCGATTGCGTGCTGATGTATGCCCAACGCGGACACGGCAAGCGCTCCTCCTTCTATTCCGACTACACCTTCGGCGTCTGGCGGGTCGACGAGGAGGGCGGGCTCGAGCTGGTGCCGGTCGGCAAGGCCTATTTCGGCTTCACCGACGAGGAATTGCTCGAGATCGACAAATATGTCCGCAAGAACACGCTGAACCGCTTCGGCCCGGTGCGGGAGGTCGCGCATACGGCCGAGAGCGGCCTGGTTTTCGAGGTCGCCTTCGAGGGGCTGCAGCGCTCGACCCGGCACAAATCCGGGCTCGCGATGCGCTTTCCGCGCATCAACCGCATCCGCTGGGACAAGCCGCCGCGCGAAGCCGACCATATCGAGGTTCTGGAAGCGCTGTTGCCGACCAATGGCTGAGGACGGACGGGTTGCGCCCACGCGCTTGCAATGCTTGTGATCCGCCTCGCCCCTGGGGCAAAATAAAAGAGTCGCAGCCACAGGGTTGCGGCGAGGGCAACAGGGAGGGGCGCGATGAGCAAGCAGCCTTCGACACGGATCGTCATCGCGGACGATCATCCGCTCTTTCGCGGCGCGCTGCGGCAGGCCGTCTCGCATGCCATCGAGGGGGCGGAGGTCAGCGAGGTCGGTTCACTCGAAGCCTTGACCGAGGTGTTGGCGAGCGGCGGCGACGCCGATCTCGTCCTGCTCGATCTCACCATGCCGGGTGTCCAGGGCTTTTCTGGTCTGCTCTTCCTGCGGGCCGACCATCCCGAGATTCCGGTCATCGTCGTTTCCGCCAATGACGACCCCGCCGTGATCCGCCGCTGCATCGAGTTCGGTGCGCTCGGCTTCCTGCCCAAGACGGCCGACGTTCCCCAGATGGGCGAGGCGATCCGCGCCGTGCTCGACGGCGGCGTCTGGACCCCGGCTGGCGTGGACCTCTCCGCACCCGTCGAGGCGGACGTGGCCGACATGGTCCGCCGTCTCTCGACGCTGACGCCCCAGCAGGTCCGCGTGCTGATGATGTTGTCCGAAGGTCTGCTCAACAAGCAGATCGCCTACGAACTTGGCGTCTCAGAGGCGACGGTGAAGGCGCATGTCTCGGCGATCCTGACCAAGCTCGACGTCGACAGCCGCACGCAGGCCGTCATCGCCGCTTCCAAGATCGCCGGTACCGCCTGGGCGACGACCGGCGCCAGCGCGACCGCGTGAGGGTACTTTTCATCGCGGGAGGGGGCTCAACGAACTGAGAGGCCGCGGCTGTGCAAACGGCGTTCAGCCGCCGTTCAAGCGTGGCGGGTTTTCAGGTAAGGACGCTCGGGAAGCGCACCCGCAAGAGGCGGGCGCGTAACAGGATGGCCAAGGCTTCATGGAACGGTTCATCGGCGGCTCGCCGCTCAGCGTCCTCGTCAGGCTGATCTTCATCTCGCTGCTGGTCGGCGCCGCCATGGCCTTTCTCGGCCTCTCGCCGCGCGGACTCTACGATGCGGCCGCCCGCTTCATCCGCTCGATCACCGGACTCGGCTTCGGTGCGATCAGGGAGGTCGGCGACTGGGTCATCGCGGGCGCGTTGATCGTCGTGCCGCTCTGGCTGCTGATGCGGCTCTTTGCGGCGCGCAAGTAGGCCGCGCTCCGACACTTCTTGAGCCGCGCTCCTACAATCCCTCGCCGCGCGCGATCGCGGCGGCATCGCGGCCGATCAGGGCAGTGAGGCGCGGCAGCCCGGCTCGGCGGGCCTGCGAGGCCAGCCCCGTCTTGATGTCCTTGACCAGCCCCGGTCCCTTGAACACCAGCGCCGAATAGAGCTGCACCAGCGCGGCGCCGGCCCGCATCTTGGCGAAGGCGGCCTCGGCCGAATCGATGCCGCCGACGCCGATCAGCGGGAACTGCCCTTCAACGCGCAGGAAGGTCTCGGCCAGGATTTTGGTCGAGGCGATAAAGAGCGGCTTGCCGGAGAGCCCGCCAGTTTCGGTCTTCGCTGCGTTCCGCAGGGTTTCCGGCCGCGCTATCGTGGTGTTCGAGACGATCATGCCATCGATGCCGCGCTTGCGCGCGACGGCCACCATGCCGTCGAGCTCGGGCAATGTCAGGTCCGGTGCGATCTTGAGCAGGATCGGGGTGCGCTTGCCACCGGCCGCGACGTCGTCGCGTGCGGCGAGGGTGCGGGCGACGAGGTCGTCCAGCGCGCTCTCGGCCTGCAGGTTGCGCAGGCCCGGCGTATTGGGCGAGGAGACGTTGATCGTCAGGAAATCCGCGAGCGGTGCCAGCCGCCGCGCCAGGATGGCGTAGTCCTGCTCCCTGTCGGCCGATTCCTTGTTGGCGCCGAGGTTGACGCCGACGATGCCGCCGCGGTCGCGCCGGGCAGCCAGTCGCCGCGCAACCGCTTCGACGCCCTCGCTGTTGAACCCGTAGCGATTGATGACGGCTTCGTCCTCGACGAGCCGGAAGACGCGCGGGCGCGGATTGCCGGGCTGCGGCAGTGGCGTCACCCCGCCCACTTCGACGAAGCCGAAGCCCAGCCCCAGCGCACCGTCGACGGCTTCGGCATGTTTGTCGAAGCCGGCGGCGAGTCCGACCGGATTCGGGAAGGAGAGGCCGAAGGTTTCCGTGGTCAGTACGGGGTCGTCCGCCGCTGGCTTCAAGGCCGGCGCTGCCGCCAATGCCGTTACCGTCAGGCGATGCGCCGTCTCCGCATCCATCCGGTGGATCAGAGGGCGAGCGAGATGGAAGAGGCTGGCGAGCATGCGAGGTCTTTAGAGCATCGGCCCGAAAAGTGGGAACCGGCTTTCGGGATAGGCCGATGCTTTAGAACATCGGACACGCCGCTGGATATGGATTTTTTGCCGCAGCGGCGAGGTTGGATCCGGCTTCAGAGATCGGCCGGAATCGCGTGGCTGCCATCGGCCTTCAGGGACAGCGGCGCAACCCAGCGCAC
The DNA here is from genome assembly GCA_033792295.1 of Allobosea sp. Lineage (GTDB taxonomy): Bacteria > Pseudomonadota > Alphaproteobacteria > Rhizobiales > Beijerinckiaceae > Allobosea. The sequence continues at coordinate 17,989 of JARYGW010000035.1, forward strand.
GGCCTTCGGATCGAGCGGCGCGTAAAGATGCGGGAACAATGCGCCGCCGCGCGAGGGCTCATAGCGCAGCTGCGCTCCCAGTCGCAAATCATCGACCGCGATCAGCAGCAAGTCCGTCTGTCCGGCGAAATGTTTCGCGGCGGTCTCGGCAAGCTGCGCGCCGGTCGAAAAATGGATGTAGCCATCCGCGAGATCGACAGGCGCACCATCGAAACGGCCTTTTTCCTCGGCATCGCGCCAGAGGGTGGTGGGGCATATCTTGTAGATCAGCGGCATCGGAAGCCTCGCGGGGAACCGGCCTTGAACCGGCAGGACAGTGGCAGGAGCTTTCTGCAGGCGCTGCGCCAATGTGGCAAGAATCGGATTGAAATCTTACGGTATAGGGGATATTTCCTATGATCTATCCCCGCCCTACGGCAAGAGCCATGCGAGGCCTGAGCGATGCTGTCACATGACCAGATCTGGGGGGCGATCGACTCGCTCGCCCAACGCTATGGTTTCACCGCCTCGGGGCTCGCCCGCAAGGCCGGGCTCGACGCGACGACCTTCAACCGCTCCAAGCGCATCGGGCCTGATGGGCGCGAGCGCTGGCCCTCGACCGAATCGATCGCCAAGATCCTGGCCGCGACCGGCGCCACCTTCGACGAGTTCATGAGCGTGGTGATGCGCCGTGAGCCTGCGCCGGCGCGCACTATCCCGCTGATCGGCTTCGCCCAGGCCGGTTCCGGCGGCTTCTTCGACGATGGCGGCTTTCCGGCCGGCGCCGGCTGGGAGGAGGTGGCCTTTCCCGGCGTCGCCGACGAGAAGGCCTATGCGCTGGAGATCTCGGGCGATTCGATGCTGCCGCTCTATCGAGATGGCGACACCATCATCGTCTCGCCGACCGCGACGGTGCGGCGCGGCGACCGGGTCGTGGTCAAGACTGTGGAGGGCGAAGTGCTGGCCAAGCAGCTCAAGCGCCAGACCGCCAAGACCGTCGAACTCGCCTCGCTCAATCCCGAGCATCCCGACCGGGTGCTGAATCTCGCCGATATCGCCTTCATGGCCCGCGTGATCTGGGCGAGCCAATAGGCGTCTGCTTGAAAACCTGCAGCCTTCATCTTGAGGAGCCGCCCTCGGGTCCGGCCTTTGGCCGACCCAAGGATAAACTCTGCGGCGTCTCGAAGGACGAGGGCGTCGGAGAGTATTTGGATGGGGCTGTCAGTGCCCGTTATGGCGCCGCAGCGGCAGCGAAACCCGGAAGACGGCGCCGACCGGCGAGGGCTCCAGCGCGATCGTGCCGCCATGCAGCCGGACGAGCTCGGCAGCCACGGCAAGGCCGAGGCCCGTGCCACCGGGCGTCACGGAGCCACGGAAGGCCTGAAACAGGTTCGCCTGCGCCCGCTGCGGCACGCCGGGCCCGTTGTCGATGACGCGCAGCGTCACCGAACCGTTCGTCGGGGCGCCGGTCACGGTCAGTGTGGGCTGGCTGCCTTCCTCCGCTCCCGCCTGGGTCAGGGCCTGGACGGCATTGCGCATCAGGTTGGTCAGCACGCGCGCCATCTGGTCGGCGTCGCAGGCCGCGCTGAGATCGGCCGGTACCTGATTGTCGAAGCGCACCTGCTTGTTGTCGGCAAGCCCCAGCAGCTCCGCCTGCTCGGTTACGAGCTGGCGCAGCGAAACCTGCCTGAGCGAAGGTGTCGCCTCGGCGGCGCGCCCATAGGCGAGGGTGGCCTGGCAGAACTCGATGGCGCGGCCGAGCGTCGCGATCAATCGCGGCGCAAAACGGCGGATCTTGGCGTCACGCGTCTCGACGAGCTGGTCGGACATGAGCTGCGCTGCCGCCAGCATGTTGCGCAGGTCGTGGTTGATCTTGCTGACGGCGAGGCCGAGCTCGGCGAGATGCTTCTTGGTGCGCAATTCATCGGCGAGCGTTCCCTGCATGCGGGCAAGCGCGCGCTCGGCCTCGCCGATCTCGTCGGCCCGGAGCGAGGGTTCGATGATCCGCTGTGGATTCTCGGGATCGGCTTCGAACTCCATCACATTGGCCGCGAGCTGCCGAATCGGCCCGACGATCAGGGAATTGAGCGCGATATAGACGGCGAGCGCCGTCAGCCCGATCAGCACCAGCGAGATCAGCAGCAGGCTCCAGGAGAATTTCAGCATCGCGCGCCGGAGCGGCGCCTCGTCGATGACGATCTCGACGAAATCGGCTCCTCCGACCGCCTCGCCGACGACGCGGATCGGCATGGTGGCGGGCGCGACCAGCACCGCGACGGCGTCACGGATCGAGCTCCACCAGTCGAGCTGGCGCAGATCGACAGAGCGCGCGACTTCGGGGGGCGGCATCGAATCGAGGCTGAGCAGCCGGCGGGCTCCGCCGACGCGGGCTGCGATGGCGCGCGCGCCGACACCCATCAACAGCCGGTTCTCGCTGCCCTCCGGCAGCCCGTCCTCGGGCGCGCCCTCCAGCACGAGCGCCGCGACCTGGGCGGCCGCGATCCGGTCATTCAGCCAGTTGCGGCGGAAATTCGCGATGGACGGGACATAGATCAGGACCTCCGCCAGCATCACGAACAGCACGGTGACGAGCAGGAGCTTGGCCGAAAGGCCGAGCCGGGTCAGGCCGCGCGGAATGCTGATCGACAGGTCGCGTCTGGGCAAGCCGGACTGGTGCATTGGTATGATCTTAGCCGAAACGACGCAAAAAGCCGATGAGCCGTCTGATCCCCGGACTCAGGGCCGCACGCCGGGAGGCATCGGAGCGTGCCAATGCCGGAAATGCGACCTCGGCAACCTCGGTGATGCCGAGCCCGGCCTTGAGGGCGACGCACCAGGGCGCGATCAACTCGCCCGCACCGTCGCCGACGATGGTGACGCCGAGCAGCCGACCCTTCCGGTCTGTCACGGCCTGGACATAGCCCTCGGTCCGGCCAGCTGCGGCTGCGGCAGGCACTTCGGCAAAGGGCCAGCGCAGAACGCGGATACGGCCGGGCCTCGCCTCCTGACCGGTGTCGCCGATGGAGGCGATCTCCGGGCGGCTCCAAACGATTCGCGGGTTGCCTGTGGGATCGAGCGCGTTGCTCCGACAGAACAGCACGCTGCGCAGGACGATGCCGACGTGGTCGTCGCCGGCCCGCTCCCAGGATCCGGCCGCCGCGCCGCCGGCGCAGCTTCCCAGCGCATGGATCCGGCGATTGCTGGTCCGCAGGCGTTTGTCGACGGTGATGCCGGCCGCATCGCTGCGGATACCGGCGAGGTCGAGGTCGAGCGTCGCGATATCCGGCTTCCGATGACCTGCGGCGAGGATCAGCGAAGCATCGACCGTGTTGTCGCCGGCAACTCCCGTGACGGTCAGGCTCAGGCCGGAACGTTGGCTCTCGACATGCGCGACCGCGCTCTCCTCGTGCAGCGCGACTCCTTCGCGCAGCAGCCGCTGCCGCAGGGTCATCACGGCCTCGGCGTCGTGCTCCGGCAGAAGCGTTGCCGGGCAGATCAGCGCGACGATGCTGCCGAGGCGCGCGAAGGCCTGGGCCAGCGCGACGGCACGGCCGTTTCCGCCGAGGACGGCGAGCTGCCCCGGCAGGCGCGTGAGCCTGGGCAGATCGTCTTCGCTCAACACCTGCGACGGGTCGAGCGCGGCCAGCCCGGACAGCTCCGGAAACTCCGGTCGCGATCCGGTCGCGATGGCGAAGCGCCGTGCCCTGATCGTGATGTCACCGACCTTGACGCTGCCGCGGCCGGTGAAATGGGCTTCACCCTGGATGACGCGGATGCCGAGCGCCGCGAGCCGTTCCGGCCGCTGGTTCGCGGCGGTGACGGCAAGCGCCCGTTGGATGTGGTCATGGAGCTGTGCACCCTGCACCCGCGGCGCAGCGGCCTGGAGGCCGAGTCGGCCGGCCTCACGGATCTGCTGCGCACTGGCGGCAGCCTCGATCAGAGCCTTGGCGGCGAGCGCGGTATGTCGCCCGCCGGTCGCTTCCCGCTCGACCAGCACGACCGGCACGCCGAAGGCCGCGGCGGCCGTCGCCAGCGCAAGGCCCCGGTCGCCTGCGCCGATGACGCAGAGGTCGGGGGTCAATGCGGCGGGCTTGCCCGCCTTGGCCGTGGCATCGCTCACCGGATGATCTGCTCCGCCTGTTCGTCCCGTCGCTGATGCGTCGTCGCGCCGGCGGAATCAAGGCCGGCCCGGCGAAAGGCTGCCGCAGCTGGTTCAGGCGACGTGACGGCCGCCGCCATCGCGCGCGATGGTTGAAAGGCGTTCCGGCTTGCCGAAGAGATAGCCCTGCGCCCGATGAGCACCCAGCAACTGCACGGCGATACGTTGCTGCTCGGTCTCGATGCCTTCGACCACGACGTTCATCTGCAGGCGCCGGGCGAGCTGGCAGACGGCCTCGATGATGGCCTTGGGCGCTTCGCTGGTGTGGACCTCGCGCGCGAAGCTCTGGTCGATCTTCACCTGGGCGATGGGATAGGCGGAAAGATAGCTGAGTGCGGAATAGCCCGTGCCGAAATCGTCGAGCGCAAAGCTCACGCCAAGCGCATTCAACTCCTCGAGCACGGAGAGCGTCAGCTTGTTGTCCTCGATCAGCAGCGATTCCGTGATCTCGAGTGTCAGCCGCCGTGAGCTCAGGCCCGATGCGATCAGTGCTTCCTTCACGGTGTCGACGATGCGCCGCGGCTCGCGGAACTGCAGCGGCGAGACGTTGACGGAGACGGCGATCCCCGGCTCCCAGCCAGCGGCGTCCTTGCAGGCCTGCCGGATGGCCCAGTCGCCCATGGCGGCGATCAGGCCGGATTGCTCGGCGATAGGGATGAAGACGCTGGCGGGCACCATGCCGCGGGTCGGGTGGCGCCAGCGCATCAGCGCCTC
>JARYGW010000360.1:0-5379 GCA_033792295.1 Allobosea sp.
GATGCCGAGGCTCCGCGGCCGGGCGAGGCCTGGCTCGGCTTCGGCCCGGATCAGCAGGCTCAGACCGATGCCCTCAATCTGAGCCCGACCGGCGATTTGCGCGAGGCGGCAAGCCATCTCTTCGGCTATCTGCGCCGGCTCGACGCATTGGGGCCGAGCACCATCGCAGTCGCCTGCATTCCCGAGCAGGGACTGGGAGAGGCGATCAACGATCGGCTGCGCCGCGCGGCGGCTCCGCGCTGACGACCTTGCAACCCTCATCCTGAGGAGCGCGCCGGATCAAGCGGCAATCCGCGCAGCTTTTCACTCCCCCAACTTGCATGAATGCAAGATATCGGCTTGCGTATCGGCAGGAGAAAACGCGCCGATGTCTTCCAAACTCGCCTGGGACGATTTCCGCCTGGTCAAGGCGATCAGCGACCATGGCGGGCTGACGGGTGCGGCGGCGGCGCTGTCGGTCAACCACTCCACCGTGTTCCGGCGCCTGGGGCAGATCGAGGAGATGGTCGGCATGCCGCTCTTCGAACGGCGCAAGACCGGCTATGTCGCGACCGTCGCGGGCGCGGAGATGGCGGCTCTCGCCGGGCGGATGGAGGAAGACGTCACCGCCTTTTCCCGCCGTCTCGCCGGTCGCGACGTCACGCCCTCCGGTGAGATCAGGGTCACCACCACCGACACGCTGCATCTCCACCTGCTGCTGCCGATCTTCGCCGGCTTCCGGGAGGCGCATCCTTCGATCCGGCTCGATGTCGTGATCGGGAACCAGGCGCTCAACCTGTCCAAGCGCGACGCCGATGTCGCCATCCGCGCCAGCGACATGCCGGGCGAGACGCTGGTCGGACGGCGCATCGCGACCCTCGCCTGGGCGATCTACGGCCGAGCCGACGAAGCCCTGACCGCGGAAAAAGCCGACCCCGCGACGCTCTATCAGCGGGACTGGGTCGCACTCGGCGACCAGCTCTCGCACGTGAAGGCGGCGCGCTTCGTGCGCGAGCATGTCGCGCCCGAGCGGATCGCGCTGAAGAGCTCGGCCGTGCTCGGCATCACCGAGGCGGTCGAGCTGGGTCTCGGCATCGGCCCCCTGCCCTGTTTCATCGCCGACTTGCGGCCGGGGCTGATGCGCATGATGCCGCCCAACCCCGATTTCGCGACCGGGCTCTGGGTGCTGACCCACCCTGACATCCGCCATGTGCCGCGTGTGCGGGCCTTCATGGATTACTGCAGCAACGAGCTGATGCGGCATCGCCCCCTGATCGAAGGCAGCGCCTAGATCATCGCGCGTCCATTCGGACGCGATAAAGATGATCTATCTCAGTGTTGGCGCATCGGATCTTTCCGAAAAGCGGATTCCACTCTTCAGTCCGATACTCTAGCCGATCTCGACGACGACGCGGCCTTTGACCTTGCCTTCGACGATCGCCTTGCCGGTCTCGATGACGGCGTCGAGCGGGATCGTCGTCGTCATGGCGGCGAGCTTGTCGCGGTCGAGGTCGGCCGCCAGCCGCTTCCAGGCCTCGAGGCGGCGGGGTTTCGGGCACATCACCGAATCGACACCGAGCAGCGCGACACCGCGCAGGATGAAGGGCGCGACCGAGGCCGGCAGGTCCATGCCCTGCGCGAGGCCGCAAGCCGCGACAGCGCCGCCATACTTGGTCATCGAGAGCAGGTTCGCCAGCGTGTGCGAACCGACCGCGTCGACACCCGCCGCCCAGCGCTCCTTGCCGAGCGGGCGGCCGGGTTGCGAGAGCTCGTTGCGATCGATGATCTCGGCGGCGCCGAGGCCCTTGAGGTAATCCGCCTCCTCCGCACGTCCGGTCGAGGCGATAACGTGCCAACCGGCCTTGGCCAGCAGCGCGATCGCGACCGAGCCGACACCACCGGCCGCGCCAGTGACGACGACCGGACCGTCGGCGGGCTTCAGGCCGTACTTCTCCAGCGCGAGCACGCAGAGCATCGCCGTGTAGCCGGCCGTGCCGATCGCCATCGCCTCGGCGGGGGTGAGCCCTTGCGGCAACGGCACCAGCCAGTCGCCCTTGACGCGGCGCATCTGGGCATAGGCGCCCAGATGCGTCTCGCCGGTACCCCAACCGTTCAGCACGACGAGATCACCCGGCTTGAAATCGGGGTGCCCGGAGGTCTCGACCCGGCCGGCGAAGTCGATGCCCGGGATCATCGGCCAGCGGCGCACCACCGGCGCCTTGCCGCTGATCGCCAGGCCATCCTTGTAGTTCACCGTCGAATGCGTGACCCGGACGGTGACGTCGCCCTCCATCAGCTCGCTCTCGGGGAATTCTGTGAAGGCGAGATTGGTGCCGGCCTCACCCTTCGTCGCCACCAGAGCCTTGAACGTCGTCATCGCCATCTCCCGCAACGGCCTGTTCCCAATACGACAAGGTTGCAGCGCCCGAAGGACGCTGCAACCCCGCGACGTGTGCGTTCCTACCCGTTCCGGATCAGGCCGGCTGCGCTTCCGGCCTCTGCACCGGCCGCTCGACGATCGGCAGGTTGATCAGCGCCGAGGCAACGCCGAGCGCGACCGAAAGCCACCAGACGAACTGGTAGTTGCCCATCGATTCATAGAGCACGCCGCCCAGCCAGACGCCGAGGAAGCCACCGACCTGATGCGAGAAGAAGGCGAAGCCATAGAGCATCGCCATGTACTTCGTGCCAAACATCAGCATGACCAGCGAGGAGGTCGGCGGCACTGTCGAGAGCCAGAACAGGCCTATGACCACGCCGAAGGTGAGCGCCGTCAGCGGGCTCGGCGGGATCAGGATGAAGGCGGCGATCGCGACTGCGCGGCCGAGATAGATCCAGGCCAGAAGATGGCGCTTCGGCATCCGCGTCGAAAGCCAGCCGGAGGAGAGCGAGCCGATGGCGTTGGCGAGACCGATCACCGCCAGCGTCCAGCCGCCGACCCAGGCGGGCAGGCCGGTATCGCGCAGATAGGCCGGCATGTGCACGGTGATGAAGGCGAGCTGGAAGCCGCAGGTGAAGAAGCCCAGCACGAGCAGGACATAGCTGCGGTGCCTGAACGCCTCCGTCAGCGCCTGCATGACGGTCTGGTTCGGCAGGTTGGCTGCGGTCGTGCCAGCCCCCGCACCGAGCTTGCGCGTCGCCAGGATCACCGAGATCGGCAGCACCGGCAGCAGGGTGACGGCGAAGACGACCAGCGCCTGCTGCCAGCCGAGCGTGTCGATCAGGATGTTGCCGATCGGCGGGAACAGGAACTGCCCGAAGGAGCCGGCGGCCGTGCCGGCGCCAAAGGCCATGGGCCGCCATTGCTCCGGCAGGAGCTTGCCGAAGGCGGCGAGCACGAGATTGAAGGAGCAGGCGGACAAGCCGAAGCCAATCAGCACGCCGGCGCCGAGATGGAGTTGCAGCGGCGTGGTCGCATAGGCCATGACCACGAGGCCGGCGGCATAGAGCAGCGCGCCGACGCAGAGAACCCGTACCGTGCCGTAGCGATCGGCGATGGCGCCGGCGAAGGGCGCGCCGAGGCCCCAGAGCAGGTTCTGGATCGCCAACGCCAGGCCGAAGATGTCGCGCCCCCAATGGAACTGCAGAGTCATCGGGATCTGGAACAGGCCGGCACTGGCGCGCGGGCCGAAGGTGATGAGCGCGATCAGGCAACCTGCCGCGACAATGATCTCCGGAGCGTAGCTGCGTGCCGGATGGGAGCTCATGGATCTCTCCGAAGCCTGGAATGTGTGGTTACACGTTAGCGGCTCGCCCAGGCGGCAACCAGCGCGTTTTCGTGAAATCCGGCATCACAGACCGATATGGGCCGAAGAGCCGGATCACCCTGCCCCTCGATGGCTTCGTCGCTCGCGCTCGCAATGAAGCCTGGTTCGAAAATGCCGTCCCCCGTTAACCGCTGCTCAACCTTACCGAGGCGATAACAGATTCCAACGAAGACCCGGTAATCGCCGGCCGTCTTCGGTTCCGTGTCGCCGGGACGGGTACGTCGTTTTGAGTCATTTGCGTCTTCACAGGCGAAAGCGTGGCGGGCGGGCGCCGGGGCTCAAATGGGCCGCGGCAACGGCTGCGCCCTGGGCGCTGTCGGTCGGGCTCCTGGTGTCCTTCACCGCCTCGGCCGGGCAGAATTTCGGGCCGACCGGCCTGCCTTCCAGCCTGATCTCCCGGACAGAGCCCGGCCCGGTTTCCGAGCTGGCGGAAGGTCCTTCGATGCTGGTGGCGGAGAGCGCCTTCCGGCTGCCCGGTCTCGCCCTGACCTCGGCCATCGTGCGCACAAGCTTATCCTTCGAAGATCCGGAGCGACGCATCGTCGTCGACCCGCGCCAGCCGCGCGAAGACATGAAGCGCTCGGCGAGCGGCTTCCCGGAGGTCGACCGCACGGCCAAGGGCGACATGCTTCCGAGCTTGCGGCCCGGGCTTTCCGGCCATCCTTCCGTAGAGCTGGAGAAGGTCGTTTTCGGCGACACCCAGCCCAAGCTCATCTCGGGTGGTTTCTCGCTCGACGCGATGCGCGCGGCAGAGGCCGTCGGCGGCCCGCCGAGCGGCTTCGAACCCTATCCCTTCGACGAAGGCCTGACCGATCCGGCCCTGTCTGATTCCTCGCCGGTCTCGCTGAAGCCGAAGATCACCTCGGCCCGGCAGGCGGAACTCTACCTCGACAGCATCGACGGCTCCTCGCCTTCGGTGCCGGCCGCACTGCAAGGCAGTTCCTCGACACCGCGCTCGGCTATCCCCATGGCCGAGATCACACCGCCCGCCCTGCCCGCGCACGGCGCGCAATCCGCGGCGCGCATCGCACTGACCTCGGCGCCGGCGACCCGTGACCTGCGTCTCGCGGCGCCGGGCGAGCGGCAGAGCTATGCCGGGCTGATCGCACCGGAGAACATGGCGCGCGAGCAGCGCTGCCTGGCCGAAGCGGTCTATTTCGAGGCCCGCTCGGAATCGCCAGAGGGCCAGGCGGCCGTCGCTCAGGTGGTGCTCAACCGGGTGAAGAGCGGGCTCTATCCGGCGAGCGTCTGCGGCACCGTCTACCAGAATTCCAACCGCTATCTCTCCTGCCAGTTCACCTTCACCTGCGAGGGCAAGTCGCTGCGCATCACGGAGCCGGGTCCGTGGCGCGACGCCGTCCGGATCGCGCGAGAGGTCTATGACGGGACGACCTATCTCGCCGAGGTCGGAGCCTCGACGCATTACCACGCACGTTACGTGAGGCCTTACTGGGCGAAGCGGCTGAAAAAAATGGATACGATCGGCCAGCACGTCTTCTATCAGCTCCGCCCCGGCCAAAGCTGACCGTTAAAATGCCAGCAATCTCATTTACTTGCGCGCAAACTGAATGAAAACCCTGCCCGCAGGCAATGTGGTTAATTTTACCTTGTTTTAGCGTTTACCTTGCGTTCA
>JARYGW010000361.1:0-5376 GCA_033792295.1 Allobosea sp.
CTGAACGAAAGCATTATCGGAGAGGTTTTCGGCGTAAGTCGCACGGTTGTTCGGAAGGTTCTCAATATACTCGAGCAGGAGGGAGTGGTTCACCTCCCGCAAAATCGCGGCGCATTCGTTGCCGTCTTGGACCTGTCCGACGCGCGCGCGACGCATGAGGTGTTCACGATGACGGTCACGCACCTGGTAACTCAACTGGTGCATTCCGACGTCATCATTTCCGACGAACATCACGCTTTGCTGAATGATCATATCAAGGCGCAGTCTAAATGCGAATCATCCGGCAATCTTGATGGCGCTCTTCAGTTAAGCGCCGAGTTTTGGATTCTGCTGGCCGGTATCTACGGCAATGTTCTGTTGGCGCATCTGTTGGCCCGCCTTGCTGTCAGATATGTTCTCGCGCAATCGTTTTTTGACAGAAGTGGCCACAGATCGGCCGATGCCCAGTTTCAATCCTTGTTGATTAAACGAATCACGGAAAAGAAGCCGGAAAGAGCCCTTTCCATGGTCGAAGAATTTCTCTCCCTGCTAGGCAAATCCTTGATCACGGATGGCGAAAGCGAAGATGTGGACCTGAGATCGCTGTTATCGGCCGGCAGCTGCAGCGTACATTCCATCAGCGTGAACTAGGACGTAGACTCATAAACGCGAAGCCAGAGCCGCATCGACGCGAGTTGGACGAAGGCTAGGAAGTTGCTGGCGAGCTTGTCGTAGCGCGTGGCGACGCGGCGAAAGTGCTTCAGTTTGCAGAAAAAGCGTTCAATGAGGTTGCGTTCGCGGTAGAGCCGCTTGCTGAAGTGGGGCTTCCACTTTCGGTTGGACTTGGCGGGGATGTTGGGCGTGGCACCATGCTCCTGGATTAGAGAGCGGATGCGGTTGGCGTCATAGGCCTTATCAGCGAGCACGATTGTCCGTGGTCCCAGATGATCGAGCAAGCAGTCGACGATCTGTCCGTCATGAGTCTGACCTGCTGTCAGACCAAGCCTGATCGGTAACCCCTGCGCATTGACGACGGCGTGAATCTTGGTCGTGAGCCCTCCTCGGCTGCGACCGAGACAATTGTCCGCACGGTTTCTTGCCGTTGCGGCTTGTTGGTGCACCCGGATGGAGGTGCTGTCGATCATCTGGATTTCGCCACTGTGGGCAGCCGTGACGGCGTTCATCAGCCGGTCCCAGACTCCCGCTTTCCGCCATCGGGTGAAGCGATTATAGCAGGTGGTGCGAGGCCCGTAGCGCTCAGGAAGATCACGCCATGGCGCGCCGGAACGCAGCACCCAGAAGATGCCATTGAGCACGCGTCGGTCATCGACGCGCGGCACTCCTCTTGGCTTGTTCGGTAGTAGTGGTTCGACCATGCACCATTCGAAGTCCGTCAGCTCGTATTGGCTCATTGCTGTTCCGAAACAGTTTTCCGCATCGGATGCAGTGCCCCATGCCTCGGCGGCTCAAGTATCTTGAGGTGAGCGGAGATTCTGCCCTGAACGTCGGGACGCTGCGATATTCCGATCTCCCCCAAACTTGGCTTCAAACCCATCGGCCACCACCATCGACGTGGAGGATTTCCCCCGTGATGAAGCCGTTGGTCAGAAGGAGCAGAACGGCCTGTGCAACGTCTTCCGGCAGACCGACACGCCTTGTTGGAAGGCTCGCTGCCGTTCCGTCGAAGACCTGAGATTTGTTGTCGCCAAGAAGATGGTCGAGGAGAGGTGTATCGATCATGCCCGGCGCGATGGCGTTGACCCGAACCGGCGCGAGTTCCAGGGCCAGGGCACGCGTGATAGCCTCGACAGCCGCGACGGCGGCAGCCATGACCGCGCCAATACCGATCGGACGCGAACTCAATTGCGCAGAAGTGAGCGTGATCGAACCTCCGGGACGCAGCAGAGGAGCAGCGGCCTGGATCGCCAGTAGTGGACCGACGAGTCGTTCGGCCATCACGCCATGAAGATCATCCGCCCCGTGCTCTTTCAGGGGCAGAAGCCGCGCCGTTCCCGCCGTGATCACGAGATGATCGAGAGAAGCCACGTCTCGGAACATCGAGAGCGGCGCCGCAGTGGCCGAAATGTCGGCGACGATCTGTGTCGCGCCGCCGACCGAAGCTGCCGCGTTTCGGAGCTTCTCGGCATCCCGGGCTACCAAGATCAGGTCGGCGCCGAGACACTTGGCCTGCGCGGCAACGGCAAGGCCTATTCCGGATGAACCGCCAATGATCGCGACGGTTTGACCGGAGAGGGATTGGTACAGGGGATGTGTTTCCACGGGAATGTCAGAATGCATGGGAGCCTCCAGCTGAATCAGAGTGGCTCGATCCTTGCTCATCGCTTTCCTGATATGAAGGAGGGAAAAACAGATGTTATTTATCGTATGTTCCGATATATCGGCGGCATGGACATGCTGTCAGCCATGCGCATCTATGTTCGGGTCGTCGAGCGCGGCAGCTTGTCCGCCGCCGCTCGCGACCTGAATCTCGGACAGCCAACGGTCAGCGAGCGCATCGAACGGTTGGAGCGGCACCTCGGCGTTCGCCTTCTCGACCGAACCACCCGCTCTGTGCGAACGACCGATGTCGGCGGCCTGTTCTATGAACGTGCCAAGCATGCGCTGGAGGCGGCCGACGAAGCCGAGGCCGTGGTCAGATCGCGTGACGGCACGCTCAGCGGAATACTGCGTATCGCGGCGCCGCACGGCCTTGGCGAGGTTACGCTCCCACCGCTCCTGCTGAAGTTCCAGGCGCTCCATCCAGAGTTGGCCATCGATCTCACGCTGAACGACCGCTTCGTCGAACCGGTCGTGGAAGGAGTTGATGTCTCCATCCGCATTGGAACCATCAGCGATGGCAATTTCATCGCTCGCCGGATCGGAACCGTGCATCGCATGTTGCTGGCATCGCCGGCCTACCTCACGCGACGCGCGGCGCCGGCAACGCCGCAGGAACTGATTGATTATCCGTTCATCCGCGTCGCTGGAATGGCAACCGACAACCGCTTGCGGCTGGCAGGACCCGATGGCGTTGCTGTGGAGGCGCCGATCCGGACAGCCTGGCGTGCCAATCATTGGAAACCACTATTGGAGGCACTCCTCGCCGGGGCTGGGATCGGCGCGCTCCATGCGTCTGTATGTGCCGAGGAAGTTGCTGCCGGGCGATTGATCCCCATCCTGCCGCAATACAGATTTCGTCCCCTCGATGTTCATGCGATCTATCCAGCTGCACCGCATGTCCTCATGAAGACGAGAGCGTTTCTCGATCTGCTTGCAAGCCATGCAATCGAACTTCTTGATCCGAGGAACTTAGCTCCGTCTATAACCAGTCGCGAATTTCTTGATTGAGACAAGATTTCTATGGACGGCTTTTGCGAGCTCGACAAAACGGTGTCTCGCAACCAATGCCATCACAAGAACTGAGGGGCCAGTGGATCATCTTGCACCAGAATGTTTATGGGTTCACACCCTAGACGCGAATCTTGCGGGATGATTTCTGCCTGAAGCACCATCCTTGCAGAAACGTCGAGCATCCATGACACTTCGGGGTGCTCCCCAGCTGGACGACCGGGTTGAGATGGGAGAGATCGTCCTTCCCCGGACCTCAGGTCGCCCCTTCAACGCATCTCGCTGTTGGAAAAACCTGCCTGCGATGAAGCTGAGATCGCCTTGGACGCGCCAGCAATCATCCTAAACAAGATCGAGTGTCTAAGCTTTTCCGCCCCATGACGAGCTCAACAACGGCCCGGCCCAATTCCAGCAAGTTGTACCCACGTTGTGCTGCGCAAGGGCTCTGTTGGAGCAGGAAGATCAGGATCGGCCGTTCGAAAGCCTGTTGGCCAGACCGCTCGGTCGGCTGTTGCCTTTATGCTCTAAAATGGAGTGCCATTCAGGACAAAACTGCGAGCACTTATGTATTTGAGGTAGCTCTATAATTTTTCAACCTGTCGCAACTGTTGGCCGATACCACGGAGTATCTCTCGTTCAGAAGCGCGCGAAGAACGAAGCCAGGCATAAAACCCGGCCCTGGCAACCCGCAGGACACGGCGCATCAGGGTGACGGCATAGTCATGCCGGTGCTCATTCATGAAGCGGTACTTCACTCGGGTTGCCTGGCAAAGTACCGCGCGGCTTTTTGCAGATCGCGCTCCTCCTCAACCCGACGCATCTCAGCCCGCAAGCGAAGAATCTCGCTCCTGGCTTCCAGCAACTCCTTCGACTGCTGCGCGGATAGGTCGGCGGTGTCTGACGGACCGGCAGCAGGCCAATCGCGTCGCTACAGCGAGTTGGCCTCGTCCCGGGAGAGGGAGACCTGGAGCGCGGCGACATTCTCCTCCAGATGGGCCACGGAGCGCGTGCCGGGGATGGGAACGATCACCGGGCTCAGCGCCAGCAGCCAAGCAAGCGCGAATTGCGAGGGCGAGCAGCCGCGCTTGGCCGCCTGCTCGGCCAGGACGCCCGCCCGCTCGGCGAGCGGCGCGCCGATCCTGGCCGGATTGCCGTCGAGCGGGCCGTAGGGGAAGAACGTGATGTCCTCGTCGTGGCAGTAACGGACGATCTCCATCTGGGAGCGGTCGGCAAAGCTGAAGCGGTTCTGCACCGACGCGATGGGCATCACGCTGCGGGCGCGCTTGAGTTCGTCGAGCGTCACGTTCGAGACGCCGACATGGCGGATCTTGCCCTCCTTCACCAGTTCGGCGAACGCACCGATCGTCTCCTCGATGGGTGTGTCCTCGTCGACCCAGTGCAGTTGCATGAGATCGATCCGCTCCACCCGCAGATGCGACAGGCTGGCTTCGCAGCCCGTACGGATCGCCTTCCGCCGTCCGTCCCGATAGGCGATGCCGGGGCCCATCTTGGTGAGGCCGCACTTCGTCGTGATAACGAGGCCGGGAGCATATGGATGGAGCGTATCGGCGATAAGCCCTTCATTGTAGCCGGCCCCATAGGCATGGGCCGTATCGATCAGGTCGACGCCGATCTCGACGGCGCGGCGCAGCACCGTCATAGCGCCTTCGACGTCCGGATACGGTCCCCAGTTGCCCGGCTGACCGGTCAGCCGCATCGCGCCATAGCCGAGGCGCGTGACCTCGAGGTCGCCGCCGATCTTCCGAACCGTCTCAAATGTGGGGCTGGTCATCTATCTTGTCCTTTTCGGGATGAGGTGCCTGCCAGACAGGCGGAAGCCGGGGCGCCGACCGGAATGTCGGCCTCCCGCCTTAGTGCAGGATCTGGCTGAGGAAGAGCTTGGTGCGTTCGTGCTGCGGGTTCTTGAAGAACGCGTCGGGGGTGTTCATCTCGACGATCTGGCCGGCATCCATGAAGATGACGCGGTCGGCAACCTGGCGTGCAAAACCCATCTCGTGGGTGACGCAGATCATCGTCATGCCCTCCTCC
>JARYGW010000362.1:0-5350 GCA_033792295.1 Allobosea sp.
GATCGAGAGCACGACGTTCTTCAACGAGATGATCTCGTTGATGATGTCGCGGATTTCCTCTCGCGCCGATTCGGAGTCGAGCTTCGCGAGCTGCGACAGATCGATTGCTTCGATCAGCGCCCCGAAGATCATGCTCTTCATCTGGTAGTATTCGTCGGAGCGCGTCGTCTCCGGGACAGCGACCTTGCGGTCTTCGACGATGGCGGCTGCCGGCTCCGGCTTGCGCGGCGCCGGTGTGGTGGCCGGGGCTCGCGGTGCCGGGCTGGGAACGCTCGCGGTGCTGGTGGATCGCTTGCCGAACATCTCAATCGTCTCCGGCGCACACGCTGGCGGCGCCTAGAACATCGGCCGGGAGAGCGGCTGCCTGTAAAAATCGGCTACCATGTCCAGGCGAAAGATCGCCATGCACCCGCACGGAGGCCTGGCGATCCCGGGGCGCCGCCGCGATGAGGTCGATGTCTGCTGGCGCACGGCGCGTCATGACGCTTTGCGGCGCTTCAATTTGGAAACCAGCGGGTCCAGAAGGCTGCGCTTGCCGCGCCGGGCCTCGCCTCGGCCAGTGAGCACGCTCGCGATCTGTGTGAAGGCCTCGTTCGCCTTGCTGCCCGCCTGCACCTCGGCGATCATCTGTCCGTTATTGGCGGCCGTGCCGAAGAGCTGGGCATCGAAGGGGATCGTCGACAGCACCTCCGTGGCGAGGGTCTTAGCGAATTCCGCCGCGGCGATCTCGGGCCGTTTCGGCACGCCGACCTGGTTGAGCACCAGTCGCGCGCCGCTGTCGTTGGGGCGTGCGGCGCGTGCGAGATCGATGAAGTTCTTGGCGTTGCGCAGCGAGGCGAGCTCCGGCTCCGCGACGATCACGACTTCGTCCGCCCCCAGCAGCGTGCGCTTCACCCAGGCGCTCCATTGATGCGGCACGTCGAGCACGATGCAGGGAACGCTCGCACGCAGGAGATCGAGCAGCTGTTCGATCGAATCCTCGCCGAGATCGATGGTCCGGTCGAGCATGGCGGGTGCCGCGAGCAGCGCGAGATTGTCGCTGCAGCGAGAAAGAAGCCGGTCGAGCAATGCCGAGTCGAGACGCTCGGGGGCGAAGATCGCCTCGGCGATGCCTTGCGGCGGATCCTGATTGAAATTGAGTCCGGCCGTTCCGAAGGCGATATCGAGATCGACGACGACCGTCGAGGCGTCGAGGCTGCGGGCGATCGCCCAGGCGATGTTATGCGCGACGGTCGAAGCGCCGACGCCGCCCTTCGCGCCGGTAACCGCGATGATGCGGCCGAGATTGCGAGCCTCCGGTGTGACGTAGAGCTCCGACAAGGTGCGCAGCACGTCGAGCGTCCCGAGCGGGGCGATCAGATATTCGCTGACGCCGCGCCGGATCAGGTCGCGATAGAGCTGCACGTCGTTGACATGGCCGATGACGACGACCTTGGTGCCGGCGTCGCAGCTCTCTGACAAGGTATCGAGATTGGCGATCAGCGTCGCGGGGTCGGAGACGGTCTCGAGCACGATGATGTTGGGCGTGGGGGCGGCCCGAAAGGCCTCCACCGCGGCGGCGGGGCCGCCCATCTGGATGCGCGCATGGGCCTTGTCCATCCGCCGGTCGGCGACGACGGCCTGCATCGTTGCCGCCACGGCGGGTGTCTCGCAGAAGGCCTGAAGGGTGATGCGCGGAAGCGGAGCGATGATCTCCTCGCTCCCGTTGGCCGCTGAATGCGCTTCCGCCGATTCGGGCAGGATCATGTCCCGCCCCCGACGGTGGAATTGATCTGCGGCGTCACCTGCCGGTATTGCGTCGACGGATCCTTGCCGTCGCGGATCTTGGCGATGGCGCCCATGCGCTTGACGATGTCGGACCTGCCTTCTTCGCGGGCGCGCACGAGGTCGATCGGATCGGCGACCTGCGCGGCGAGCGTCGCCTGTGTCGCGCAGCCGAAGTTCCAGTAGGGCTCGTTGGAGGCCGAGAACTTGTAGTCCGAACTGCCGAGATCGGTTGGCCATTGCCCGCATTCATGCGGCACGGCCGCCTGCAGGGAGGCGAAGGTCAGCCTGATCGGGGAAGCCAGGCCAGGGTCCTGGACGGGATAGCTGCGGATCGTGAGCGCGCCCGGCGCGACGCCGCCGCGCGCCAGCGCTGCGCGGATGCCGTTCAGCGTGTCATGCGCGGCGCGATCGCGCCTGTTCCCGGTCGGAACTTCGGCGACCATCCCACCTTTGCCGGAGCGGCGGTATTGGCGGGCAAAATCGACCACGTCCTCGTTCTGGCGGGAGTCGAGCACTGCGCCTGAACGGCCGACGAAGACGTCGAGATGACGGGGGGTGTCCCGCAACACGATCGGGTGACGCTCGCGTACGTCGATGGGAGCAAGCGAGGCGGTGGTGTCACCTTTGCTGGCGCACCCGCCGGCCAAGGCACCGATGATGAGGAGGGCGATGGCCATCTGCGCGGTCGGCGGGCCACTCGATCGGGAACATACGGTCATCGTCAAGCCATCCGTTCTTCCGTGACGCGCTCAGTCGGCGATGAAGCCCACCCGGCCCTTATAGGCCTGGGGAACCGCGCCGCTGCCGCTGCCGTAGATCTTGTTGAGCCGCCCGAGCAGGATCGCCTGCGAGTCGTGGGATTCGACGAAGCCGTCGTCGGGGCGCTGGATCTGCGTCGGTTCCATCGGCTTGGCAATGTAGGGCGTCGCCGTGATCATCAGCTCGGTCTCCTCGCGCTGGTAGTCGCGGGAGCGGAAGAGTGTGCCGATGATCGGCAGGTTCATCAGGCCAGGCAGGCCGTTCAGCGACTGCTTCGAGACACGCTGGATCAGGCCCGCGGTGGCGAGCGTGCCACCGGAGGGCAGCTCGACCGTGGTGTCGGACTTGCGTACCCGGAAGGCCGGCGTGTTGAGCGCTTCCTGATTGTCGCCGTTGAGGCGGATCTGGTTCTCGAAGTCGAGTTCCGTGACCTCGGTGGCGATGCGCATGCTGATCTTGTTGGCGGACAGCACGATCGGCGTGAAGTTGAGTGCGACGCCGATCGGCTTGTACTCGATCTGGATCTGGCAGGTTCGGCGATTGAAGGAATCGTAGGAGCAGTTCTGGCCCTTGGGGACGGGAATCTCGCCGCCGGCCGTGAACTTGGCCGTCTCGCCCGAGATGGCCGTCACGGTCGGTTCGGCGAGGACGCGCGCCAGACCGGCGCGCTCGAGCGCGCGCAGCGTGAAGTTTTGTGTATTGCCGAGGCCGGCGCCGATCGCGGTGGCCGAGAGCGCCTGCGGTTGCAGCGGGAAAGGATTGTCGATCGATGGCGTGATCGAGAACTTGCCGAGCTTCCACTCACCGGTGGAGTTGATGCCGAGCTGCTTGATCGCCTTGCGCTGGACCTCTGAGACGACGACCTTGACCATCACCTGGTCGCGGTCGCGGATCGTCAGCGAATTGATGACGGAACCTTTGCTCGAAGAGAGAAGGCCGGTGGTCACGCCGACGAAGGCGTTGGCGATGTCGACAGCCTGGGTCGCCTCGGATGCGTTCGGAACGGTGCCGACGAGCAGGATCGAGTTGCCGGCGGGCTTCACGTCGATCTGGGAGTTCGGCAGGGCGGTTCGCAGCGTCTGGCGCAGCACGTTGAGGTCGCGCCCGACATTGATTTCGAGTGCGGTGATCTGGCGTCCCTCGGCGTCCATCACGAACATCGAGGTGGCGCCGTCGGCGATGCCGATGACGAAGAGCTTGCGGGCCGTACGGACGACGGCGTTGGCGACCTTCGGATTGGCGACGAAGACCTCCTTGGCGTCCCGCGGCAGCTCCACGACGAGCGAGCGGCCGATCGACAGGTCCAGCTTGCGCGAGATCGCATATTCGCTGGTCCCGACGTTCAGGACGGGCGCGGGGCCCGTCGACTGGGCGAGAGCGCCTGGAATCGGCAGAGCGAGGAGGAGCGCCGCAGCGAGGCTGGTGGAGGCGAGGGCGGCAGGCAAACGGGTCATGGCTTCACGCTCTTGGTGGTGACGCCATAGCGCACCAATGTCATCGCATTGTCGTTGCGGGCCGGCGCTGCGGAATTGTCGCCAGCGTCCTTCAGGCTGCGCAGCGCCAGCGAGAGCGTGCCGGTCTTCTGGCCCTGGACGAGAACCTCGACCTGCCCGGGATCGACTTCGAGCGTGGCGGTCTCGCCGACCACGACCTTCTCGCCGTTACGCTCCTGCACGTTCTGGCCAATGGCGAGGACGCGGATGTTCCGCAGCAGCGTTTCGCTGACGAAGGCCTCGCCACCGCGTCCATTCGCCGATTCCCCACGCCAGGTGCAGATCACGTCGACGCGGTCATTGGGGAGGATGAAGCCGCCGGCGGTGCTGGCGCCGCGACTGTCGGTCGAGATCGCGACGGCGCGCATGCCGGAGGGCAGCACGGCGGAGAGGAAGCCGGTCCCGTCCGTCTTGATCAGCTTCTCGCGGCGGATCGGCTCAGCGGCGAGGAAGGCGGAACGCGCCAGCTGCCCGGTGATCTCCTTCTCGGCCTCGGGCGCTTCATCCTTGCGAATGACGCCGGCCGGTACGCTGGCGAGCGGCCAGTCGAGCCAGCGCAGATCGCTCTCGGAGACGGTATTGCCGAGGGGAATGTCCGCGGCGGCCACCAGCACGGGCACGGTCGGCGCTGGTTCGATCTTGGCGGCGGGAGCGGGAGCCTGCGAGGGCCGTTGGGCGAGGAGCGCGGCGCCCAGACCGGCGACCAGCGCAACGACGAGAATGATGATGCGAGCGGGGCTCATTGACGTCCGATCCTCGGCCAATCGAAGCTGGCCCTTGCCCCGGATCGTCTGCGGGAAACGTCAATTTATAGTTAATGAGGCGTATACGTTTGGATTTTCTGCCGCTACGGAAGGAGGTGGTTCTCACACGCCGATGGCGGCCCGCCAGATCGCGGTTTCGGGCAACACGAAAAGGGCGGCGAAAGCCAGCGCGATGCCGTAAGGTACGCCCTCGTTGGCCGCGTGCAGGCGTTGGGCCCAGCCCCAACTTACCGCAGGTGCCGGCAGTGGACGTGCGCGTAGCATCAGGATCAGAACAGTTAAGATACCACCGAAGACGCCAGCAATCATCAAATAGGACATGAGTTGCTCGAAGCCGAACCAGAGCGCGATAGCAGCAGCAAGTTTGGCGTCTCCGCCGCCGATCCAGCCGGCGGCGAATAGGCCGAAGGACACTGTCAGAACGATCCCCCCTGCGGCGAGATGCCCGCCGATTTGCGCCAGTGAGAGCCCCAGCAACGCGGCGCAGATGATAAAGGTCGCGATTAGGATTAGGCAGAGCTTGTTCGAGATTGTCATTGAGAATAGGTCACTGGCGGCGGCATAGGC
>JARYGW010000363.1:0-5272 GCA_033792295.1 Allobosea sp.
GGTCGTGCCGGCGATCACCTGGTTCGACATCGCGGTCAACATCAAGGGCCAGACCGACTACAACTTCCGCGGCATTTCCCAGACGGATCGCAAGCCAGGTTTCGGTGCTGGCGCGGAACTGCAGGTCTATGACAACCTGTTCTATGCCGGCATCTACGGTTCCAGTGTCGATCTGGCGACGAAGCCGAGCGCGGAGGTCGATTTCTATGGCGGCATCCGTCCGAAATTCGGCGATCTCGCCTTCGATTTCGGCGTGATGCAGTATTATTATCCACGCGAGAAACAGCTCATCGACTTTGCCGGCGCATATTGGACGCCGAAGAATACCGATTACACTGAAGTCTACGGCAAGGTGTCCTACACCTTCGCTGGTAGCCTGACGCTTGGCGCCAATGTCTTCTACGCCTGGGACTGGCTTGGCACTGGCGCAGACGGTACCTACGCCTCGGTCACGGCGAAATATGCGCTTCCCTTCCTCGAGGGCCTGTCGATCTCGGGCGAGCTCGGTCATTACTGGCTCGGCCGGACCAATCAGGCGATCTGGTCGACGACCCCGCCGACAAACCTGCCTGACTACACCTATTGGAACGCGGGCGTGTCCTATAACTGGAAGAACATCACGGCGGATATTCGCTATCACGACACGACGCTGTCGAAGACCGAATGCTTCGGGCTGACCGCCGATCCGGCCGGCATTTATTCGGGCAGCGGTCGCTCGAAATGGTGCGGTGCAGCCGTGATCGGCACGCTTTCCTTCGACATCACGGCGAGCAGCGTCGGCATCTTCGCGCAGAAGTAAGGCCGATTTGCCAAGGTCTTGTCCGGGGCTGCCCGTAAAGGGCGGCCCCTCCGCTTGTCAGGCCTCCAGCGCCTTGGCTACACGCCGCATCATCTCGCCGATAGCGTTGCATTCGGCGTCGCTCAATACGGTCATCATCGCCTCGATCCCGGCGACGTGGATCGCCATGGCTTTGCGGGTCAAGCTCTCGCCTGCGGGCGTGAGCCAGAGGCGTCTGACGCGCCGGTCGGCTTCATCGCCGCGCCGCTCGATCAGTCCGCGCCGTTCAAGCACCGGCAGCAACATGCTCATGGCGCTGCGTCCGACCAGCAGTTTCTCGGCCAGCCCCTGCTGAGTCAGTCCGGGCACATGGAAGATATTGGCGAGCACGTCATAATGGGCGACCTGGATGCCGAGCGGCGCCAGCGCTTCGCCGAAGGTCTTTTCCCAGAGATTATGGACTCGGGCGACCGCGATCCAGTTGCGGAAGCGCGGCAGGTCCCAGGGCAAGCGCTGGTTTTCCGGCTCGGCCGCGGAGGGGGCTTGCTTTTTGTTCATGGCTGAACATAACTGTTCAGCCATGAACAGATAGAGGTCGATGCCATGACCGATACCGCACTCCGCATGTTGCGCCCGCTGGTCCGGGCAGCCAGCTTCATGGCTCCCGCGACAGCCGGCAAGGTGGCTTTTCGCTTCTTCTGTACCCCGCCGCGGCGCTGGGTGCGAAATGAAAACGAAGCGCGGGGCGCGGGAAACTCGGCCGGACGTCTGGCGCATGCAGAGGCAATAGCGGTTCCGTTCCCGTGCGGAAGCGTGCAGGCCTATGTTTTCGAGGCAAGGGGTGCCGGGCGGCGCGGCACGGTGCTGCTGGTGCATGGCTGGAGCAGCGAAGCGGCCTTCATGACGGCTTTCGCCGTGCCGCTCTGTGCGGCCGGTTTCCGGGTAGTCGCCTTCGACCTGCCGGCGCATGGCGCCTCGACCGGGCGGGTTCTGGACATGCCGCTCGGTGTGGCCAGTCTGGCGGCCGTGGCACGGGCGTTCGGGCCGCTCCATGCGATGGTGACGCATTCCTTCGGTGGAGCGATTGCGCTGGCGGCCCTGGCCGATTCCGTTCCCGGCCAGCCGGCGGTCAGCGCGGGGCGGCTGGCGATGGTTGCCGCCCCTTCTTCGGTCAAGCGGATCACGCGGCGCTTCGGCGCCGGGATCGGCTTGGGCCGCCGCGGCCAGGCGGCGCTGGAGCGGCGCATCCACACCATTGCCGGCAATCCTGTCGAGGCTTTCGAAGGTCCCGCCCAACTGGCGGCGATCCGGCTACCGACCCTCGTTATCCACGACCGGCAGGATCGCGAGCTCGATTTCGGCCATGCCGAGGCGCTGGCGACAGCTGGCTCCTTCGTCAGGCTGGAGGAGACGAGCGGCTTCGGCCATCGCCGCATCCTGCAGGCGAAGCCGGTGATCGAGAGCGTCACCCGTTTCGTCTGCACCGAGGAGGTCTAGATCATTGCTGGTGCATCGGATTTTTCCGAAAAGTGGAGTCCACTTTTCGGTCCGATGCTTGAGGTTGCCTCAGAGCCAGCCCATCAATTCGCGCTGAACGACGGCGGCGATGACGTCGATGCCCTCGGGCGAATCGTTGAGGCAGGGCAGGTAGGCGAATTTCTCGCCGCCATGATGCAGGAAGATCTCGCGGTTCTCGCCATCCAGCTCTTCGAGCGTCTCGAGGCAATCAGCCGAGAAGCCAGGTGCGACGATCGCCATCGATTTCCGGCCGGCTTGAGCCAGTGCCTTCACCGTTTCGTCCGTATAGGGCTTGAGCCACTCATCCGGCCCGAAGCGCGATTGGAAGGTCAGCGGGAAACGTTCCTCGGAGAAGCCAAGCTCGGCGCGCAGCAGTCGCCAGGTCTTGACGCACTGGCAGTAATAGGGGTCGCCCTTGAGCAGATAGGCCTTGGGCATGCCGTGGAAGGAACAGAGGATGACCTCGGGCTCGAAGTCGAGCTTGGCCAGCGAGGCGCGCATCGAGCGGGCGAGCGCGCCGATATAGGCGGGGTCGTCGTGGTAGGGCGGCGAAACGCGCACCGTCGGCTGCCAGCGCATCTGCATCAGCGCACGGAACGCCTGGTCGCAGGCGGTGGCCGAGGTCGGGGCGGCGTATTGCGGATAGAGCGGCACCAGCAGGATGCGGTCGCAGCCCTGGTCGAGGAGGGCCTGGAGCCGGCTTTTCACGTCGGGCAGGCCGTAGCGCATCGCCCAGTCGACGACGAGGCGGTCGCCGCCGAGCGGCTTCAGGCGTTCGGTGAGTTGCTCCGCCTGCGAGCGGGTGATGGTCTTGAGCGGCCCCTCGTCGCGCTGCTTATTCCAGATTGACGCATAATCCTTGCCTTTCCGGCCGGGTCGCGTCGACAGGATGATCAGGTTGAGGATCGGCCACCATTTCCAGCGCGGCTCCTCGATGACGCGGCCGTCGGAGAGAAACTCCTTGAGATAGGCGCGCATCGGCCAGTAGCCGGTACCTTCCGGCGTGCCGAGATTCATCAGCAGCACGCCGATGCGGCCGAACTTGGCTCGCGGATGATCCGGCGGGAATGGAATGGCTTCGCGGGCCGGGGCCGCGGCGATATCAGCAGTCATGAGCGCAGGCTCTCCTTGCGCTCGTGATTTAGACGAGTTCGCGCTTTCGTCCAGTCTTGAAGCCCCCCGAAAGGACAAGTGCGACACTGCCGACCGTCCCTGGCAGGTCGCGAAGACATCTGGTCAGCCGGCTGCGTCTCTTGCTAGTCTGGAGGCATTCTCGACAGGGGCGCCCACCATGACGAAGCTGACCCGCCGCAAGGCCCTTGGTGTTCTTGCCGCTCCCGCAACGCTCGCCGCGACCGCTCCGGTCGCGCTGGCGCAGCAGCCGGCACCGAGCTTCACGCTGCTGCTGCTCAACGACATCTACAAGATGAGCGATGACAAGGGCCGCGGCGGCTTCGCCCGGGCCGCGGGCATCGCCAAGGCGGAGCGGGCCAAGGGGGTGCCCGTGCTGTTCTGCCATGCCGGCGACTGTTATTCGCCTTCGCTGATGTCGGGCTTCGACCAGGGCGCGCATATCGTCGCGATGCAGAACAAGATGGGCATCGACGTCTTCGTGCCGGGCAATCACGAATTCGACTTCGGCAAAGAGAACTACTTCAAGCTCGTCGCTGCGCAGACCTATCCGACCTTCGCAGCCAATCTGCGGGATGCGGCGGGCAACATGCTGCCCGGCCATAAGGACAGCCAGATCTTCGAGCTCGGCGGCATCAAGGTCGGCGTCATCGGCACGGCCTATGATCCGACGCCGCAGATATCGAATTCCGGTGACCTGAAATTCTCCTCGACCATGGAGGCGCTGCGGCGCGAAGCGAAGGCGCTGAAGGGGCAGGGCGCCGACATCCTCGTCGCCGTCGTCCATGCCGACCGCGCCATGGACAACGAAATCGTGCGCTCGCGGGTGGTCGACATCCTGCTTACCGGCCATGACCACGACCTCGCCATCGCCTATGACGGCAAGGTGGTGATGGTGGAGTCGAACGAGGAGGGCAACTACGTCACCGCCATCGACATCGCCGTCAGCATCCGCGGCGAGGGCGCGGCGCGACAGGTCTCCTGGACCCCGACCTTCCGCGTCAACGATTCCCGCTCGGCGACGCCGGACCCGGAGGTCGCGGCTATCGTCAAGGGCTACGAGTCGGAGCTGTCGAAGGAGCTCGACGTCGATGTCGCGACGTTGGCCGTGCCGCTCGATTCCCGCACCGGCGTCATCCGCACACAGGAGACCGCGATTGGCAACCTGATCGCCGATGCGATCCGCGCCGCGACCGGTGCGCAGCTCGCCATCACCAATGCCGGCGGCATCCGCGCCAACAAGCAATATCCGGCTGGCTACAAGCTGACCCGCCGCGACGTGCTGAGCGAGTTGCCCTTCGGCAACGCCACGGTCATGGTCGAGATCACGGGAAAGGACGTGAAGGATGCGCTGGAGAATGGGCTGGCCCCTGCGCCGCAGGGCTCGGGCCGCTTCCCGGTTGTCTCGGGGCTGACGTTCGAGGCCGACGTGAAGCAGCCGGTCGGCTCGCGGGTGACCTCGATCAGCGTCGACGGCAAGCCGATCGATCCGGCCGGCCGATATACCGTCGCCTCCAACAACTTCATGCTGCAGGGTGGCGACGGCTACACGGCCCTGGGGCGCGGCCGGACGCTGATTGGCATGACCGACGGCAAGCTGATGGCCAATGAGGTGATGGTCTATCTGCGCCGGCTCGGGACGGTGGACGCCAAGGTCGAGGGCCGGGCGGTGCTCAGGCAGTAGCCTCACCACGTCATTGCGAGCGCAGCGAAGGAATCCAGATGCGTCATATACCGCGAGACTGGATTGCTCCGTCGCTCCGCTCCTCGCAATGACGACAATCCCAACCTCGATTCCAAAATCCTCATGCAGAGGAGCGATGCATCGCATCGCGTCTCGAAGCA
>JARYGW010000364.1:0-5253 GCA_033792295.1 Allobosea sp.
GGCGATGGAGGCAACGGCTCCGTCGCCTTGGATGATCGCCTCGCAACCGCAGGCCAGCACCGGCGGATCGTTGCCATCGACAAGGACATGCAGCGGCGTAAGCGGCAGGCCGGCAACTGCTCTGCGCATGGCCAGCAATGTCGCCTGGCGGATATTGACCGTGTCGATCTCGATCGCAGTCGCACTGGCGACGGACACCGCCAGCGCCCGCTCCATGATCTCGCCGAAAAGCTCATCGCGGATGGAAGCAGGCAGCTTCTTCGAATCGTCGAGGCCGGCCGGGACGCGTTCGGGGTCGAGGATCACGGCGGCGGCCACGACCGGTCCGGCCAGAGGTCCGCGCCCGACCTCGTCGATGCCGGCGAGTGGCCAGCGGCCGTCGGTGATGGCAAGCGTCTCGCGGCTGAAATCGGCAGGCATGACGGGCTTATGCAACAGAGCGCGCCCCGGTGCCAGAGCGACATCGTCACGCCCAGATCATCGCGCGTCCATTCGGACGCGATAAAGATGATCTATCTCAGTGTTGGCGCATCAGAACAAGCTGAGCTGGGCCTTTTCCTTTTCCGGCTTGACGAACAGGTCCATGCGCAGCCGCCGCTTCGCCGCATTGAAGCCGATCCGTTCGGCCGCCATCTCGAAGCGCCGGCCCACCATCCAGGCATAGGGCCCGGAGCCGACCATGCGCTGGCCCCATTGCGAGTCGTAATCCTTGCCGCCGCGCGTCGAGCGGATCAGCGACATCACATGCCTGAACTTGTCGGGGTGGTGCGTCAGCAGCCATTCCTGCACGATGTCGCGGACTTCGAGCGGCAGCCTGAGCAGGACATAGCCGGCTGCCTCGGCGCCCGCGGCCTTCGCCGCATCCAGGATGCGCTCGATCTCGTGCTCGTTGATCGCCGGGATGATCGGCGCGACAAGCACCGAGACCGGGATGCCGGCTTCCGAGAGCTTCCTGATCGTTTCCAGCCGCTTCGACGGCGAGGCGGCGCGCGGTTCCATGCCGCGCGCGACTTTCGGGTCGAGCGTCGTCACCGAAAGCGCGACCTTGACCAATCCCTTCTCCGCCATCGGCGCGAGGATATCGATGTCGCGCTGCACCAGCGCCGACTTCGTGACGATGCCGACCGGGTGGTTGAACTTCGCCAACACCTCCAGCACCTGACGCATGATCCGGAGTTTCTTCTCGATCGGCTGGTAGGGGTCGGTATTGGTGCCGATGGCGATGGTGCGCGGCTGGTACGAAGGAGAGGAGAGTTCTTTTTCCAGCAATTGCGCGGCATCGGGC
This sequence comes from Allobosea sp., assembly GCA_033792295.1. Lineage (GTDB taxonomy): Bacteria > Pseudomonadota > Alphaproteobacteria > Rhizobiales > Beijerinckiaceae > Allobosea. The sequence goes on from JARYGW010000364.1 coordinate 1,286, forward strand.
TTCGCCGTCAGCTTGCTCTCGAAGTCGAGCCCCGGCGACAGGCCGAGATAGGCATGGGTCGGCCGGGCGAAGCAGTAGACACAGCCATGCTCGCAGCCGCGATAGGGATTGATCGAGCGGTCGAAGGAAATGTCCGGCGAATCGTTGCGCGTGATGATGGTGCGCGCCTTCTCATAGGCGACTTCGGTCTTGAACGGCGGCAATTCGCCGAGCGAGCCCCAGCCATCGTCCTCCGCGACCCGCTGCTCGGCCTCGTAACGACCGCCCGGATTGATCGTGGCGCCGCGCCCGCGCCGCCGCTCGGGGTCGATGCGATGCCCGACATGGGCGAGCGGGTCGGCCGGTGCCACGCGCGCCGAGATCGACATCGGCTCGCTGTCCTGCCGCCTGAGCGGCTGGGCCGTCGGCATCGGCCGGGAAGTCGGTCTGGCCTGACGCATCTCTGTTCCATCCTGCCGGACACCGGGAATCGGTGCCGATCGCTTGTCTTGAATGTGAACATATCAGGAACAAAAGGCAAGTGACAGGATTGCGACATGCTGCGCCGCGTCATAAATCGTCGCACGCCCGGCAGGGCGCGGTGACGATGATCTATCCATTTGTTATCGCATCGGATTTTTCCGAAAAGTGGATTCCACTTTTCGGTTCGATGCTATAGACATTGCGAATGCTCACAGCCGTGATCCGCGCGCCTGGCCACGCGCAGACCCTTGCCGCGACCTTCGCCGTACTGATCCCGGCGGTGGCGGACGGATTCCTCGGCCATGCCGTGGTGGTCGACACGGCAGGCGCGAGCGATCTCGAGCGCATCGCCGACGCGACGGGAGCGAGCTATCTGCGCGCCGGCGCGGCTGAAGCCTGGGAACGCGGGGCTGTGGTGGCGCGCGGCGACAGGCTGCTGCTGCTCGATGCCGGCGACGTGCCACAACTCCATTGGGTCGAGGCGATCGAGCGTCACCTCCTGACCGCGCCCAGCATCCCGGCGCTCCTGCCGCTCAAAGGCTTCGCCGCCTCGTTGCGCGAGCGCGTTGCGGTCTCCGTCGACGCGCGGCGGCCGAGAGCCGGGTTGATTGCGCCCAGGGACGAGATTCTCGCCGGTCGGTTGAGCGCCGTGCCGCGGCGGTTGCCGGTGGGGCGGGAGCGCTTGCCCGGATCGCCGACGACGCTCGCCGGGAAGGCGCAACGGCCCCAGACCTGAACGCTCGGTCTCCCCCGCTTTCGATCAGATCTGATTCCGGAACGTGTCGCAGCTCTGCATCGAGCCCGACTGGAAGCCGGTGTTGAACCACTTGGTCCGTTGCGCCGAGGAACCATGGGTAAAGGAATCCGGCACGACGACGCCCTGCGCCGCCTTCTGCAGTTTGTCGTCGCCGATCGCGGAGGCGGTGCGGATCGCTTCCTCGATATCGCCCTGGTCGAGTCGGCCCATCGCCTGGATGTTGTGGGCCCACACGCCGGCGAAGCAGTCTGCCTGCAATTCGATCCGGACCGAGATCGCGTTCGAATCGCGCTCGGAGGAGCGCTCGCGGATCTGGTTGGCTTTCGGCAGGATGCCGATCAGGTTCTGGACATGGTGTCCGACCTCATGCGCGATGACATAGGCATAGGCGAAGTCGCCGCCACCGCCGAGCTTGCGCTGCATCTCCTGGAAGAAGGAGGTGTCGAGATAGACCTTGCGGTCGTTCGGGCAATAGAACGGCCCCATTGCCGACTGCGCCACGCCGCAGCCCGAGCGGTTGACGCCGGAGAACAGCACGAGCTGCGGCGCCTGGTAGCGCGTATTGGCCTGTTGCGGCAGGACTTTGGTCCAGATGTCCTCGTTCTGCGCCAGAACGGCCGAGACGAAGCGGCCCATCTCGTCCTGCGGCGGGCCGGAGGACTGGCGCGTCTGTGGCGTCTGCTCGCGCCCGCCGATGCCGCCGATCATCTCGGCGCCACCGATCAGCAGGCGCGGATCGATTCCAAGCGCCCAGCCGAGCAGGCCGAGCACGACCATCGTGCCGATGCCGATGCCGCCACGGCCGCCGGGCATGCCGGCGAAGCCGCCGCCGCCGCCACCCCGCCGATCCTCCAGATTGTCGGACTGGCGGTAATCTTCCCACTGCATGGACAGGTCCCCGACGAAACGTTCCGCAATCTCGCCAAGAGAGGCGATGAACTCAAGAGGCGACGAACTTAAGCCGTCTTTTCTGGCGACGGCTGAACGCAGGCTGACTGCGCCGGTTCCGGGCGCGTCCGTTGCGACCAGGGTCGCATTGACGATGGGGCGATCAGATCTTCCCGTCCAGCGCCGCCTTCAGTGCGCGCAGGTCGCGCCAGCTCAGGCGCTTGTCGAGCGGCCGGCGCAGCAGATAGGCCGGGTGCAGCGTCGCGATCGCGCGGATGCGCCGGGCACCGGTGTCGTATTCCACCCATTTGCCGCGCGAGGCCATGATGCCCTTGAAGCCGAGGAGACCTTGTGCGGAGGGGGCGCCGACGCAGACCAGAATGTCGGGATCGGCGAGCTCGATCTGCCGCTGGATGAAGGGCAGGCAGATCGCGACCTCCTGCGGCGTCGGCGTGCGGTTGCCGGGCGGCCGCCAGGGCAGCAGGTTGGCGATATAGACGTCTTCCTTCCGGCTGAGGCCGATCGCGGCCAGCATGCGGTCGAGCAGCTGCCCCGAGCGGCCGACGAAGGGCAGGCCGATGCGATCCTCGTCCGCGCCCGGCGCCTCGCCGACCATCATCACGCGGCCTTCGGGGTTGCCGTCGGCGAAGACGAGGTTCTTGGCCGTCGCCTTGAGCGCACAGCCCTCGAACTGCGCCAGCGCCTCCTTGAGCTCGTCGAGCGTGCTCGCCTCGCGGGCGAGTGCCCTGGCGCTGACGGTTGCGTCGTCGGGCGCCGTCGCGGCGGCTGCGATGGGCCGGGCAGGGGCAGCGGGGCGGCCGGGGAGGGATCGCAGGCGCGGCTGGCCGTTGCCGGCAGGTACGGGCTCCGCGAAATGGTTGTGCGGTTCGTCGTCCAGCGCTTCCGTCACGCCCATCTCGGCGTACCAGCTCAGGAGCTCGTAGGGGCTCGGCTCGTCGGGAGGGACTGCGTCGGACAGGCTCATGATCTCATTCTATACCCTGCCAGGCCTCTTCGCGAGCGTTCGCGGTTGCAAAACGGACCATAGGCTTGGATAGAGAGTTTCCAGACTGGGTCGCGCGTCTCGTTGAACGAGCCGGTAAAACAGTTTATATGTAAACTATCTGGACGATGCGGCTTCGCATGCGGAGGACGGGATGGATCTGAAGGAAGCGCAGAGCGAACCGCGCGAGAGCATGGACTATGACGTCGTCATCGTCGGCGCCGGCCCCGCAGGACTCGCCGCCGCCATCCGTTTGAAGCAGCTCGACGAGGCCATTTCCGTCGTCGTGGTCGAGAAGGGGGCCGAGGTCGGCGCCCACATCCTCTCCGGCGCCGTCATCGACCCGATCGGCCTCGACCGGCTGGTGCCGGATTGGCGCGACGATCCCGATCGGCCTTTGACCACCGAGGTCAAGGAGGACGTCTTCTATTTCCTGACCGAGCCCAACGGTATCCGCCTGCCGAATTTCGGTATGCCGTCGCTGATGAACAACCACGGCAATTTCGTCGGTTCGCTCGGGCTGGTGGCGAAGTTCCTGGCGGCGCGGGCCGAGGCGCTCGGCGTCGAGATCTATCCGGGCTTCGCGGCCGCCGAGCTTCTGTTCAACGAGGACGGCTCCGTCGCCGGTGTCGCCACGGGCGACATGGGCATCGCCAGGGACGGCACGGTTTCCGACCGCTTCACCCGCGGCATGGAATTGCGCGGCCGCTACACGCTGCTGGGCGAGGGCGCCCGCGGTTCGCTCTCCAAGATCGCGATCCGGACATTCGGCCTCGATCAGGGCCGCGAGCCGCAGAAATACGGCATCGGCCTCAAGGAACTCTGGCAGGTCAAGCCGGAGAAGTTCCACAAGGGCCG
>JARYGW010000365.1:0-5244 GCA_033792295.1 Allobosea sp.
GCTCGACATGCTTGCTGACGCTGCCGCCGGCGACCATGGAGTTCTTCAGCGCCATCCCGCCGAAAGCGAGCACGATCTCGCTGTGTTCGGCGATCTGCTCCCAGGAGACGTTGCGCTTGGTCAGGTCCTCGTACTCGCCTATGATGTGCGGTACCAGCACCTGCGAGGAGCCGGAGGAGTAGCTGTTGACCGATTTCACATAGCCGCCGCAGGCGGTGTTGAGGAAGCGGTGAATCTGACTCTGCGCATGGTGGAAGCGTCCCGCGCTCGCCCAGCCATAGGAGCCGCCGAAGATCGCGCCGGGTCCGAAACCGTCGCGGACGCGCCGGAGTTCGCCCCCCAGCAGGTCGAGCACTGCGCCCCAGGACATCGGCACGAATTCATCGCGGCCGCGGCGTGCATCGGGGCCGGGACCGTTCTCGAGCCAGCCGCGCCGGACCATGGGCTGCGCGATCCGCGCGCGGTGGCGCAGCGCGGCTGGGAAATTCTCGATGATGCCGTTGGGGTCGGGATCGGGGGCATGGGGGCGGACTTCCAGCTCGCCGTCACGCAGGCGGGCCTGGAACACGCCCCAATGCGAGGTGTGCGGCTGAAACCCGCCGTGATCATCCAGAGACACTGTGCCGGCTCTCCTGCTTCGACGCCGTGTTTGACGAAGCGCGACCATGCCCTCGTGTCAAGCGACTGTCGCATGTCGCGCGCAAGCCCATTCCCGCCCAGTGATGCATCGCAGGACGGACCCGGACCACGAGTTCAGGGCGCGGCCGCCTGTCGTTCCGCCGCCCGCTGACGCGGCCGCACGATCGCCCATGAACCGATCAGGACGATGACTTCCGAGAGCGCTCCGCCCAGCAGGGCCCATGATGATGGGACGGTCAGCAGCAGGACCAGTACCATGACCATGCCGAGCGTGGCTGCAATGGCCGAAAGGATCGCGATGGAGCGGTAGTCCTGGGCGATTTCGAGCCAGACGCGCGGCATCACGTAGAGCATCGGCAGACTACCCACGGCCCAGGCCATCAGAGAGATCTTGAGGAAATTAGTGTCTTCGAGGCTTTCGGGACGGATAAAGGGAAGGGCGATCAGGACGGCCACTCCGTAGAGAATGCCGAGCGCGGCCAGCAGAGGGGGCCAGTGGCGCAGCAGCCGCCCGACCTTCTCGAACTGGCGCTGCGCCATCAATGTCGTCATTTCGGGGTGCATCATATTCGCGAAAGCGGTCGAGATGATCCGCAATGGCACGAAATTCAGAAGCGCTGCGGCGATCGGGGCATAGGCGGCAGGACCGGCGATGGCCGCGACCAGCAGCGCCATGCCCTGGCCCTGCAGGTTCGTGATCGTCACGCTCAGCAGCGACCAGCGTAGGTCGTGCCAGAGGCGCTTGTAGCGCCGCCAGACATAGGCCCCCGTGCTGAACCGCACCGGCCTGTGCCCGAATGCGAGCATCGCTGCGATGCCAAGCGCGTTGGCCGTCGTCATCATGAGGAAGGCGTGCTGCAGGATATGGGTGCCGTCCCAGACGACCCAGGCCGTTCCGGCTGCGCCGCTCAGGGTGAAGAGGAGATCGCTGGCGCTGACCAGCATCTGCCTGTGACGGGCGAAGAAGACCATCCGGATGTGGGCACGCAAGGCCCATAGCGCGACGAAGGCACCTCCGCTCACGGCTCCTTCCTCAAGCCAGCCTTCGAGCACGCCCGCCACGATCAGGCCGAGCAACGCCGAAAGCAGTGTAGCGGCCGAACCGAAGGAGACCTCGTAGGCGCTGGCCGCCGAGATGTTGCGGCTGCCGGCGATGCAGATGCTCGCCGGCAGGGCGGTGAGAGCGCGGATGTAGGTCAGGCCGATGCCGCCCGCCACCATGACCAGCGCGAAGATGCCGTAATCCCTCGCGGAGACGGAGTGAAGCAGGACGAGGTTGAGCGCGAGATGGAAGGCGCTTTGCATCGCCTCGCCGCCGACCATCACGGTCAGGCGCAGGATCAGTCGCCATAAGGCCTGGATATTCATCGGCGTATGGCTCGGTTTCGCTCGAGCATATCGCCGGCGACGGCGGCGATGGCGCGCGACACGGCCTCGTTGCTGAACAAGGCCACAAAGCGCTTCCGGCCGGCATTTGCCATCGCCGGGAGATCCTGCGGGGCGAGAATGATCTGGGACAGGGCTTGCGACAGGGCTTCGGCGTCACCGGGCGGGAGCAGCCGGCCGGTGACGCCATCCTCTACCACCTCCTGCAGGCCGCCGATCGCGGAGGCGAGAGGAGGCCGTCCGAACGCCATCGCCTCGATCGCCACGCGCCCGAGCGATTCCGGCCGGCGCGACGGCACCACCACGATGTCGGCCCAGCGGTAGAGAGGCGATGGATCGTCGAGGAAGGGCTCGACCCGCACCTGGCCGTCGAGTCCCGCAGTGGTGACGGCCTCGCGCAGGGCGCGTTCCAGATCGGGATCCTCGAAGGCGCTGCCCACGATCCGCACCTCGATCCGCTCCCGCAATTCCGGGCTGAGTGCCGCAACGGCTGCGAGCAGGATCTCCTGGCCCTTGATCCGGTTGATGCGGCCCAGCATCAGCACGCGCAGCGGGCGGGAGCCGTCGTAATCCGTCGCAGACCAGTTCGCTGGTCCGGTCACGCCATTGTAGATCACGTCGGACTCGTATCCCGGCGGAAGCGGGAAAGCCTGCCGCGTCGCCTGCGAGTTGAAGATCAGCCGGGTGCGCCCCCACAGGATGAGCTGCCGCAACAGCGCGCGGGTCGCGCCTTCCGGAATCTCGTGGATATGATGGATCGCCTTGCCGGGAAAGAACCGTGCCGCCAGCGTGTGGTCCACGATCACCGAGGTGTTGATGTAGACGAGGTCGTTGCGCCGCAGGCGTCGGGCTGCACGCAGCACGGCGAGAGGCAGCGCCACCGGTGCGGTCGCGAGCAACCCAGCGAGATTCTTGCGACGCAGCACCCAGAGCGGCTCGATGACGATGCGGCTGGCGGTCTCCTTCAGCAGGGAGAGGATCGGCCCCTCACGCGGCAGGACGACCTCGATCTCGGCTGAAGGGTAAGCCTGTCGCAGGGCTGCGACGCTTTCGGCAAAACTGCGATCGGAGCCGTAGAGTTCGTATCCTTGATGGATGCAGGCGATTCGAGGCGTCACGATCGGTTCCGTTTGGGAGCGCTGCCCTGCAGCCCGATTCGCGAGTCTGCATTGCTGGAAAGAACGCCCTAACCATTCTGGATAAAAGAAGAATAAAAAGCCGAATTTCAAGGCAATATTGAAGGCATAGAAGCTAGCTAATATGCATTCGCCTTTCACTCGGACAAGATCATGCCCCACGCTGCCCCTTCGCTGCTGATCCTCGGAACGCGAGGTATTCCGGCTGCGCATGGAGGTTTTGAGACGTTTGCCGAAAAACTGGCCTTGTTTCTGGCTGGGCGCGGCTGGCGGGTCGGCGTGTATTGCCAGGAGGAGGTGCCGGCCATCACGCAGCGTTTTCGCAGCGAGATCTGGCAAGGCATCGAGCTTATCCATACGCAGGTGGCTTCCACCGGTCCCCGCGCGACGCTCGAATTCGACTGGCATTGCGTGCGGGATGCGGCTCAGCGGCAGTCGGTCAACCTCGTGCTCGGTTATAATGGCGCGGTCTTCCTGCCCTATCTGCGTTTCGCCGGGCGCAAGATCCTGACCAACATGGACGGCATCGAATGGCGGCGGCCCAAATGGACGCTGCCGGTCCGCAGCTGGTTCTGGGTCAACGAATGGATCGGTGCCTGGGCGTCACATCGCCTGGTCGCTGACCATCCCGTGATTGCCGATCATCTGGCGACGCGTCGCCCGCGCAGCGCCACGGTCATGATCCCCTATGGCGGCATCGCGATTGAAAACGCTTCGGTGGAGCCGCTCGCCAAATTCGGCCTCGATAGCGGTCGTTACCTGATCTCCATCGCCAGGATCGAGCCCGATAATTCGATCCTGACGCTGGTCGAGGCCTTTTCGCGCAAGCCGCGCGGCATGAAGCTGGTCGTGCTCGGGACATTTTCCGAAGAGTCCACCTATCACCGCAAGGTCAAGGCTGCGGCCGGTCCGGAGGTGATCATGCCCGGCGCCATCTACGATGCCGAGACGGTGCAGGCGCTGCGCTTCCATGCGCGCGGCTACATGCATGGCCACACCGTCGGTGGCACCAATCCTTCGCTGGTGGAGGCGCTCTGGGCGGGCAATCCGGTCATCGCCCACGACAACCCCTATAACCGCTGGACGGCAGGTGAGGCGGGACTGTTCTTCCGCGATGCGGAGAGCTGCGAAGCGGAGATCGAGAACCTGCTTGCCGACGATGCTCTGGCCGCCCGCCTCAAGGCTGCCGCGCAAGAGCGGGCGCGCAGGGCCTTCGACTGGCAAGCGGTGCTCGAAGCCTATGAACGGGAAGCATTCGGCCTGATGGACCGCGTCGTTCGGCCGGCGCTGCAACCCACCGGGGTCGTCAGCAACAAACCGCAATGAAGCTCAGCCGGCGCGCATTCCTGGCGGGGTCCGGTGCTGCCGCCGTCGACCTCGGTCCGGTGTGGGCCGCGCAGCCGCTCCTGCTGCGACGTGGCATCAATCTCTGGCCCTGGTTCTCGCTGACGCGGGAATTTCCAGCGCCGCGGACGGATTACGACGGGCCGCCCTTCCAGCTTGACCGACCCGTTCCGTCCGGGCGCGACCTGTCGCTGTTGCGCCGGGCGGGCTTCGATTTCGTGCGGCTGCCGGTCGATCCCGGCCCGCTCCTGGCGGGGTCGCCGTCTGTTCGGGCGGCTTTGCTCGATCAGCTCATCGCGGCGGTGGCGCTTGCGCGAGCGCAGGATCTCGCGGTGGTCGTCAATCTTCACGCCAATGCCGCGACGCATCACTGGACGCCCGATCGCCTGTATAGCGGGCCGAACGCGCCGGGATTTCCCGCCTATCGCCATCTGGTTGGAGAGGTGGCGGGCCGGCTCGGCCGGTTTGGGGCCGAGCGTCTCGCCTTCGAGCCGGTCAACGAGCCGCCCCAATCTTGCGGAGCGGTGGATTGGGAGGAATTGCAGCGGCAGTTGCTGGCGGCGGCGCGCGCTGCCGCGCCAGGGCTGACCCTTCTGGCAACCGGGGCCTGCGGCAGCATGATCGCGGGCCTCCCCTCCTTGCGCGTCAGGACGTTGGCCGCATTCGAGCCGTTGCTGTTCACCTTTCATTTCTACGAGCCCTATGTCTTTTCGCATCAGGGCGCGCGCTGGATGAGCGA
>JARYGW010000366.1:0-5227 GCA_033792295.1 Allobosea sp.
GTCGCCGCTCGGGCAGATATCAGCGCAGGATGCTGGCCCACTGCGTCGTCCACTCGCGCAGATTCGCGAGAAACGCCGAATAATCAGGAAGGAACAGCTTCGACGGATCCTTGATAATCCATTCGGCAGCCGACGGATCGGCGGCCACCACGGCATCGATGGCCGCAGAGGTCGGCGGCGTGCCGGCGATGAACATGAAGAGCGGAACCGATGCCTTGCCCGCCTCGTCCGAGAGGAACTCGTTCATCATCAGCTCGACCAACTCCTTCTTCGGCGAATTGGCCACAAGAACGAGGTTATCCGGGTTGATCAGGTCGGAATATTCTTTGCCGCCTGCGTCGATCTTCCAGCTGGCATAAGCGACCGGGATGCCCTGCTTCTTGAGCGCGAGGCAGCGGCCCTGGTTATTGCCAACCGTCAGCCATACGTCGCCTGAGGACATCGCCGCGTCCATGTCGCCCGACGAGTTGAAGAACCCGTAGGCCTTCACCTTCGACGACAGCTTTTTGATGCTTTCGGAGACATCGCTGTAATTGCCGCCGGCCGACAGCGCGATCGCGGGGGCGTTGATCAGCCACTGTGCCGCCGTGGTCGAGGGGAACATCACGCGCCCCGACAGGCTCGAATTGGACCAGACAGTAATATCATTTGGCGAGCCCAGTTTGAGCTGCTCGAACTTGTCGGTCCGGTAGCAGTTGCCATAGCGATACGCCATGCTGGGGATGCCGGACTTGATCTGCAGGCTCTCCGGCACCTTCTTCATGTTGGGAATCTTGGCCGGGTCGACTGTGCCGACGACACCTTCTCGCAGGCCGCGGGCCAGGTTCGCGGAATCCATCAGCATCACGTCGATGTCCGGGTTGCCGCCGGCGGCGCGGATGCTGGTGATGTTCTTGGACGGGCTGGACGGAATCCAGTTGATAGTTATGCCGGTACGATCGGTGAAGTATTTTCCGAAGCTGGCAGCCCACTTATCGTTGAACGCGCTCGAATATCCCGCAAAAGAGATGCTTTGACCGGCGAAGCGGCGGATATCGCCGCCATTCTGCGCCAGCGCGCCGTGCGTAGCGCCGAGAACCAGCGTCGCCAAAATTCCGCAAAGGCGAAGTTTCTTGATCGAAAGGTAAGAAGATTTCTTGTCGCTCATCGGTTTTCTCCGTTCCCTTATTGGTGCTTTTGCACGGTTTTACTTGGCGCCGTACTCCTCATCGGCAACGGCACCCCGCCAGTCGACATTGCCGAAATGCAGGGCGATCTGGGTGACGAGGCCGGTTCCGCTGGCACCGTGCCAATGCTCGACACCCGGCTCGGTCCAGACGACATCACCCGGATTGAGAATAACGAGCGCGCCGCCGCGTTCCTGGATCCAGCCTTCGCCGGAAACGGTGTAGATGAACTGCCCGCCTTCATGGGTGTGCCAGTGCGTGCGTGCTCCCGGCGGGAACATGATGTTGATCGCCCGTGCATTGCCGGCATTGAGCAGGATGTCAGACCAGACATCGCCCGTATTGGTCGCAGAGCGAAGGCCGGACGGCTCACCGTTCCGAATGGCTCTTCCGTGAAACATGCTCGATTCCTCTGTATTGTCCGTCGCAGGCCGACAGACGCTGCGGGCCGCCGAATTAGTGCGAGGGACGAAACTCGCCGAGCATCTGCCGGCTGGCGTTGTAGCCAGTCAGCCCGCTCATGAAGTTGCCGGGCCAATTGCCGACGCCGCACATGAAGAGCCCCTCGATCGGGGTCGTGTAGTTCGAGCAACCCGGCATCGGCCGTGCGTCGAAGATCTTGCCCGGCACGATGTCGCCATGGGCACCATTGCCCTCGGCCATGCCGTAGTTCCGCTCGAGATCGACGGGCGTGTAGACACTGATGCCGTCGAGGATGTCCTTGATGTTGCCGATGTTCCGACTGAGCGTCTCGACGACGGCATTGCCGAGCGCCTCACGCTGATCGTCCCAGGTTCCTTCGGCGAGATGATACGGGGTGCCGCGAACGCTCAGGCTCATGAAATGGCAGCCGGGCGGGGTCATGTCGGGATCCGCAGCCGAAGACACCACGCCGGAGATCGTCACATGCGGTGACCAGCGCCCCATGGTCGCTTCGTTGTAACTCTCCTGGAGGACGTCGATGCTGGGAACCACACGGAAATTCGTGCCGAGGAACTGGGTGTTCTCCTCGTCGTTTCGGGCGCGGTTGAAACGCGGCGTGCCCTTGAGAGCGAGATGCACTTTCGACGACGAGCCATGCATCGTCAGCTTCCTGGCCCGCTCTTCGATGGCGGGCGGCAACTGGTTCGCAGGCACGAGCTTCGTCAACAACGTCTTCGGGTTGACGTTCGCCAGCACCCGCGATGCTTCGATCTCCTCGCCGCTTTCCAGCACGACGCCCTTGACCTTGCCGTCGTCGCAGAGAAGCATCCGCACTGGCGCTTCGAGGCGGATCTCGACGCCCAGGCTTTCGTTCGATCGAGCCATGGCCTGCGTGACGGCGCCCACGCCACCGATCGGCGACGCATTCTTCATCATCAGCTCGTTGCTCTCGAAGAACACACCGCTGCGACGCATCGACTCTTCCTGCAGCGGACGCTGCAGCAGGATGTAGCCGCTGCCCGGCGTCCGGGGGCCGACGAGATTTGTCGCCATCGCGGTGCCGGCCAGGAAAGATTTCAACCATGGCGACTTCAAGTGGCGGTCCAGCACGTCGGAGACGCTGCCGAACATGACGAGGTTGAAGGCCTCCTTATCGGCGGGCTCGACGAAACGGGCGGCGACCTCTTCCAGAGAGGGGGCAGGGTCGTAGAAGGACACGGCCATCTTTCTCGCCACGTCCTGGTAGAACTGCATCACATCGGCGAAACCCTGCATGTCGCCGGGCTCGGCAAGCCGCTCCATCTCGGCCCGACGACGCTCGCGCTCGGGCCACATGACCAGCGCGTCGCCATTGGAAAACAGGGTCAGCGAATTGAGCGCAGGATGAGTCAGCCTCAGCCCGTGTTTCTCTAGCTCCATATCGCCCGCGATACGCGGATCAAGACTATGACAGGAGTTGGCAATGCTGCTGCCGCGGTAGCCTGGGAAGACCTCTTCGGTAATGCAGGTGCCACCGACCTGATGGCTACGCTCCAGCATCAGCACCTTGAGCCCAGCCCTCGCGAGGTAAAAACCCGCGACCAGACCACTATGCCCGGCGCCAACGATAATCACGTCATATTTCGACATGTCTGTCCGTCTCGATCTCGGCGGGTGCCGTCAGCATGACGACAACGGGGAGGGGCAAAAATTCTGATCCGTTACAGCGGCTTGATGGTGCGGAAGGCGATCCTCCAGCCCGCGGCGGTCTTCTTGATGATGTCGGTGTACTCGGCTGCGGCCATCGATTTGTCCGCGCGCTGGGATAGCGCCTTGCACCTCGTCTCGACTGTTCCATCCTCGCGGCCGGACAGGAGAATATTGGTGATGTGATGACTGAGGGACGGCGCGGGAAGGCTCTTGAACGCCGTTATCAACTCCGGCAGCCCGTTGGCGGCGAGACGCCCCGGATTGCTGAACCGAATGTCGTCAGCAAAGACCTCGCCCATCCGGTCGTATTCGTTGGAATCGAGGATATAGGCGACTTTGTTCAGGATGTCCGTGATATCGATCCGGTCTATGTTGGTAATTCGGGTCATGCCATTACTTCCGTCATCATCTAGGATGTTTTTGAGAATTCGGCGGCGACGCGCTTAGTCGCCTCAATCGCAGCAGCCAGCGGCTCCTGGCCGAAGCGGTGATCCGGAATGACGGCGCTCAGAGCGCCGACAAGCCTACCCCGAATGAAGACGGGAGCCGCGACCGCCCAGGAACCGCTGGTCGATTCATGATGGCTGAAGCCGTAGCCCTGCGTCCGGGTCTGGGCCAACTCCGCCTTCAGCTCATCGACCGTCCGATCGCGCTGGCCGGGAATTTCGAAGCTCACAATGTCGCCGAGAATCTCGTCGACGGCCTCTTCCGGGCCGAAGGCCAGGAGCACCTTCCCCGCGGCGCCTCGGTAGATCTTGCCTTTTTCGCCGGTCAGTCGGACACGCCGAACCAGTTGGCTGGACTCGGCTGAATCGATGCAGAGGCGATCATCGCCCATCTGCACGAAGAAGGCGGAAGTCTCGTCCAGTTCAGCGCACAGGGCGCTGGTCGATTCTGCCGCCAGCATCCGCAGCGGCGCCCAGCGATCGGTCTCGTGCAGCAGGGTCGTCAGTGCCAGCCCCGCAACATAGCGGTTATTGCTCCCTTGGACGGCGAAGCCGTGCGCCACCAGCGTTCCGAGCAGCCGCGAGGCGGTGCTCACGCTGATCTGCGCTGCGGCAGCCATCTCGGAGAGGTTCTTCCCCTTGCGATCTAGAGCAGAGAGCAGGCCGAGTGCGCGGGCGACGGAACGCACGCTGCCTGACTTGTCATCGCTGCCCGGTTTGTCTTCATTTTCCATCTGGTGAAAATCCATTTCCATTTTTAAGCTAAATCTCAAGCCTCTATCTTGTCAACCGATTTCCTCTCTGCGAAAAACGGCTTCCGTACAGTGGAAAATTTTGAGCGTATCCATCCTTCGACAGGCAGGCGCGAGGAGACAGCGAGCCATGGTAGACTACCCCGATACGCCGCTCATGATTGGCGGCTCCTGGTCCGCCTCGTCTACAGGCAAGACGATTGATGTGGTGAACCCCGCCACCGAGGCCGTCATCGGCCAGGTCGCGCATGCGAGCCGGGACGATCTCGACCGGGCATTGGCAGCCACCGAACGCGGCTTCGCGATCTGGTCGGCGACCTCCCCCTTTGACCGCTCGAAGCTGATGCGCAAGGCGGCCGATCTGTTGCGCGAGCGCTCGGACAGGATCGCCGCGATCATGACCCTGGAGCAGGGCAAGCCACTCGCCCAGTCGAAGGCAGAGACCTTGGGCGCTGCTGACACGATTGACTGGTTCGCCGAAGAGGCGCGGCGAACCTATGGTCAGGTAATTCCCGCCCGCGCCGCCGGGGTAACCCAGCTCGCGCTCAAGACGCCGGTCGGGCCGGTCGCGGCCTTCACGCCCTGGAATTTCCCGATCAATCAGATTGTGCGCAAGTTTTCCGCCGCGCTGGCTGCGGGGTGCTCGATCATCATCAAGGCACCCGAGGAGACGCCGGCGTCTCCGGCCGAACTCATCCGCTGCTTCCTCGACGCCGGCCTGCCGGCCGGCGTGGTCGGCCTCGTCTACGGC
>JARYGW010000367.1:0-5190 GCA_033792295.1 Allobosea sp.
GAGGCTCGGGCTGATGCCCTGCACCACGCCGATCAGCACGAGGAAGGCGATCGGCGCGAAGGCGAGCACCTGCGCCAGCAACACGCCGGGCAGCCCGTAGAGCCAGCGCGAGCGCGGGACGCCGAACCACTCGTAGAGCAGCGTCGAGACCGCGCCGGCCCGGCCGAAGAGCAGAATGAGCGCGAGGCCGATGACGAAGGGCGGGGTGATGATCGGCAGCACCGTCAGCGCCCGCATGATGCGCTTGCCCGGCATGCCGGTGCGCAGGATCAGCAGCGCGCAGGCCAGGCCGAGCAGGGTGGTGATGACGCCGCAGAGCACGGCGAGGATCAGCGTGTTCCAGGCGACGCCGCAATTGGTGTTGCTGGTGACGCAGCCCAGCCCCCAGATCGAGGAATCGAGGAAGGCGTCCACGAAGGCGACCGGCGCGAAGGCCCCGCTCTGGTCAACCAGCGCGCTCTTCAGGATGATCGCGACCGGGAAGAAGATGAAGATGGCGATCAGCAGAATGATCAGGCCGATCGTCGAGACGGTGAAGAGATCGCCCCGGCAGACGCCGCGATAGGCGAGCCCGTGACAGAGCAGGAAGAGCAGGGAGAGCAAGGTCAGGAAGGCGCCACCCCCGATGCCGCGCTGCGTCGCGCCGGCGCCGCCGAGCAGGGCGGCCAGCCAGGCGATGCCCTGGTCCTTCAGCACGATGGCGAAGGCCTGGGCGAAGAACAGCAGCAGGCCGAGCAAGCCAGCCCAGATCAACATGCGGGCCGTGCGCTGACGGTCGCCGCTGCGCCAGAACAGGGTCGCCGCGGCGAGCGCGATGCCGGGCGGCAGGAGCCAGGGCGTCTGTCCCGAGAGCACCAGCGCCAAAGCGCTGCCGGCCTTGCCGAAGGGATATTCGGCAAGCCAGCCCCAATCGCTCAGGCTCATGCCCTCGACGAGGTACCAGGGCATCAGCGCATAGCCGAGCCAGCCGATCAGCAGCACGAGTCGCGTCGCTGGCGCCATGGTTGCCCTGTTCCCTCTCGACAATGATCCGGGCCGGTTCCAGCCGGTCTTCGCGTTTCTGGTGCGGTTCGATGCAGGCCCGCTCCGTCATCCCGGACGGAGCGAAGCGGAAATCCGGAATCAACGCCTGAACGTCGCTCGGAGGCGCTCCGGCATGGATCCCGGGTCAAGCCCGGGATGACGGCGTGTTTCCGAGGTGGCCCCGGAGACACGCCGGGGAGACACAGTCCTACTTCGGCAGCGCCTTGACTTCCTTGTCCCACTTGGCGAGCAGGCGGGTGCGCTCGGCCGAGGAGCCGTATTTCACGAAGTCGTAGTTGATCAGCTTCATCTGATCCATCTTCGGCGACTGCGCCGGCACCGGCGCGGCCTTGTTCGACGGCACCTGATAGGACTTGGCCGGAGCGGCGAGCGCCTGGGCGGCCGGGGTCAGGGCCCAGTCGTAGAACTTCTTGGCGTTGTCGAGATTGCGCGCACCCTTGACGATCGACATCGAGCCGATCTCGTAGCCCGTGCCCTCACAGGGCGCGACCGGCTTGATCGGATCGCCCTGCACCGCGAAGACCACCGCGTCATGGATGAAGACGATGCCGACGGCCGTCTCGCCGAGGCTTGCCGCCTTGGCCGGCGCGGCGCCGGACTTGGTGTACTGGCTGATGTTCTTGTGCAGAGCCTTGAGATAATCGAAGCCCTTCTCCTCGCCCATCAGCTGCACGACGGTGGCGAGCAGGTTGTAGGCCGTGCCCGAGGAGTTCGGATCGGCGACCTGGACATCGTCCTTCAGCTTCGGATTGAGCAGGTCGGCCCAGCATTTCGGCTCGGGGATGCCCTTCGCCTTGATCTGCTCGGTGTTGAAGCCGAAGCCGAGCGCGCCGGCGTAGATGCCGATGGTGCGGTGATTGGCGGCCTTCCACTGGTTCAGCGCCCAGTCGTTGAGGTCCTTGTTCAGGGGCGATTCGTATTCGACCGTCAGCCCTTCCTCCGCCGCCTGCAAATGCGGGTCGCCGGTACCGCCCCACCAGATGTCGCCGCGCGGGTTCGAAGCCTCGGCCTTGAGCTGGGCATAGATCTCGCCGGCCGATTTGCGGGTCATCGCGACCTTGATGCCGGTCTCCTTCTCGAAGGCGGTCGACATGGCGCGGCACCATTCCTCCTGGACGCCGCAATACATGACGAGCGACCCCTGAGCGCGGACCGGCGTCGCGGCAAAGGCCGCCGTGGCGAGGGCGGCGAAAAGCCCCGCCCTGAGCCAGGATTTCGACTGCATGATAACCTCCCTGATCGAGTGGACCGGCCTCTTACGTCCGGTTTTGCGATTGTCTTGAAAGTGAAACGACTTGGCCGAAAAGGTCAACGACATAGCGTGCCGGCTAAACGATTCCGGTGATCTCCTTCAGCCGTTCCGCCAGGGCCGGCGTGCAGCAGAGGATGGGATTGCCTCTGGCAATGCCTTCGCCGGCGAAGAAATCGTTGACGTGAGCGCCGGCCTCGCGGGCGATGACGATGGCGGCCGCGACATCCCAGGCGTTGATGTGCAACTCGGCATAGGCGTCGCTGCTGCCATGCGCGACATGGCAGAGGCCAAGCGTGCCCGAGCCGCCGCGCCGCACGGCGGCACCCGCCGCGTAGCCGCGCTCGATCACCTTGAGATAGCTCGCCGCGGGAATGCGCGTCGACCAGCCGAGCTCGACCGAGGCGCGGGCGATGTCGGCGGCGCCCGAGACCTTGATCGCGTCACCGTTGAGGGTGGCGCCGGCACCGCGGCGGGCGGCATAGACCTCGCCGAGCGCCGGAGCGGCGACGACGCCGATCTCGGGCTCGCGATTCGCGAGGAAGCCGATGGAGATGCACCAGTTGCGGTCGCCATGGGCGAAATTGGCGGTGCCGTCGATCGGATCGAGAATCCAGACCGCGTCGGACGCCCTGCCGCCGCCCTCCTCGCCAATGACGGAATCGTTCGGGAAGAGCTCGGAAAGCCGGCTGCGCAGGAAATCCTCGACCTTGCCGTCGGCGACGGTCAACCAGTCCTGCGCGCCCTTCATGGTGATACCGAGCGACTCGCGCTTGTTGAAATAGGAGAGCGCCAGATGACTCGCCTCGGCGGCGAGGCCGAGCGCCGCATAATAGCGCAGGTCGCGTTCCGTCGGGGTCATCGGCCAACCTCCAGATCGACGCGGACAGGCTTGCCGGTCTGCGCCGACTCGGTCGCGGCGTCGGCGAGGATCTGCGCCTTCAGCCCGTCGAGACCGGTCGGCGAAGGGGCGACCTTGCCGGAGCAGGCGGCGATGAAGGCGTCGAGCTCGGCACGATAGGCGGCAGCGTAGCGCTCCAGGAAGAAGTTCTGGACAGGATCGGCCCGGAACCCGAGAGCGGTGGCGCTTTCGACAGTCGTCTCGTGGATATTGCCGGCGCGCAGCATGCCCTTGGAGCCATGAACCTCGATGCGCTGGTCGTAGCCATAGGTGGCGCGGCGCGAATTCGAGATCTGGGCGATGCGGCCCGAAGCCGTCTTCATCACCACCGCGGCAGTGTCGACGTCGCCGGCCTCGCCGATCCCCTTGTCGACCAGGGCGGAGCCCAGAGCAAAGACCTCGACCGGCTCCTCGGCCAGAAGGAAGCGCGCCATGTCGAAGTCATGGATCATCATGTCGCGAAAGAGCCCGCCCGAGCGCTTCACATAATCGACCGGCGGCGGCGAGGGATCGCGCGAGATCACGGTGACGATCTCGATGGCGCCGGCCTCGCCCGCGCGCAGCCGCTTCTCCAGCGCCGCGAAATTCGGATCGAAGCGGCGGTTGAAGCCTATCATCAGCGGCTTGCCCGATTTTTCCACCGTGGCGAGGCAGCGGCGGATGCGGGCCGAATCGAGATCGACCGGCTTCTCGCAGAACACCGCCTTGGCGGCGGAGACCGCCTGTTCGATCAGGTCGGCATGGGTGTCGGTCGGGGTGCAGATCAGCACCGCGTCGATCGCCGGATCGGCCAGGATCGCCTCCGTGCTCGTCGCCTTGGCGCCGGTCGCGGCGGCGAGCGACGCAGCGGCCTCCGGCATCGCGTCGGTGACGGCGACGAGTTCGGCATCGCCGCGCGCAGCGACGTTCAGCCCGTGAATGCGCCCGATGCGGCCGGCGCCCAGCAATCCGATCTTCATGGTCGTCTTCAGTCCTATGGTCCGTCTGCCGGCCGTCCTGCCGCGAATATAGCCGGAGCGCTAGTCATGCGCGCCGAGGATGGTCTGGTCGAAATCGATGTTGGAGCCGGTCATCAGCCCGGATTCGTCGGAAGCGAGATAGGCGACCGCCTTGGCGACCTCGCGCGGGTCGATCAGCCGGCCAAAGGGCCGAGAGGCCGCGGCCTCGTCCAGCCAGCCATCCTTGGCGTCATGACGCAGCTTCATGATCGCGTCCTCCCCGGGCGTCGCCATCCAGCCGATATTGAGGCCGTTGACGCGGATGCGGTGCTTGATCAGCCCATAGGCCGCGTTCTTCGTCAGCACCGCGAGCGCGCCCTTCGAGACACTGTAGGCGGACAGGAAGGGCTGGCCGCCATGGGCCGACATCGACTGGATGTTGACGACGGCGCCGGCAACGCCCTGCCGCCGCATCAGATCGGCAACGTCCTGAATCAGGAAGAACGGCGCGCGCAGGTTGACCGCCATGATCCGCTCGTAGAGCGCGGGCGCCGTATCGAAGATGGTGCCGCGGTCGGTGTCGCCTGCGGCGTTGACGAGAATGTCGACATGATTGAACGCCGCCGCTGCGGCCGGGACAATCTGCCGCACCGCGTCGAGATCGGCGAGATCCACCTGATGGAAACGCGCCTCGCAGCCCTCGGCGCGCAGGCTCGCCGCAACCGCCTCGCCGCGCTCGCGGTTGCGCCCCGTCAACAGGATGGCCCGGAGACCGCGGGCGGCGAATTCGCGCGCGATCGCCTCGCCCAGCCCTTGGCTGCCGCCGGTGACGATCGCCACCCGCCCCTCAAGGCTGCGCTGGAAAACTGCGGTCTGCGGCACCTGCCGGACCTCCCCTGAAATGGCAGGATTTTTTTAGTTTCCTACCTGTTGGAATAAATATTCCATTCTTGACTCAACCAAGTCAAGCTGGTCGGAACCGTGCGAGCCGGCAGCTTTGCTTGACAAGCCGGCTAGCACGCGGTGTTGCAGCAGCGCGGCCCCGCATGGCCGCGCTG
>JARYGW010000368.1:0-5037 GCA_033792295.1 Allobosea sp.
CTCGCGCATACGGCTGCGCACCAGCTCCCCCGTCTCCTCCGAGAAGGTGCGGATCGTGCCAGCCAGCACCGCCTCCTCGGGAATGACGTTGTAGGCCGAACCGGCATGAACCTGGGTGATAGAGAGCACGGCGGCCTCGCGCGGATCGGCATTGCGGCTGACGATGGTCTGCAGCGCCGCGGCGAGGCTCATTGCCGCCATGACCGGATCGCGCCCCATATGCGGCATGGCACCGTGGCTGCCCTTGCCGGTGATCCTGATATCGAAGAAATCCGCCCCGGCCATGGCCGGGCCGGGGAAGACCGAGATCTGGCCAGGCTTGAGATTGGGTGCGTTGTGCAACCCGTAGATCTCGTCGCAGGGAAAGCGCTCGAACAGCTTCTCCCCGATCATCCGGCGCGCACCGCCGAGCCCTTCTTCCGCCGGCTGGAAGATGAAGATCGCCGTACCCTTGAAGCCCCGGTTCTCCGCGAGGTAACGCGCGGCCCCAAGCAGCATCGTTGTGTGCCCGTCATGGCCACAGGCGTGCATCTTGCCGGCCACGATAGAACGCCAGGGCAGGTTGGTGGTCTCCTGGATCGGCAACGCGTCCATATCGGCCCGCAGCCCGATGCGCCGGCCCGGTCCGGCCTGGCCGTGCAGCACGCCGACGACGCCGGTCGTTCCGATACCGGTATGGACCTCGATGCCCATCTCCCTCAGCTTGTCGGCGACGATGCCGGCGGTACGGACCTCCTCGAAGCCGATTTCGGGATGGGCGTGGAGATCGCGGCGGATCGCCGTGAGGTCATCCTTGAAGGCTTCGATCTGCGGCAGGACGGGCATGGAGACTCCAGGCGATGAGAGGCTGATGCGAGGGAGGATATGTTCAGCCGAACGGCCTGCCGAGCGGTGACGTGCGCAATCCCCGGCGCAGCCGGCGCCACGGCAGGGCCGCCGGATCGACCGGCATCGGGCCGGGTGCCGCGCAGACGAGGATCGTCTCGGCGATCGGCTCGAAATCGGCGCGGAAATGCACCGAGCTCTTGTTGACGAGAATCGCCTGCCGCTCCGGTTCGATGCCGACCTGCCGGTACATCGCCCGGTCGGCCATCTGCGCCTTGCGCGAGCCGACGACGATGCGCACCCCGCCGATGCGCAGGCAGGCGCTCGGCCCGAGATTCATGCGCGAACCGCCATAGAAGGGCCCCGGCGCGACGAAGCGCCCGTCGGAAAGCTTCTCCACGGTGAAGCTCGCCACCAGCGGAGCGTCGCCGGGAATGCGGGACTTCGCGCCGAGTGCGAGCGTGACGGTCGCGCCTTCGCCCGCCTCATGGGCAGCGGCGGCAGCCTCTGGATCGACGATGACGCCGATTGCGGCGCGATCGACGTCGTTGCGCACAAGGGCCGCCGCCATGCCCATCGTATCGGAATCGCCCCCGGCGCCGGGATTGTCCTGCGTATCGGAGATGACGACCGGTTTCGTCGCGCTCGCCGCGAGCCGCATCGCCTCGCGCACCCCGGCATCGGGTTCGAAGACCTTGCCCTTGAAAGCCGCCTCGCTCGCCATCACCCGCCGGGCGACCGCATCGGCCGCGGCGTCGGCCTCGGCCTGCGTCGTGCCGTAGGCCACGACGGTGGGTCCGCAATCCGGAAAGTCGGCTGCCGGGAAGCCGGGAAGAAAAGAGAGGCTCGGTACCGCCTCGCCCTCCAGCGCGGCGAGTTCGGCGTAGATCGTGCGGCAGGGTTCCATCGCCGTCGCCTGCCAGGCGATGGGGATGAGATAGGGAATTTGCCGGAAAGCCTTGGCCGGGCGCCTCCCGGCGCCGAGCAGGCCGGCGAGGGCCTGCGCGGCGCGGGCGCCCGTCAGGGCCATGTCGACATGCGGATAGGTGCGATAGGCGACCAGCATGTCGGCAGCCTCGACCATCAGCGGCGTCACGTTGCCATGCAGGTCGAGACTCGCGACCATCGGCACGTCCGGCCCGATCACGGCCCGCACGCGGCGCAGGATCTCGCCTTCGCCGTCGTCGAAATTCTCGCTCACCATCGCGCCATGTAGATCGAGATAGACACCATCGACCGGCAGCGCCGCGCGGATGCGCTCCACGAGCTCACCCGCAATCGTCTCGAAAGCGTCGGCCGTGACATGGGCCGAGGGACTAGCGGCACACCACAGCGTCGGCACGGCTTCCCAACTCCTCTCGCGGGCCATGTCGAGAAAGCCGGAAGCGCCGACATTGACGTTGGTGACGGCCGCGAAGATCGCCTCGGCTCGCGCCAGCGGCGGCCAGCCTCCGCCTTGCCGGAAGGACTCCATCCCCGCCTTGCTCGGCGCGAAGGTATTGGTTTCATGCAGGAAACCGCCGAAGGCGATGCGGACGGACATCGAAAACTCCGATCGAGAAGCACCGAGGTAAACACGCCACGCCGCGCCGACCAAGTACGAAATTTCATCGCAACTGCCCGGATATTGAACTCGCAACTGCCTCATTCGAGCAAGTCTATTGATGCGCGAAGGAGCGCCAAGGATCTTGAACGAGACCTTGGTGAGCAATTCCAAGTGGTGCTATTTTCAAGTGATATTGTTCTTTGGGCGGTCCGTTGGTCACGTGGTCCGCCTCAAGGAGCGTATTCTACACCGCGGCCCCCACGCCTGGGCGAAGCCGCGAGCCGCCACACCAACCATGCCCACTCCCCCCGGCCATGGCCGGGTAAGACGCTTATCGAGATCAAGGAACTGTGCCGCGATTTCGTAACCCGCCCGTGCTGGACAGGCCGAACGCCGGAGACTATCCCCGCCGCCGCCCGCATCAGCCCGGCGATCATCGACATTCGGCTCAAGCAAGAGCGCGTTCGGCCGCTGCGTCTCCCGGCTGGACCAGCTCGACTCAAGCCACATCATCCATGCGGGGCAAGACATCGACGACTTCATGGGCGGCAACCTGCTGCGCTGGGGCCGCGAAGTGCTAACGACGTTTCAGGACCGTTAAGCCTCGCCCAATCCCCGCCGGCGCGTCGCCACAATGTTGGCGCAACAGCCGATCGACTTCGAGATCATCGCGTGGCTTCTCTGGCGAAGCGCCTCCCGACCACTGCCGAACGCTCGCGCATCAATTTAGATCCGCGACTGTCATGCCAACATCGCGATGCGAATCCGACCGGCTCAGGCCAGCCGGAGGCAGCGGGCCTCGTGCCGGCTCTCCACCAGGACGGATTGCGGCGTGGCTTTGGCGCAGGCCTCGACGAAATGCTCGCAACGCGGACCAAAAGCGCAGCCCGGTGGCGGTGCCGCCAGGTCTGGCGGCGAGCCGGGGATCGCCTTGAGCCTGTCGTTCGGCCCCAGAGCGCCATGGGCACGCGAGGCGAGTAGCCCACGCGTATAGGGGTGGGCAGCGTTGTGGATGATATCCCGGCAGGAGCCGCTCTCGACGATGCGCCCGGCATACATCACCGCGATCCGATCGGCCGTCTCGGTTGCGACGCCGATGTCGTGCGTCACGAGGACGATGGCGAGGCCGAATTCCCTTTGGAGTTCCCGCAGGAGCAGCAGCACCTGGATCTGAACCGTCGCGTCGAGCGCCGTCGTGGGCTCGTCGGCGAGCAGCACCTTCGGCCGGCAGGCGAGAGCGAGTGCAATCATGGCGCGCTGGCGCATGCCGCCTGACATCTCATGCGGATAATTGTCGAGCCGACGCTCTGGCGAGGGAATGCGCACGCGCTCGAACAGCTCGAGCCCGCGGCGGCGGCCCTCCGCACGGGAAACGCCTTCGTGGCGCATCACCGCTTCAGCGATCTGATCGCCGATGCGATAAACCGGATCGAAGGCGAGGCCTGGATCCTGGAAGATCATTGAGACGGTCTTGCCGCGATAGGCCGAAAGCGCGCGAGAATTCATCGCCAACACGTCCTGCCCGTCGACGCACACGCTCCCCCCGATCTTCGCCGAGGCCGGATGCAACCGCATCAGCGCCCTGAGCGAGACGCTCTTGCCTGAGCCGGATTCGCCGAGCAATGCCAGCGTCTCTCCCGGCATCAGTGCGAGATCGACGCCGCTGACGGCCCGGATCATGCCCTTCGGTCCGCGGAAATCGACGGTGAGGCCGCGCGCCTCGACGATGTTTGCCTGCATGCCGGTCATGCCGCCACGAGCCTTGGATGACCGGAGGAGGGATCGACGAGATGGCAGGCGGCGAGATGGTCACCAACCATGATGTTGAGCGCCGGCTCGGCATGGCTGCACAAAGTCGCGGCGGATTTGCAGCGCGGGTGGAAGCGGCAGCCGCTCGGCGGGTTGATCGGGTTCGGCGGGTCGCCGGCGAGCGGCGCCTCCTCGGTCCTGTTGTCCGGATCCATCGACGGCATCGAATTGAGCAGCGCCGCCGTATAGGGGTGGCCCGGCGTCTCGAAGATGGCTTCGGAGGCGCCGACCTCGGCGACCTTGCCGAGATACATCACCATGATCCGGTCCGACATGAAGCGCACCACGTTGAGATCATGGGTGATGAACATGTAGGTCAGGCCGAAATCGCGCTTGAGGTCGAGCAGCAGGTTCAACACCTGCGCCTCGACCGATTTATCGAGAGCCGAGACCGCCTCGTCGAGGATGACCAGCCGCGGGTCGAGCGAGAGCGCCCGGGCGATGTTGACGCGCTGGCGCTGGCCCCCCGAGATCTCGTGCGGGTAGCGGCCGGCGAAGCGGCCGGGCTCGAGCCCGACGCGGTGCAGCAGGTCATGTGCCTTGGCGAGCGCCGCAGCCGGCGAAGCGCCGTGGACCCGCGGACCGAAGGCCACGGTATCCTCGACCGTCAGGCGCGGATTGAGCGAGGCATAGCTGTCCTGGAAGACCATCTGGACCTGTCGGCGGAAATCTCGCAGGCCCAGCGCCCGGGTGCCCACCGCCTCGCCGTCGAACAGGATCTCGCCGAGGTCGGGCTTAATGATCTGCATGACGAGCCGCGCCGTCGTCGACTTGCCGCAGCCGGATTCGCCGACGATACCGAGTGTCTCACCCTTCGCGACGCTGAAATCGACGCCGTCGACGGCGCGCACCACGCC
>JARYGW010000369.1:0-5009 GCA_033792295.1 Allobosea sp.
AGGTTGCGCCGGCTTCGAGGAGACCTCCGACCATATGATAGATATGGCGGTGGTCGAGGCCGATGGCCGCAAAACGCATGCTATTGCGGCGCCCCGTGGCCGACGCCGACTTCCTGGTCCCAGCGGCGGAAGGCGGCAACGAGGCGCTCCGGCGTCAGCGGTGGCTTGGTCGGTAGGCTTTCGATCAGATTGTCGTATTCCGGGCGGCCGAATTCGGCGAGCACGTCGCGGCTTTCCTGCGGAGCCATGGCGAGGGTCACGCCCTTCACTGCCGGGCCGGGATAGAAATAGCCCTTGTCGAAGGTATAGGCCTGTGCCTCGGGCTTCAGCATGTAGGACATCAGCGCGAGCAGCGCCGGCATCCTCTCGGCCGGCACGCCCTTGGGGATGCACATGAACTGGGTGTCCGGGATCCAGTGGGTCTTGTCGAGGACGAAGACCTTGGCCTCCTTCGGCACGATGCCGAGCGCGCGCGGGTTGATGTCCCAGCCCAGCGTCGAGACGATGACGTCGCGCGTGCCTTCGCCGAGCTCCTTCATCGTGGCGGCGGTGCCGCCGGGATAGTAGTCGATGCCGGTGCCGAGCTCCTTGAGATAGGCCCAGCTCTTGTCCCAGCCCTTCATCGGATCGCTCGGGTCGGAATCGCCGAGGATGTAGGGCAGGCCCATGAGCCAGGTCCAGCCGGGGCCGGAATTGACCGGCCGGGCATAGGTGAAGCGCTTGGGGTTCTGCTTCACATAGGCGAGCAGCTCCTCGGCCGTCTTCGGCACAGTCTTGAGCCGATCCGGCGCATATTCGAAGAGCGGGCCGGAGGGCGAATAGACGACGGCGACACCCTCGTTCTGGCCGAAATTGCGCTGCATCATCAGCGCCTGCTCGTGATAGATCTCCTCGGCCTTGGGCAAATCCTTGGCGTGCGACTTCCAGACATCGACCCAAAGGCCTTGCTGGATGCCATCCGACATGGCGCCGGGGCCGGTCAGCACGAGGTCGATGTCGACGCGGTTGGCTTGCTGCTGGGCCTTGAGCTTGCCGGGCAGTTCCGGCGAAGGCGCGCGCGAGAAGTTCAGGCGCGAGACGAGCTTCGGGTTCTCCTTGGCGAAGCGCTCGATGGCCGCCTGGGTAAGCTGCAGGTTGCCTGCGACGTCGATGATGTTGAGCGCCACGGGGCCGGATGCGGCTTGCGCGAAGGCGCCGCCTGCCTGCAGTGCTGCAAAGCCGGCGGCACCGGCCATGACGGTGCGTCGTGTCGGGTGGGTCATGATCTCTCCCTGGGTTTGCAGCTCTCTTGTGACGCCATGAGTGACGCCGCGGAGCCTTTCTTCTGGGATACTAGTGCACCACTTTCGTCGATGCCAAGCGCAATCCATCGCATGGGCGGCAGCCGTTTTCGGGGCGCCTGGCTGGCAATTATGCGTGGGAGAGCAGAAGCGCTTCGGCCGCGCGGCTCAGGAGCGGAGCGGCGGCGCCGTGAATTTCGTAGATCTGGCTGGCGTCGACATTGACGAGATCGGGCACGGCAAAACCGTCCATCGTGCCTTCGGCACGGAACAAGGCGTTGAAATGGGCCCAAAGCTGCGGATTGGCGGCGAAGGGGCCGCTGACTGCGATCCGCGTCGGGAACAGCAGCCGGCAGGCATTGGCCAAAGCGCGCGCCAGCGACCGGCAGGCGATGTCGATTTCGGGTAAGGCGACGAGGTCGAGGCTGGCGAGCTGCCGCGCCAGACGCTTTTCATCTTCGTCGAGCGCAGGCCAATGTCGACGCAGGACGGGAAGCAGCGCCCAGAGGGCCGCTCCCGTTTCGAGGCAGCCCGTATTGCCGCAGCCGCAGCG
This sequence comes from Allobosea sp., assembly GCA_033792295.1. Classification (GTDB taxonomy): domain Bacteria; phylum Pseudomonadota; class Alphaproteobacteria; order Rhizobiales; family Beijerinckiaceae; genus Allobosea. The sequence continues at coordinate 1,834 of JARYGW010000369.1, forward strand.
GCGCTCGCCCAGCGCGGCAAGTCGCCAGTGACCAAGCTCTCCGAAGGAGCCGGCCGGTGCGAAAGGCCTGCCGTCCTCCGCGTAGGCGAGGCCGATGCCCCAGCCCCAGTGCAGCAATAGCGTGCCGCCACGGAATTGGTCGGGCTCTCGTCCGGCGCGGGCACGCAATTCGGCGTCGAGGTTGCGGCAGATCTCGACCGGGCCGGCGATCGGTTCGAGGATTGCCGCGATGTCGAGTCCCCGCATCCGCGGCCAGCGCGAGGCCAGCAGCCATTGGCCGCGACGCAGGTCGATCAGGCCGGAAAGCGAAACGGCCGTGCCGGCATGGCTCATGCCGGCCGGCATGGCGTCGAGCAGGGTTCGGGCCAGACCGGCCATCGCTTCGGCGATGATTGCGTTGCTCGCTTCCGCCTCGATCGGCATGCGGTGCTCGGCGATCAGGTGTCCGTTGAGATCGACCAGGGCCCCGGAGAGGGACTGGCTCGAGACATGGATGACGGAGGCGCCGATCCGCCGGGTATGGGCGAGCAAGATGGCGGCGGGTCGACCGCGGCCGGCGCTTTCACCCGTCGTCTCGATGACGAGGCGGCTGGCGGCCAGATCGGCGACGACGCGGGAGGTGCTGGTCGAGCGCAGCCCGAGCAGATGGCTGAGCTCACCACGGGAATGGGCCTGGCCCGCGAGAACCAGCCTGTAGGCACGGGCGCAGTCGCGCTGATGCGCAAGGGTGAAGCGCGTTTCGTCGAGCGTGACCAGGCTCATGGCAGCTTCGCAGCCACGCGCAATGTTTCGGAACAGTTGCGTTCAAAATTAATCATTGCGTTTCGGTGTGACCTTGGTGAAGCTCAATTTCAGAATATCGGAAAATTTGCTGCGCAAAAGGTTCAAAAATCCATGATCGAGATGCATGTCGCTTCCGAGAAGGACGAGTTGGGCCGGCAGGCCGCGGCGCTGGGTGCGGAGGCGATCCGGGCGGCGATCGCGCGTGATGGCGCGGCTTCGATCATCGTCGCCACCGGCGCGAGCCAGTTCGAGATGCTCTCCCATCTGGTCAAGGCCGAGGGCATCGATTGGTCAAGGGTCACAGCCTTTCATCTCGACGAATATGTCGGCCTGCCCGAGAGCCACCCGGCGAGCTTCCGGCGTTATCTGAACCTGCGCTTCCTGGCGCCACTGAACAACGCGCCGACCTTCGTCCCGGTCGATGGCGAGGGCGACGTGCAGGCGAATGTGACGAAGCTCAACAGCCTGATCGCCGGTCGTCGCATCGCGGTCTGCTTCGCCGGCATCGGCGAGAACTGCCATCTCGCCTTCAACGATCCGCCTGCCGATTTCGACACCGAGGATCCGTATATCGTCGTGACGCTGGACGAAGCCTGCCGGCGCCAGCAGTTCGGCGAAGGTTGGTTCCCGAGCTTCGAGGCGGTGCCGCAGCGGGCTATCTCGATGAGCATTCGCCAGATCATGAAGAGCGAGCTGATCGTTCTTTCCGTTTCCGATACGCGCAAGGCCGAGGCCACCAAGGCGGCGCTGGAAGGGCCGATCAGCAATCTCAGCCCCGCTTCGATCCTGCAGAAGCATCCGCGTACCGTGCTGTTCATCGACCCGGCCGCCGCCTCCCTGCTGACGCGGAAGGGCTAGAAATGCGTACCCCCGGCCTCGTCGATCTCCAGGTCAACGGCTTCTGCGGGGTCGATTTCAATTCCGGAACGATCACGGCCGCCGAACTCGACCGGGCGCTGGAGGCGATGCTGACGACGGGCGTCACCACCTGCCTGCCGACGGTCATCACCGCGCATCCGCACGAGCTGGAAGCGCGTTTCGCGGCCCTCGACAAAGCGGTGTCCGAGAGCCGGCTCGGACCGTTGATGTGCCCGGGCTACCATCTCGAAGGGCCGTTCCTCAATCCGGCGCCGGGTTATGCCGGCTGCCACCCGCCCGAGGCGATGACGGCGGCGGATGCCGATCTGGTCGTTGATCTGGAGCGGAAGCTCGGACGGCCGATCCTGATGGTGACGCTGGCGCCGGAGATCGAGAGTGGGATCGCTGCGGTCGCGGCGCTTGTTGCGATGGGCAAGATCGTGGCGATCGGTCATGCGTCGGTGGATTTCGAGGTCGTTGCGGCAGCCGCCGATGCAGGGGCGACGCTCTCGACCCATCTCGGCAACGGCCTGCCGCAGCAGATGCACAAGCTGGTCAATCCGCTCTTCGCGCAGCTCGCGGAGGACCGGTTGATGGCGGGCTTCATTGCCGACGGCATTCATATCCATCCCAGGGCGCTGAAGAGTCTGATCCGGGCCAAGGGCCTCGAACGCTCGATCCTTGTCACGGACGCAGTGGTCGCGGCCGGCGCCGAGCCGGGGCGCTACAGCTTCGCCGGCATGCCGGTCGACCTCGCGGTCGACGGCTCGGTGCGCCAGCCCGGCGGCGTCTCGCTCGCGGGTTCGGCGCTCAAGCTCGACGAGGCGGTGCGCAATGTCGTGGCCTGGGGCATCGCCACGCCGGGGGAGGCGGTCGCGATGGCTTCCACCCACCCGCTCGCCGCGATCGCGGGCGCTCTGGAAAAGGCCGGTATCGTCCTGCCGGAGAACGAGATCGCATGGTCGCCTGAACTGCAGGTCACCCGAGCCCGGATCGGCGACATCACGCGTGAATTCGCCGCTTCTGCGGCGGCCTGAAGACGTCACCATCAAACAAGAGAGGGGAGAATCATGACGGAGTTCAAGACGGGAATCGACCGCCGCACGGTGCTGGGCGGGCTGGGCGCATTGGCAACCGGAGCGAGCGGCGCCTTCGCCGCCTCGCCGCCGCTGCCGTCTGCGCCGGTCGCGATCAACATCATCGATGTCGGCGGCGCGCTCGCGCTGATGCAGCAGGCTTTCGACGATTATCGGAACGCCAACCCCAAGCTCGCCTCGCGCATCACCTATGTGAAGGCGCCGGCGCCGGAACTCGCGAGCAAGATCAAGGCACAGCAGGATGCGGGCCGTTCCGATCTCGACCTCGTCCTGACGGGCAGCGACGGCCTTGCCGCCGGGCTCGAGCAGAATCTGTGGCTGAAGATCTTTCCCGATTTCGCCGACAAGTTCCCCGGCATCGAGGAGAATTACGAGCCGGCGGCGCTCAATCTGCACAAGGCGCAAGGCGCCGGCTTCGGCGTGGTGGTGAACTACTAC
>JARYGW010000036.1:0-250 GCA_033792295.1 Allobosea sp.
GAACGAGGATCCGATCTTCGGCATCGACGTCGTGCCCTTCCTGGCGACGAGCTTCCCCGAGGCCAAGAAGCTCTACGCCGCCTCCAAGGCCGCGGTCGAGAAGAAGCTCGATTCCCAGGGCATCAAGCTGCTCTTCATGGTCCCCTGGGCGCCGCAGGGCGTCTACGCCAAGAAGGACATCAACACCATCGAGGACATGAAGGGGCTGAAATGGCGCTCCTACAATGTCGGCACGGCGCGGCTGGGCGAG
>JARYGW010000036.1:260-15210 GCA_033792295.1 Allobosea sp.
GATCCAGGCCGCGGAGCTGCCGCAGGCGCTGGCGACCGGCGTGGTCAACTCCTTCATGTCGTCCGGCGGCACCGGCTACGATTCCAAGGTGTGGGAGTCACTCGACCACTTCTACGACGTGCAGGCCTGGATCCCGAAGGACGCAACCTTCGTCAACAAGGCCGCCTTCAACGCCCTCGACAAGGCGACGCAGGACGCGATCGTCAAGGCCGCGGCCACGGCCGAGGAGCGCGGCTGGAAGATGTGGCAGGACAAGGCCGGCTGGTATCTCGACCAGCTCAAGGCCAAGGGCATGAAGGTGCAGCCGCCCTCGCCCGAGCTCGCCGCCGGCTTCAAGAAGGCGGGCGAAACGCTGACCGCCGACTGGCTGAAGAAAGCCGGTGCCGACGGTCAGGCGATCATCGACGCCTACAAGAAGATGTAAGACGACAGTCTCGCCGCAAGGCATCGCAACTCACGGTCATCCCGGACGACCGAAGGGAGACCCGGGATCCATACTGGAAGAGTTCAGGCATGGGTCCCTGGTCGGCGCCGCTCACGCGGCCTGTCCGGGATGACGCAGCGCTTCCATATCTAGGGTAATCGAGCGCGATGACCTCTCCGCCCGCCGACACGCTCGGCCCAATCGTTTCTTCCGGCCATCTCGCCTCCGGAGCGCTGCCCGCGCTCTCGGAATTCGAGTTCGCCATGAACATGACGGTGCACGCCTTCCAGCGCTGGATGATCCGCTGCATGGCAGCAGCCGGCATCGCCGATCTGTCTCCGCTCGACGTGCTCGTGCTGCACAATGTCAATCATCGCGGCAAGCCGAAGCGGCTCGCCGATGTCTGCCTCGTCCTCAATATCGAGGACACGCATCTGGTGAACTATTCAATGAAGAAGCTTGAGCGGCTGAAACTGCTCAAGAGCGGCCGCAAGGGCAAGGAAAAGACCGTCGAGGTCACTCCGGCCGGCGAGGAGGCTTGCCGGCGCTACGCGCAGATCCGCGAGCAGCTCCTGGTCAAATCCGTCCGCGCCACCGGGATCGACCCGATGCAATTATCCGACATCGCCGCCGCCATGCGCTCGCTCTCCGGCCAATACGACCAGGCAGCGCGGGCGGCGGCAAGCCTCTGAGACATCTCCCGGGCATTACGGCGCCTCGGGCGCCCAGCCGGAAGAACAGGATGCAGGGCGATCTAGCCCTGCTTGCGGGTGATGACGGTCAGCTCGCCGTTCTGGTCCATCTGCGCGATCAGCACATCGCGGGAGGAAAAGCCCTTGGCTTCGACCGCCGTCTTCACCATGGGCGCGCTCTCGATCGCACTCTGGAGCTGCTGACGTTCTTCCGCCGAGCGTTTTGCCACGAGGGTATCGACCTGCGTCTTCGTCGCGTCGGGAAGCTGGTTGAAGTCGACGACGTTGACCGACTTGATGGCGGGCGTCGAGGAGGGCGCCTGCGTGGAGGAAGGAGCTTGCGGCGCAGCGGCCGGCGGCGGGCTCGGAGCCCGCTCCGTCGAGGAGGAGGACTGGGCATGGGCAGCGCCGGCGAGCATGAGCGCGGCACCGGCGGTAGCAAGCATGGTCATTCGCATCGGAGTTCCTTCCATCGTTTGCGGATGAACGATGGATTCGACCCCGCGAATGGGTTCAGAGCCTGAAGTCGATCAGGTCATTTCATGATCATGTCGCGGCAGCAATGCGACCGTCGGCAAACTGCCGGGCCGTCCCGGCGAGCATCGGCGCCACGAAGGTCCTGTCCCTCCCGAGGCCCTGCTCTTCCCTGGAAATGCCCGCGCCGCCGGGCATTTCCGTTGTCGCACGGTGGCCCTCAGAGCGTGATGCCCTTCTGGCGCTCGGCATATTCCGCCTTGAGCTGATCGTGAACCGACCAGAAGCCGCGCGGCCGCGCGCCGGTGAGCTGGTCTTCCAACAGGCCCAGATGCAGGTGCCAGCCGCTGGAGATCATCGCCATCCGATCCTTCGTCGCCAGACGGTGGTGGATCAGCACGAGGCGGACCTTGTCGCCGGCCTCGGACAGCTGGAATTCGACATCCGAATCCGGATCGCCCATGCCCAACCAGTTGAAGGCGAAACGATGCGGCGGGTCCCAGGCCGTGACGGTGCCGCTCATCAGAGCGCCTTCGTCGTTCATCTTGCGGGCGCTGTCCGGTGGTGGCTCATCGGTGATCCGCGAATGCTTGAAGAAGAGCGCGACCTCACCGCCGATACGCGGTTCTACATCGCCGCCACAAAACCACTTCGATCTCTTGTCGCCCTCGGTGATATAGGCCCAGACCCGCTCGATCGGCCCAGGCAACAGCCTCTCGAAGCGCACCGCGCCGCTTTCCAGCACAACGCCATAATCGTTCATCGCTCCTCTCCCTCGTCTGAATCGGGTTTCGCAAGCTCCTGCTCCAGCAGATCGAGATGCGCGCTCCAGAAGCCGCGCACCTTGCGCACCCAGGCTTCGAAGGCATCGAGCCCAGCCGGATCGAGGCTGTAGATCCGCCTCTGCCCCGCCACCTCGACACGCACGAGGCCTGCCTCCTTCAGCACCTTGAGATGCTGCGAGACGGCCGGAGCGCTCATCTGGAACCGCGCCACGATCTCGCCGGCAGCCAGCGGACTCTCCCCCAGCATCTCCACGATCTGGCGACGCGTCGGTTCGGCGAGGGCAGCGAAACGGTCCATGGCCATAAAATTCATCACTTACTTAATTAAGTCAACACTTAAATTTATGATCGAGTCGTGGACCGGCCCGGACGGGGTTGCCAGCGCCGGACGGCTGGGCCAGTGGAGAGGCCCCGAGGAACCAGCCCGTCATGACCGCCCGCAACGCTTCCCTGGCCGGCATCGCCACGATGCTGTTCGGAATCCTGCTGTTCTCGCTCAACGACGTGATGGGCAAGTGGCTGGTCTCAACCTACGCGCCCGGCCAACTCATGCTGGTGCGCAGCGCCGCAGCTCTGCTCGTGCTCTCGCCCTTCATCTTCAGGCGAGGTCTCCGCCGAACATTGCGACCTGAGCGCCCGCGCCTGCAATGTCTACGCGTCCTCATCGGTGCGACCGAATCGACCCTCTTCTATGTCTGCGTCACCTATCTGCCTTTGGCCGATACGATGACGCTCTGGATGGCCGCACCGGTCTGGGCCGTGCTGCTCGCAGCCTTGCTGCTGGGCGAGAAGGTCGACCCCGCCCGCTGGGCGGCGGCAGGCCTCGGTTTCCTGGGCGTCGCGCTGGCGATGGCGCCGTCCGGCGCGAGCTTCTCGGCCCCGGCCCTGCTAGGGCTGACCGGCAGCGTTCTGTTCGCGGCCTTGCTGATCGCCGGGCGCCACCTGCGCGGCACGCCCGACGTCACGCTCGTCGCTTGGCAGACCTTCGGCTCACTCATGCTCGGCATCGCCCTGCTGCCTTTCGGCTGGGTGATGCCCACGCTTCGCGATTTCGGCCTCCTTGCCCTGCTGGGAGTGGTCGCCCTGCTTGGCCATCTTTGCGTCACGCGCTCGCTGAAGCTCGCCGAAGCCTCAGTGGTCGCTCCCTATCAATACACCTTCATCATCTGGGCATTGCTCTTCGGCTGGCTCTTCTTCAACGACTGGCCCACTCCGACGATGCTCTGCGGGGCAGCCCTGATCGTCTTGGCGGGGTTGACGCTGATCCTGCTGGAGCGACGTTCGACGCGCGCCCTCGACATCGCTCGGAAACAAGCCGCTTCTGGAACAACCCTGACGAGGCTGCGAGACCCGAGGCCTCGTTCTGACGGAGAGCGCACGGCGGCTTAGAGCATCGGACCGAAAAGTGGAATCCACTTTTCGGTCCGATGCGCCAGCAATGAGATAGATCATCGTTATCGCGTCCGGAAGGACGCGCGATGATCTAGTAGAGGCGGCTGCGATAAGCTTCCTCGAGATTGCGATCCGCCACTTCCGCCTCGACGAGCCGGGTCTGCTCGGCGACGATGCGGCCGAGCGTGGGGAAGCTGTGGCGCGGCACTTGCGAGGCCGGGTCCCACAGCTTCGAGCGGATCAGCGCCTTGCCGCAATGGAAATAGGCTTCCTCGACCGACACGATGAAGCCGGTGACCGGCGGCCGATCCTGTACAGTGGAAGGCGCCAGCAGCTCGGTGTCGCGCGTCACGCGCGCCTTGCCGTTGACCCTCAACGTCTCGTTGATGCCCGGCACCATGAAGACGAGGCCGATGCCGGGCGAGGACACGACATTGCCGAAGCTGTCGATACGGTTGTTGCCCCGGCGATCGGGAATGAGCAGCGTGCGATCGTCCAGCACGCGCACGAAACCGGGCGCATCGCCACGCGGGCTTGCATCCACGCCACCCTTGCCGTCACTGCTCGCCAGCACAAGGAAGGGCGAGAGCGCGATGAAATCCCGGCAGAAGCGGTCGAGCCGGTCGAGCACCTTGTTCTGCACCACCGGGCTCACGGGGCCGACATGGCTGCGCAGCGAGGCGGCATCCTCGATGCGCGCAGCGGGATCGTCGAAGCAATCGTCCATGTCACCTCCCTCTCTGTCACGACTGTCGCCGATCCTGCGCGCGCCCGCCACCCCACGCGCATGGGAGGCCGCTGGCGCCCGGCGCAAGGCCAGGCAGCCCTCTTCCTGGGCGGAAATGCCACAATGGCCTGCTCGCGGAACGCCGTCGGGGTGCAGCGCCTTGACCCTTGCCGGGCGGACGGCCATCGTAAGCACAACTCGCATTTGCCTTTACGAGGCCTGATTCCATGCGCCGCGCCCTGTTCCGCACCGCCCTTGTCTCGCTCGCCTGCCTGGCAGGCCTCGCCTCCGCCGATGCCGCCGGGCGGCGTTATGTCGCGCCGCCGGACCGGGCGGAGGAACGTATCGTTCCGATGTATGGCAACTTGCCGGGTTGCGACGACCCGGCAGTCCTCTCCCATCTGACGAACTCGTTCGATTCGCGCGAAGCTACCTATTGGGGGCCGCTGCAGGCGCTCTCCTATGATCGCATCGCACAGCTCGGCTTTCGGTCCTGGGGCGACGACTTCATCCCGCGCCGCTTCTGCACGGCCCGTCTGATGCTGAACAACGGCGTGTTCCATCGCGTCGATTATTCGGTCCGGGAGAATCTCGGCCTGTTCGGCATGACCTGGAACGTCAACTGGTGCGTCGCCGGCCTCGACCGGCAGCGCTCCTACGCGCCCGACTGCAAGATGGCCCGCCCCTGAGCGCGCCGCTATGCTTCGGCGACTGGCCGTCGCGGCCCTGACCTGGCTCTGCCTCGCCAATCCCTCCCAGGCGCAGGGATTTGGCCAGCGTGGCGGCGCGCCGGGTGATTTCGACTTCTATGTGCTGGCGCTGTCCTGGTCGCCGGGCTTCTGCGAGCTCGACGGGGATCGTTCGCGCAACCGCGAACAATGCGCCGACGGCAATGGCCTGCGCTTCGTCGTCCACGGCCTGTGGCCGCAATATGAGCGCGGCTATCCGAGCGATTGCGGCTTTTCCGGCGGTTCGCCCTCGCGCATGGCCATGGCGGAGGCCGAAGGAGTCTATCCGACCGAAGGCCTCGCCCGCTACGAGTGGCGCAAGCACGGGACCTGCACCGGTTCGAGCCCTGCCGACTACTTCCGCGATGTCCGCCGCGCTCGCGACAAGGTTGTGATCCCATCAGCCCTCGCCAAGTCCGAGAGCGGCCAGAGCTGGACGGTTCTCGACCTCGAACGCGCCTTCGTCGACGCCAATCCGGGCCTGCGCACCGACATGATGTCGGTCACCTGCAAGCGTGGTGTGCTGCAGGAGGTCCGGATCTGCTTCAGCAAGGATCTGCGCGGTTTCCGGACCTGCCAACAAGTCGACCGCTCAGGCTGCCGTGCCCGTAATGTCACGGTGGTGGCGCCGCACTGATCGGCTGGCGCCACTCCCCTTTTTGAACCAATGCGATAGATCACCGTCGCCGCGTCCCGGCAGACGCGGCGACGGTGATCTATCACACTGATATCGCATCGGATTTTTCTGAAGGGTGGATTCCACTTTTCGGTCCGATGCTATAGAAGCGCCGCATGAACTACCGCCACGGATTTCATGCCGGAAACTTCGCCGACGTGCTGAAGCACGCCGTGCTCGCGCGCATCCTGCAGCATCTCGACGCCAAGCCCACGCCCTATCGCGTCATCGACACTCATGCCGGCGTCGGTCGCTACGATCTCGACTCGGAAGAAGCGCTGCGCACGCATGAATGGAAGGACGGCGTGGCGCGGCTCGATCGCTCACCGCTTTCAGCCGCAGCGGAAGCCGTGCTCGAGCCCTATCGCGCCGCGCTCGCCGCCATCCGCTCCGAGTATGGCCCCAGCGCCTATCCCGGGTCGCCCTGGCTCTGCCGCCATGCCATGCGCCCCTTCGATCGGCTCATCGCCGCCGAGCTCCACCCGCCAACCTACCGCAAGCTCGCCGAAGTGCTCGCGCGCGATGGACGCTGCAAGGCGCTGGCGATCGACGGCTGGACAGCGCTTCGTGCCAATATTCCACCGAAGGAGCGGCGCGGCGTCGTTCTGATCGATCCTCCCTTCGAAGAGAAGGACGAGTTCGCGACGCTGACGGAACAGTTCATCGCCGCCCACCGCAAATGGCCGACAGGCATCTACATGCTCTGGTATCCGATCAAGGACCGGACGGCCGTCGAGACGATGGCGGACGGCGTTCGGGAGGCAGGCATTGGCCGCCTGCTCCGCCTGGAGATCGACGTCGACCGCCCGGAAGCCGCCGGAGGCCTCGGTGCGACCGGCCTGCTGATCGCCAACCCGCCCTGGAAGCTCGCCGAAGAAGCCGAAACCCTGCTGCCCGCTCTGACGGAACGCCTCGCGCAAGGGCAGAAGCCGCGCTATCTATGCGAACAGATTCGCCCTGACGGCTGATCGCCCCCTTCCCTCGCTTTCAGGCTTCCGACCGATGCTCGTCCTGCGCTCCTCTCCCGCCTCGCCCTTCGGCCGCAAGGTCAAGATGGCGGCCCTCGAACTGGGCCTGATGGATCGTATCGAGATCGTCGTGGCCGACACCACCGATCCCGCCGAGTCGCTGCGCCAGCAGAACCCGCTCGGAAAGATTCCGACGCTCGTGCTGGAAGACGGCACGACGCTGTTCGATTCGCGCGTGATCGTCGACTATCTCGACCACCTGTCCGGCGGCGGCAGAATCATCCCGGCCGGCACCGCCCGCTTTGCACAGCTTCGCCTGCAGGCTCTCGCCGACGGCATCTGCGATGCGGCGCTGCTGCAGGTCTATGAAGGACGCTTCCGGCCGGAAGAGAGGCGCGACGCCAATTGGCTCGCGCATCAGGACGGCAAGATTACGCGGGCGCTCACCACGCTCGAGGCCAATCCTCCCGTGCTGAAGGATCGCCCACAGATCGGCGAGATCGCGCTCGCTTGTGCGCTCGGCTATCTCGATCTGCGTTTCGCGGGCAAGTGGCGCGCGGCGCATCCCCGGCTTGTCGCCTGGCTCGACGATTTCGCGACCCGCGTTCCGGCCTTCGAAAGCACGCGCTTCAAAGGTTGAGGCGCAAGCCCTCCGCTCCAGCAGCCGACAGAACAGCCTTCGTAAGAAAGCCCGGTACTCTCGCGAGGACCGGGCTTTTCTTTGCATGGTACGAGCGGTTGCTGAGGACAACAAAAAACCCGGTGGCCGAAGCCACCGGGTCGCTCAAATCCGATGATGGGTCGGATCAGAACTTGTAGCTCAGGCGGGCGCGGACGACCGAGAAGTCGGTGCCGACCTTGAGACCCGAGTTGAGGACGCGCTTCTCGCCGAGGTCGACGTAGAGATACTCGACGCCCGCGATGATGTTGTTGGTGAAGGCGTACTCGAGACCGCCACCGATGACCCAGCCGCCGGTGTGGGTGTTCTCGTCCGAGACGACGCCGGCGAGCGTGCCGATGTCGGTCTTGGTGCGGCCGTAGGCCCAACCACCGGTGATGTAGGGCAGGAAGCGATCGAAGGCGAAGCCAGCGCGAGCGCGAACCGTGCCGAAGTAGTCGGTCTTGACGCGATCACCGAAGACGTTGCGGCCGGTGTTCAGGTCAGCGTACTGCAGGTCGGCTTCGAGGCCGAGCACGAACTGGCCCATCTGGTAGTTGTAGCCGACCTGGCCACCACCGACGAAGCCGTCGAGGTCGCCGATGTTGTTGGCGACGTTGGTGTTCACGTTGCCGAAGCCGTAGCCGGCGTTGGCACCGACGTAGAAACCGGTCCAGGTGAAGACCGGCGGGATGTAAACCGGGGCGGCAACCGGGCCCTTGCGCGACGGCAGGTCGGCGGCGGAGGCGGCGCCGGCAGCGATGATGCCGAGAGCGGCAACGCTCGCAAGCAGATACTTCTTCATGACATACTCCTTAGTCGTCGCAGTCGCCGGAGGGCCCGGCGGGTGATTTCGATGATGACTATATAGAACCAGTCATCGCTTTTGTCTGTTGCACCGGCAACACATCTGCCTTGCAGACCGCGGCAGAAATGCGGCACGAATGCGATAACTGAACGCAAATAGGTAAAACCGAGTTAACCCCGATCCAGGAGGAGCGCATGGTAAATCGAATACTAATAGAACGGCACGAGCCTCTCCGCTGTCACGGAAAGCCCGCGGTGAAACGCTCCTTCTCCGACAAGGTTCCCGTAGTGAACCGAGAACTTTCGGCGCTTACCTTGCCGGTCTTCTTCCAGCGTGGTTAAGCCTCGAAATCCCAAGGGTTGAACGAAACCGTGCCGCCTCTTTCGATCTTTATCATTGCGCAGAACGAATATGACCGGATTGGCCATACCATCGCTGCGGCCCGTTCCCTGAGCGACGATATCGTCGTGGTCGATTCCGGCTCGACGGACGGCACGCAGGGCGTGGCGGAAGCCCTGGGCGCCCGCGTCATATTCAATCCATGGCCGGGATACGGTCAGCAGAAGCGCTTCGCCGAGGAGCAATGCCGCCATGATTGGCTGCTCAATCTCGACGCGGACGAAGTGCTGCCCGCCGATCTCGTTGCCGAAATCGCCACGCTGTTCCAGGCGGGCGCACCGGCCGCCGATGCCTACAAAATGCGAATCGCCGAGATTTTCCCGGGCGAGAAGGCGCCGCACCGTTTCGCCTATACCCTCTCCCCCGTGCGGCTCTATCGCAAATCGAAAGGGCGCTACTCGCCCTCGCCGGTCCATGACCGTGTCGATCTCTCGCCTGGAACGAAGGTCGGGAAGCTCAAGGGCACGATCCACCATTTCTCGGTGCGATCGCTCGGTGAGCAGATGGACAAGCTCAACGCCTATAGCGACGCACAGGCGGACGACCTGGACGCACGCGGAGCGACCGTTTCCGCCTTCCGGCTCGTCGCCGAGTTTCCGGCGAATTTCGGCCGCCGCCACGCTCTGCGCGGCCTCTACGGTTTTATGACCGCGATGAACTACGCCTTCTATCGCTATCTGCGCGCCGCCAAGCATTGGGAACGGCGCCTGCGACGCGACGCCGGAATCACGCCTGCTGGCGATTCGATCGGAAAGCGGCCTGGCGATGGCTGAGGTCGCGCTGGTCACCGGCGGGGGGCGACGTATCGGACGCGCCATCGTCGAACGCCTGGCGAGCGCGGGCTTTGCCGTCGCGATCCACCATGGAAGCAATCACGACGAGGCTGAGGAATTGGCGGAGCGCCTGGCGGATGCAGGCGCGACGGCTGCCATTTTCCAGGCGGATCTGGCGAATGCCGAGGCCGTCCGGAATCTGCTTCCATCGGTTGAATCCGCTCTTGGACCGGTCACGCTGCTGGTCAACAACGCCGCGAGCTTCGTCCTCGACGATGTGCGCACGCTCGATACCGCCGTTTGGGACAGCCAGTTCGCCATCAATCTGCGGGCGCCGTCCTTGCTCGCCGGTGCCCTGGCGAACCGCCTGCCGGCGGATAGCGACGGCGCCATCGTCAACATCGTCGATCAGCGTGTCTGGAAGCTGACGCCGCAATATTATTCCTACACATTGACCAAGGCGGCCCTGCTCGCCGCGACGACCACGCTCGCCCAGGCGCTCGCTCCACGCATCCGCGTCAACGCCGTCGGACCGGGCCCGACCTTTCCGAATCCGCATGACGGCACGCTGTTGCTGGAGCAGGAGGCGGCTGGCACGCTGCTCGGTCACAGGGTCGACGCGAACGAGATCGCCGAAGCCGTGCTCTACCTCGCTCGCGCCCGCTCTGTCACGGGGCAGATGATCGCGGTCGATGCCGGGCAGCATCTGGGCTGGCGCACACCCGACATCGTGACATGACGGAGTTTCACCTCGCCAGAGCACGCGTCGCTCAGATTGCGACGCAATCTGAGCGGATCGAGCGTTCTCTATCAATTATATGAGAGCCGAGCGATAGGGCTCCCGACCGTTCGCCAATGCCGAATCGAGCAATTCGAGCCTGTCCTGTCCCCAGAACACCTCGCCACCGAGGACATAGCTCGGGGCGCCGAACACTCCAGCTTCGACCGCTTCCTGGAGCGTAGCCTCATAGCGCTGCCTGACGGGTTCGCTCTCTGCCTGCGCGAGCAGGACATCGGCATTCAGATCCGCACGATCGAGGCAGGCGCGGATGGCTTCCGGCAGGCGCATATCGTCCTCGCGCGCCCAAACGCCAGCCATCACGTCGGCGATGAACCCGGCCGGACTGTGCTCCGTTGCCGCGATCGCAATGGCAACGCGATCCGCCAACGACGGATCGAACGGGAAATACTTTGGCTCGAGAACAAGCGGCACGCCTCGTCGCTCGCGCCAGCGCTGCAGGTCGACCAACCGATAGCGCTGCCGGACCGGATGCCGCTTTGGCAGCGGCAAGCCGCCGGTCTCATCGAAAACCGAACGCAGTGGCATCGGCCGATAGTCGATGGTCACGCCATGTCGGCGCGCAATGTCGTGGAAAAGGCCGTTGCCCAGATAGGTCCACGGCGAATGCAGCGAGAAATAATACTGAACAGAACGCATGACCTAACCCTGTCGCAGGGAGAGCGGCGAAGCTTGGCAGCGCCGCTCCGGCTCATGCAACACTGGCACGTGCAATCCCGCCCTGCGAAAAGCCGGAAGACATGCGGCTTCGACAGGGAGTTGTCCTCAGGCCGCCCGGTTCTTCAGCGCGCCGATGATCGCCGTCAGGATCGCGCCGCCAGCGCCGCCGCCGATCAGATTGGTGAGGATGCTGCCGACGCTGAGATTGCCGCCCTGCGCCGCGGCGCTGATCGCCGGGATCACCAGCGGAATCAATTGCCCGAGCACCCCGCCCCCAACCAGGCCGGAGAGCGTGTTGCCCAGAGTTCCGAGATCGAAGCTCGGGCTGGCCTTGCCGGCCGCGTTGCCACCGATCGCGCCGGCGACAAGATTCATCAAGATCTGTTCCACTGCAGCCCCCGCATCTCACAGGCATCGTCAGAGGAAAAACCGCGTCGGATAGCGATGCGTTCCGTCCGGCGCCCGTGAAGGATGCCTCCGAAGCGGTCATGCGGCAAGCCGTCGCGGTGCATCGTCAACCGCTATCGGCCGTGGAACAGGGGTTCAGAGCAACTCCGATATCCGGAAAACGACTCCGGCCGAACGGATTCGCCCCTCAATCCAGCGTGATCGCCGCGATCAGCCGCCCATAATCCGCCTCGCCGCGATGCGTCGTGCGGCGATAGCTGAAGAATCGGCGTTCGTCGCCATAGGTGCATAGGGCAAGATCGACGAAACGGCCGATGCCCGCCTCCTGCGCCTTCAGAGCGATGAAGGCCGGCAGGTCGAACATGGCATGAGCCGCTCGCTCCGAGGCGGTGAAGAAGCGGGAATAGGTCGCGTTCTCGGCCTTGAAGCGCTCGATGAATTCCGGCCCTACCTCGTAAGCGGCAGCGCTGATGGTCGGCCCGAGCACGGCAAGGATGCGCTCGCGCCGTGCCCCGAGCTTTTCCATTTCCGTCACGGTGGCGCCAATGATGCCGGTGAAGGCGCCCTTCCAGCCGGAATGCGCCGCCCCGATCACGCGCGCCTCGGCGTCGGCAAAGAGAATCGGCCCACAATCGGCCGTCGAGATGCCGAGAGCGACGTTGCGCGAGATCGTCACCATCGCATCGGCCTTGGGCTTTTCGCCCTGCCAGGGACCGGTCGCCAGCGCGACATCCGGCGAATGCACCTGATGGACGCTGACGAGCTGATCGGGCTCGACATGGAGATGCCGCGCCATCCGCGCCCGATTCTCCCGCACGGCGGCTGGATCGTCCGAGGAGCCAAGTCCTCCGTTGAGCGAAGCGTAGATGCCCCCCGATACCCCGCCCTCGCGCGTGAAGAAGGCGTGGCGGATGCCGGATTCGGCTGCGAGGTCCGGGGAGGTGATGAACATGGCGTCGTCCCATCTGGCGCAACGTTCCGGAAGGACCGGGTCGCGCGCTCGCATCTCTCAGACCTGCTCTGGCACCCGATGAAGGTCAAATCCGGGCAACAGCGGCAGGCCGGGATGAGAGAACGCCAGAACCTTGAACAAATCGCCCATCCCGGTCTCACCTGGCTGGGTCAGTCGGTCGAAAGCCTCGGAAATCGCCCGGCGCTGTGCCGCATCGGCTTTCTGCGATAGGATCTGCGCCCGTTGCGCCAATCCCAGCGCCAGCAAAAAATCGCGCTGCGTCACCGGCCCGTGCAGCGCCGCGCCGGCCTTCGATGCAGCCTGCCCCATCCGCTCGAAATCGACATGCACCGTCAGGTCCGCCTTGCCCGGCTCGGCCAGCGGATCGACGAAGCCATGCCTCTTCATCGCCTGCAGCGTGTCGCCGAAGCCGGAACGGATCGAGCCGTAATCGATGAACAAGGCGCCGCCGCCATGGCCCGCGACATGACGCGCGATCTCGGCGACGACATCGAGCGCGACATAAGGCTGTTCGAAGACGGTGCCTGCCGGCGCCGCGAGCTTCAGCGAATCCTCACCGACCAGCGCGAGGCCGAAGGCAAGCTCTCCATCGCCGTTCAGCCCGACCAGCCGCTCGTGCCAGCCCTCCGCCGTCATCACGAACTGGTCGAGCGGCAGCGCGTCGAGGAATTCATTGGCCAGCACGATCACCGGCCCCTCGAGCGCCGCCTCCACCGTATCGTGCCAGTCGGGATCGGCCCCACGCAGCGTCTCCGCCTGCTTTGCCCGCAGCACCGGGCTGGTCTCGACGAGATGCACCGACAGCGCCGCATGGAAGCCGGGCACGATCCGCGTCGTTCGCAGGACATCGGCCATCAATGTGCCGCGCCCCGGTCCGAGCTCGATGAGCCGGAAACGCACCGGCGCCCCCATCGCCTGCCAGCTCGCCGAACATCTGGCTGATCTCCGGGGCGGTGGTGAAGTCGCCCTCCTGCCCGAAGGGATCGCGCGTCATATAGTAGCCATGGCGCGGATGGCCGAGTGCCAGCGCCATGTAGCGCGAGACGGGCAAGGGCCCCTCGTCGCGGATCAGGCGGATGAGCTCCGCCTTGAGCGTGCTCACGCCGCCACCTCGCGCCGGCTGCGCAGCACCAGCCAGATCCCGACGACGAGCACGGGTAGGGACAGTAGCATCCCCATGGTGATGCCGCCCGAAAGCGCGTTCACGGAGGTGCCGAACAGGAAGCCAAGCTGCGGATCGGGCTCGCGGAAGAACTCGCAGACGATGCGCGCCACCGCATAGCCGATGCCGAACACGCCGGCGACGAAACCCGGACGACGGAACCAGCCCGACCAGACAAGCAGGTTGACGATCGCGAACAGCAACAATCCCTCGGCGAAAGCCTCGAAGAGCTGGCTCGGATAGCGCGGCACCGGCCCACCATTCGGGAACACCATCGCCCAGGGGAAATCGGGCGCAGGCCGGCCCCAGAGCTCGCCATTGATGAAATTGGCGATGCGTCCGAGGAACAACCCGATCGGCACGACCGCCGCAGCGAGGTCGAACACGGAAAGGGCGGGATAGCCGCGGCGTCTGGCGAAGAGCCAGAGACCCAGCGTCGCGCCGATCAGCCCGCCGTGGAAGGACATGCCGCCCTGCCAGATCGCTAGGATATCCTGCGGCCGCTCGATATAGCGCGGCAGATCATAGAACAGCACGAAGCCGGTGCGCCCGCCGAGCACGACGCCGAAGGCGACGAAGAGCAGCATGTCGTCGAGCTCGACGGGCTGCGGCCGTTGGCGCCCGCTCCAGAGACCATCGGTGGCCACGAGCAGCCGCGCATACCACCAGCCGCCCAACAGCCCGACCACATAGGCGAGCCCGTACCATTTGATCGCGAGCGGCCCGAGCTGGACGGCGACGGGATCGATCATCGGAAAGGGTATGGCGAAGACGGGCATGAGCGACATCCGGCAGCGGGCGCATGGTGATGGCCGCAGGCCCGCTGCATGGTCAAGGAAAAAGGCCTGCCCGTGGCACCCTGCCTCAGAGCTTGACGATCAGCTTGCCGAAGTTCTTGCCTTCCAGCAGGCCGATAAAGGCTCCAGGCGCGTTCTCCAGCCCCTCGACGATGTCTTCCTTGTATTTGACCGCGCCTTCCGCGATCCAGCGCGCCATCTCCTCGCGGAACGCAGCTCCTTGCGCGGCAACGAATTCGCGCTGGATGAAGCCGCGGATCGTCAGGCTCTTCGACAGCACCTGCCGCATCAGAACGGGAAGGCGGTCAGGCCCTGGAAAGTCTCCCGTCGCATTGTACTGCGCGACGAGGCCGCAGACCGGAATGCGTGCAAAGCTATTGAGCAGCGGGAACACGGCATCCCAGACATGGCCGCCGACATTCTCAAAATAGACGTCGATACCATCCGGGCAAGCTGCCGCGAGCTTGTTGGCCAT
The DNA here is from genome assembly GCA_033792295.1 of Allobosea sp. GTDB lineage: Bacteria > Pseudomonadota > Alphaproteobacteria > Rhizobiales > Beijerinckiaceae > Allobosea. Next base: position 15,039 of record JARYGW010000036.1, read on the forward strand.
GTCGGGATCGCGATGGTCGACCACCGCATCGAAGCCGAACATATCCCGCACGAGGGCGCATTTCTCGGGCCCACCGGCAATGCCGACCGCTCGCGCGCCCTTGATCCGCGCGATCTGCCCAACCGCCGAACCGACCGGCCCGCTCGCGGCCGCGACGACGACCGTCTCGCCC
>JARYGW010000036.1:15220-22717 GCA_033792295.1 Allobosea sp.
TGGTGAGCAAACCGGCATAGGCGGTAAAGCCCGGCATGCCGAGAACGCCGAGCGCCGTCGTAACCGGCGCGCTCTTCGAATCGAGCTTGCGCAATTGCCCGCCATCCGCCACCGCACGGGACTGCCAGCCGGAATAGGACAGCACGAGATCGCCGGGCTTGAAGACGGGGTCGCGGCTTTCGATGACCTCGGCGACGGTGCCGCCTTCCATCACCTGCCCGATCTCCGTCGGCGCGGCGTAGGATTTCGCCGCGCTCATCCGCCCGCGCATATACGGGTCGAGGGAAAGATAGAGGATCTTGAGCAGCACCTGCCCATCGGCAAGGGGCGGCAGGGTGACGTGCTCCGATCTGAAGTTCTGCGCAGTCGGGCGGCCTTCCGGACGGGAGGCGAGAACGATCCGGGTGCTCTCGGACGGGGACATGAGCCTGATCCTCGATGAATGGTGCTAGCTATCGCTGAAATGGATTCAACGCCGGTCTCGCCGTTCCCGCAACCGATCGAAGGCTGAAGGGATTGTGCGATGTTTCCATGCAGCGATGACCGCGTCGGCATTGGCCTGCATGTCCTGCGTCCCATCCACCTCGCAATCGTAGAGGCAGTAGGAGTGGATACGGAAATAGTCGCGTCGCGCATCCCCCACCGGACGATCACCGCGTGCGAGCTCGCGCCGTTCCAGCTCGACGAGATCGCAATGCACGTCGACGAAGAACAGGTCCTGGCAAGGGTATCGGCGAGCCTGAGCAGCCAGTCTTCGCTCTCCATGATGTGCTCGACGATCAGGTCGTTGCCCGCCTCGATATAGGCCAGCAGCGAGCGTTCGAAGCCGATGAAGAACGGCTCGCGGATGGCGCGCCAGTCGAACTCCTTGCTGCGGATGCGTGCCGTCGGGAGCACGCTCGCATCGCGCAGATGATCGATCGAGATGTGCCAGAACGGCATATCGATCCGCGCCTGCGGCGCCCGCGCGAGCGATGATTTGCCGCTGCTCGATGCGCCGTTGAGCAGGATGATGCTGCCGCGGCGCGGCGGTTTCACCATCGCCATCTCCATCTTTCGCTTGGGCGATCCTTCGGTCCGGGCCGTAGCGTTCCGCGTTGCGACGAGTCCGGTTCCCTCTAAGCTTTGCAACATGCACCGAAAACAAGACAGGAACACCGCCCGATGAGTCGAGAGATCATCCGAGTCGAGCCGTTTTCGAGTTGGGGCGAACGCCTGAAGGTGCCTGTTTCGGCTGTCGTCCGCCACAACGACACGCTCTATGTTTCTGGCATCCCGCCTTTTGACCCCGCCACCGGCACGATCGTCCAGATGCCGATCGAACGCCAGACCGAGATCGTCCTCGACCAGATGAGGCTCTGTCTCGAAACCGCCGGCTCGTCGCTCGAGAACGTGCTCAAATGCAATGTCTATTGCACCTCCGCCGCACATTTCGCGACGGTGAACCAGGTTTACGCGCGCTACTTCCCCAAAGATCCTCCGGCCCGCATCTTTCTCTGCGTGCCGGACTGGTTCGGCCCCTTCGACATCGAGATCGATTGCATCGCGGCGGCTTGACCAGAGCGATATCGCGGGAGGGCGTCGGCTCCTGACATGACGAAGCCGCTGCGGCATCCTACATGAGGCTCAAAGAGTACGGAGCCCATGAGTCGCGAGCGTCAGGACGATCTGCCCCAGGACGAGTTCGAGGACGAGGAGGACGCCCTCCCCGCAACCGAACCCGCGCTCGATCTCGCCGAGACAGCGCCCGGCGCGCTCAAGGCCGGCATCGAGGTCATCCAGCAATTCGCGAAGCACCTGCCGAACAAGCCCGGCGTCTACCGGATGTTCGATCGTGCCGGCGAGGTGCTCTATGTCGGCAAGGCCAAGAGCCTGAAGAACCGCGTGACCTCCTATGCCCGCGGCATGGCCCACACCAACGCCGTGGCGCGCATGATCGCCGAGACGGCGAATATGGAGTTCGTCACCACCGGCACCGAGACCGAGGCGCTGCTGCTCGAGTCGAACCTGATCAAGCAGCTCAGGCCGCGCTACAACGTACTGCTGCGCGACGACAAGTCGTTCCCCTATATCCTCCTGACCGGTGACCATGATGCGCCCGCGATCCTCAAGCATCGCGGCTCGCGCCACCGCAAGGGCGATTATTTCGGCCCCTTCGCCTCGGTCTGGGCGGTGACGCGCACCATCGACGCGCTGCAGAAGGCCTTTCTGATCCGCACCTGCTCGGATTCCTTCTACGAAAACCGCACCCGCCCCTGCCTGCTCTTCCAGATCAAGCGCTGCGCCGGCCCCTGCACCGGCGAGATCTCGATCCCCGACTACCAGGCCCTCGCCGGCCAGGCGCGCGACTTCCTCTCCGGCCGCTCCTCGGCGGTGAAGCAACTGCTCTCGGCCCGGATGCAGGAAGCGGCGGAAGAACTCGAGTTCGAGAAGGCCGCGCGCTATCGTGATCGTCTCGCCGCACTCTCGGCGGTGCAGTCCGGGCAGGATATCAACACGCAAGGGGTGGAAGAGGCCGACGTCTTCGCCATAGACGAGCAGGCCGGGCATTTCTGCGTCGAGATCTTCTTCTTCCGCAATCACCAGAACTGGGGCAACCGCGCCCTCTTCCCGCGCGCCGACCGCTCGCTCACCCCGGCCGAAGTGCTGTCCTCGGTCGTCGCCCAGTTCTATGACGACAAGCCGCCGCCGCGGCTCGTGCTGCTCTCTCATCCGGTCGAAGAGATCGAACTGATCGGACAGGCGCTGTCCGCCCGCGCCGGGCGCAAGGTCGAGGTCGCCCATCCCAAGCGCGGCGAACGCGCCGACCTGATGGCCCACGCGGTCAAGAACGCGCGCGAGGCCCTTTCGCGCAAGCTCGCCGAAAATGCCGGGCAGCAATCGCTGCTTGCTGCACTGGGCACAGCCTTCGGGATGGAGACCGCCCCGCGCCGGGTCGAGGTCTACGACAACTCCCATATCATGGGCACCAACGCGGTGGGCGGCATGATCGTCGCGGGGCCGGACGGCTTCGTGAAGAACCAGTACCGCACCTTCAACATCTCGACCGACACCATCGCCGGCGACGATTTCGGTATGATGCGCGAGGTGCTGACGCGCCGCTTCGCCAAGCTGGCGAAGGAGGCCGCCCCCGCATCGGATGCAGATAGCGCCGGGGGTTCAAGTCCCTCTCCCGTTACCACTCCGCGCGATCCCCATGCCTTCCCATCCCGTCCCGACCTCGTCATCGTCGACGGTGGCAAGGGCCAGTTCGAAGCCGCACGCAAGATCATGGCCGAGCTCAATGCCATCGACATCCCGCTCGTCGCCATTGCCAAGGGCGCGGACCGCAATGCCATGCGCGAGACCTTCCACATGGCCGGCCGCGAGCCATTCAAGCTTCAGCCGCGCGATCCCGCGCTCTATTTTATCCAGCGCCTGCGCGACGAGGCACACCGCTTTGCCATCGGTACTCATCGCGCCAAACGCAAGCGCGAGACGATGAAGAACCCGCTCGACGAGATCCCGGGCATCGGCCCCTCGCGCAAACGGGCGCTGCTGCTGCATTTCGGTACCGTGAAAGCGATCCAGCGCGCCAAGCTCGACGATTTGATGCGCACGCCCGGCGTGAATGCGGCCACGGCCAAGGCCGTGCACGATTTCTTTCACGATACCTGATAGTTCTGCCACATTCACGCTGTTGCGTGTTGACGCTGCGACGGCCGCCTTGCTTTGGTGCATCTCGTGACGATTCTTCCAGACGCCATCAGGCGGCGCGGCCCCTGGTCGCTGCCCAACCTCCTCACCTACGGCCGGATCCTGGCGATTCCGGCCCTGGTGGCGATCCTGTTCTGGCCGCGCGACGACTGGATGCGCTGGCTCGCGCTGGCGATCTACACGCTCGCCGCCATCACCGACTATCTCGACGGCTACATCGCCCGCGCCTGGAGCCAGCAATCGGCGATCGGCCGCATGCTCGATCCCATCGCCGACAAGCTCCTCGTCGCCGCCTTGCTGCTGATGCTCGTCTACACCGGCCAGATCCATGGCTGGACGCTCTGGGCCGCCATCGTCATCCTCTGCCGTGAAATCCTGGTCTCTGGCCTGCGCGAATTCCTGGCCGATCTCAAGGTCAGCGTCCCCGTTAGCAAGGTCGCGAAATGGAAGACGACGGCGCAGCTCTTCGCGCTCGGCTTCCTGATCGCCGGCCCGGCGGGCGACAAGGTCCTCCCCGGCAACACCATGATCGGCATCACCCTGCTTTGGGTCGCCGCCGGCCTGACGATCTATACCGGTTGGGACTATTTCAACGCGGGTATCCGCTATCTCGTCGAAGAAGACGAGCGCATGCCATGAACCCGGTTTCCGCCATGACCGAGACGGACACGCGTCCGGTGAAGATCATCTATTTCGCCTGGGTGCGCGAGCGTGTCGGCGTTGCCAACGAGACGCTCGACATCCCCGCCGACCTCGCGACGGTTGCCGATCTCGTGCGCTGGCTGAAGGCGCGCGGCGAGAATTACGAGGCGGCCTTCGCCAAGGAGGCGGTGGTGCGTGCCGCGCTCGATCAGGTCCATGCCAAACCGCAAAGCCCGATCGGCAATGCCCGTGAGATCGCCTTTTTCCCGCCGATGACCGGCGGCTGAGGCCGCCATGACACCCGTCATCCGCATCCAGCGCGAAGATTTCGACCTCTCGGCCGAGATCGCAGCCTTGAGCACCGGCCGCACCGATATCGGGGCCGTCGTTTCCTTCATCGGGCTTTGCCGTGACGAGGCCGGTGCGCTCGCCGCGCTCGAGCTGGAGCATTATCCGGGCATGGCCGAGGCCGAGATCGCCCGTGTCGCGTCGGAAGCCACGACGCGCTGGCCGCTGCTCGGTCTCACGGCGATCCACCGTTACGGGTTGATCCGCCCCGGCGAGCAGATCGTGCTGGTGCTTGCCGCCTCCGTCCATCGCCGTGCCGCCTTCGAGGCGGCAGACTTCGTGATGGACTACCTCAAGACCCGTGCCCCCTTCTGGAAACGCGAACATCGCGCCGACGGCACGCTCGGCGGCTGGGTTGAAGCGAAAGCGGATGACGACGATGCAGCAGAGCGCTGGAATCAGTAGGGCACGGAACGGGCAGAAGCTCCGTGATCGGCTTCTCCTCGCAACGGGTCTGTGGCTGAGCCTCACCACCATGGCCACGGCCGCGGACGAGCCCAAGACCTTTCGCGACTGGATGGCAGGCTGCGACAACGTCAAGACCTGCACGGCGATTTCGCTGCCGCCCGAAACGGCCGAAACGGTCGCCTATCTGCGCCTCGAACGCCCGGCGGGTCTGGAAGGGGCCGCGCGGCTGCTCCTGCGGGTGCGTGGCGAATGGAAGAAACCTCCGGCCACGCTGCAGCTCAAGCTCGACGGCGCCGCGTTTCCGGCCGGCAGTAAACCACTTCCCGTCGCGGCTGATGGCGATGTCGTCACCCTGACGTTTTCAGCCGAGGATGCTGCCGCGCTGATCGAGGCCGCGCGCAAGGCGACGAAGCTGACGATAAGCGCGCCCGGCATCTCCGGAAGCGTTTCGCTCGCCGGCTCCGTCGCGGCGATGCTCTGGATCGACGAGCAGCAGGGCCGACTCGGCACGGGCACGGCGCTGGTCCGCAAAGGCACGAATGCGACTGTTCCACCCGCACCGGCCTTGCCGGTGGTTGCGGCTACGCCGGTACCGCCCATGCTCGATATGAAGGCGGCGAAGCAGCAGGCCGGGCGCCTGCGCGCCGAGCTGAAGAAACGAAGCCCCGATTCCTGCGAGGACGATGCGGCCGAGGGCGACAGTGCCTGGTCGCTCGGCGACAAGCGCATGCTGGTGGCGCTCGCCTGCTCGCGCGGCGCCTACAATCTCTCCTCGTCGTTCTTCATCACGCCGGAGAACGAGCCTGCCAAGGCAACGCCGCTGCGCTTTGCGGACGGTGACGGCAATGATGGCAATGAACTGACAAATGCGAGCTTCGATCCGCGCACCGGTCATCTCGCCTTCTTTGCCAAGGGGCGCGGCATCGGCGACTGCGGCGTGAGCGGCGGCTATGCCTGGAACGGCAAGGACTTCGTGCGCATGGAGCTCGCCATGATGGGTGAATGCCGCGGTATCGCACCGGAAGACTGGATCACGCTGTATCGCAGCACGGCGAAGTAGCGGTCACTCCCGGGCGGAACGGAACTCCGCCCGAGAGTCTTGCAACCAAAAGGCTACTGGTTTCGAGATGCCCGAATCAAGCTCGGGCACGGCGCGGATAGCTTACGCCGCCTTCGACTGCGGACGCACCGCCGCCGAATAATCCTCCATGATCACCTTGCCCATATTGCCGGTGACGAAGTTGTAGGGGCCGATCTCGGAGACCAGCGTCACTTCCGCAGCCGAACCGGTGATGAAGCACTCGTTGAAGCCTTCCAGCTCCTCCGGCCGGATGCGCCGCTCCACCACCTCGAAGCCGCGCTGCCTGCACAGGTCGATCACCGACTGGCGGGTGATGCCGTTGAGGAAGCGGTCGGCCAGCGGCGTGTGGATCACGCCGTCCTTGATGAAGAAGATGTTGGCGCCGGTGCACTCGGCGACATTGCCCTCGAAGTCGAGCATCATCGCGTCGGCATAGCCGGCGCGCTCCGCCTTGTGCTTCGAAAGCGTAGCGATCATGTAGAGTCCCGCCGCCTTGGCACGGACCGGCGCGCAGGCCGGGTCGGGCCGGCGATACTCGGCGACGTCGAGACGGATGCCCTTCAGCTTAGCCGCCATGTCGAACATGCTCGGCCACTCCCACACCGCGATCGCGGTGTGGATCGTGTTGTTGAGGCCCGACACCGCCATCATCTCCGAGCCGCGCCAGGCGACCGGACGGAGATAGGCGTCCTTGAGGCCGTTCTCCTTCAGGCAGAGATATTTGGCCTCGTCGAGCTCAGCGACCGAATAGGGGATCGTGAAATCCATGATCTCGGCCGACTTGTGGAAACGCTTCGAGTGCTCGGTGCACTTGTAGATCACGCCGTCATAGGAGCGCTCGCCCTCGAAGATGCACGAACCGTAGTGCAGCCCATGGGTCAGTACGTGAATCTTCGCGTCCTTCCACGGCACGAGCTTGCCGTCGAACCAGATGACGCCATCGCGCTGGTCGAAAGGAATGACTGACATGGGACCTTCTCCTGGGTGCTTGCTGTCCGAACTCCGGCATAGCCGCTTTTGGAACGCAAGCTTGAGTCTAAAGCTGCGCTGTCACGATACGCTTTGAAATAATCGTTCGCTCAGCGCCCTTGACTGGTAATCTTCCGTCTGAGATATGTCAACAACGTTGACCTAAATTTTCGGAGAGCTTTTTTGGCCGAGAGCCTGACCCGCCCGGAACCGATCGCGCCGAAGGTAACGTCAGCCGTGGCGACGGCCGTAGCGGCCCCGGCTTCCGTGCCTCACGATCTGATCGAGTTGCTCTTCTTCGCCTATCGCGACTTCGTCGGTGATCCCGACCGGATCCTCGCCGATTACGGCTT
>JARYGW010000370.1:0-5003 GCA_033792295.1 Allobosea sp.
CGCCTCATATGTGCTAAGCCCGGAAAATGCACATGCATTCCGGCGACGAGCAGATCGTCCGCCAGCACCATGTCGAATATCCGCTGGCGCGAACGCACGCCGAGTTCAGGATCCGTATCGAACTGCATCGCGACGTTGGGTCGGGCGAGCTGGATTTCCGGCACATGCACCGTGTCGCCCCAGACGATCATGGACTCTCGTCCGGACGAGACGACGAAGGAGCTGTGCCCGGGCGTATGGCCTGGACAGGGGACTGCGGTGATCCCAGGAAGGATCTCCTCATCCTTGAACGTCTGGACGCGATCGAGCTTGATATAGGGGTCCAGCTGGTCCCGCCCCCATTTGAAGTAGCGCAGGCGCTGGCGCTCTGTAGCCTTCGCCATCGCGTCGTCGTCATACCAATGGTCGAGTTCAGCCTGGTGAACGAAGACCTCGGCATTAGGGAAGAGCAGCCGCCCGCTTTCGACATCGGTCAGACCATTCGAATGGTCCGGATGAACATGGGTGAGCAGGATACCATTCACGGATTCGGGCGCAATTCCGGCCGCCGCGAAGTTCTCTGCCAGGCGGCCGCAGGTGGGGCCCATGAAATGCTGCGACCCGCAATCCACGAGGTATGTCTTCCCGCCGAAACGGAGAGCGAAGACATTGATCGAAATGCGCGGCGGCGAGATCCGGTGCTCATGCGCCATGATCTCCTTGACCTCGTCCTCCGGGATGTTTCTGAAGATGTCGTAGCCCATGTCCATGTAGCCGTCGCTCAGCCCCGTCACGAGGACGTCTCCGAGCTTGCGGTGATAGACTGCAGGTACCTGAGCGATGGCTTCGCCCTTCATTGCGTTTGCTCCCATAGGCGCGCGACGAGGGCCGGATCGTCGCGCCTGTGATGCCAGCTTCGCCCGACGCGAAGCCCGGTCCTGTTCCAAAGACGGATCTGCATGAGCGCATAGGCCCAAGTCGCGCCGACCACATCCATCATCGGCGTACCGCCGATGATGCGGACGCCATGCTGCACGAGCAGTTCGGCGAGCACGCCTTCAGCGGGGATGATCACGTCCGCACCGCGAGCGATCAGGCGTTCGGCCGCAGCGGTGAAGTTCGCGATGACAGGCTCGGGCTCGGCATATGCCCGCGCCAGAGCCGGCTCATCGAGCGCCGGATCGAGCGACACGACATCGAGGACCCGCGCACCGAGACCGTGCTTGTCGACAGCTGTCCGGGTCATCCACTGGACAGCCGGCGCATTCGAGATCAGCCCGATATAGCGTCCGAGCGAACAACCGAGGAGCAGTCCCGTCTCCGTCAGCGAAACGACGGGAATGTCGACCGCCGCGCGGATCTCGCGCAGGAACGGCTCGCTGAACGAGCCGATGACGAAGGCGTCGTAGCCCTGCTTTTCGGCGCTGATCGCGTTCTCGATCACCGGGCTGAGAAAGCGATGATAGGCATAGGCATTGCCGAGCGCAGCCGTCGCCGAGAGACCGCCGTAGGTCCCCGTCGGCAGCCCCTGGAGGACGACCTCCGCGTCGTCTCCGAGGACCGCACGGGCATGGCTTTCCAGCATCTGGCGGTAGACCGCCAGATGCTGGAGCTCGTTGACGGATTGGTGCCAGATGCGAGGCATCGTTCGCGCTCCGCTCAATGAAGCGACGCGCCGGAGACGATCGCGAGTTCGCGCAGCGACTTGAGCTCCTCGATCCTCCAGAGCTGCTCGAACAATCGCGTCGACTGATTACGATCGAACACGCGCATGGTGCAGTCGAGGAACTTGTCCTGCAGCTCCTCGCGCGTCAGCGGCTTCTGCCAACTGCCTTTCGCGTGAACCACCGGCGCGTGTTCGACGACCTCGCCGGAATTCAGAACGACGCTGACCCGATCGTCAGGCGCAAAGGGCTGATCCCCAGGCATTACCTCATCGGTGGTGGTACAGCGGACCTTGCTCACCGCCTCGCGCACCTCCGGCCGCGTGACGAAGCCATCGGTCAGTTCGGAGAGCCCCACCCGTCCAGCGACAAGCGCGGCAGCCATTGCGAACTCCATGCTGAACTTCGCTTCCAGGCCGGTCTGCGGATTCGCATTGCGCAGCATCAGCTTCTGCGTACGACCGGTGTGCACCCTGATCTCGCGCACATCGCCAGCCTTCAGCCCGTGCTCGCTGACGAGCCCGAGCATGGCGTCGATGGAGCGGTGGGTCGCGTAGCAGGTCGGGTAGCGCTTGACGTTGATGCCAAGCTTCGACAGCCGCCAGTTCTCGCCGAGATCGATCGTGCCGTTCTCGATGTTCGGCTCGCCCGAGGGCGAATGCGCGCGCAGGAAGCCCGTGCGGTGTTCCAAAACGTCCTGCGAAGCGGTGAAGCCCTGCGCCGCCAGGCGCGCGGCGAGAACACCGGACTGCGCCGTGCGGCCGGCATGAAGCGACTTGGTCATCGTGCCGAAATTCGCCACGAGCCCGGAAGCAAGCGAGGCGCCGATGGCGATCGCATGGCCGGTTTTCTCGGCATCGAGACCATGCAACCGGGCGCAGGCCGCAGCCGTCGCCAATGTGCCCATCACGGCGGTGGGGTGGAAGCCGCGCTCATGCAGGTGCCCGGGCTCGAGATCGGCTAGCTGAGCCCAGAGCTCGTAGCCCGCGACATAGGCCGCGATCGCATTCTTGCCGCTCACATCGAGCGTCCAGCCCTCCGCGAGGATCGCCGGCACCAGCACCGCGCTAGGATGGCCGGCGAGCGCGACGTCGTCATAGTCGAGGACATGGGCCGCGACGCCATTCACCAGCGCAGCGTCGGATGCGACGAGGTTGCGCCCCGACGGAAGTTCCGGAGCGCCGTCGTTCTGAGTCGAGGGGGAGAGCATGGCGGAGACGATCCGCACGGGTTCCTCGGCAGCGCCGGCCAGCATCACGCCGACACAATCCACGATGCCGATCCTGGCCGCCTCGATGCAACGCGCTGGCAAATCCTCATGTTTGATGCCGGCTACGAAATCCGCCGACTGGCGGGTGATGTCGAGCATGGTCGCCTCCTCAGTAGGAACGCGGAAGACCGAGCACATGCTGCGCGACATAGGCGAGCACCATGTTGGTTGAGATGGGAGCAGTCTGGTAGAGCCTGACTTCGCGCCATTTGCGCTCGATGTCGTATTCGGCGGCGTAGCCGAAGCCGCCAAAAGTCTGCATCGTGGTGTCAGCCGCCTTCCAGGTCGCCTCCGAAGCCAGGAGCTTGGCGATGTTGGCTTCCGTGCCGCAGGGTCTGCCAGCCTGGAAGATGGCGGCCGCCTTGCGGCACATCAGATCGGCGGCCTCCAACTCAGCGAAGGCACGGGCGAGCGGAAACTGGATGCCCTGGTTCTGGCCGATCGGCCGCCCGAAGACGCGCCGCTCATTGGCATAGGCGACGCCCTTCTTCAGCAGCCAGCGGCCGTCGCCGACGCATTCCGACGCGACGAGGATGCGCTCGGCATTCATGCCGTCGAGGATGTAGCGAAAGCCCTTGCCTTCCTCGCCGATGAGGTTCTCGACTGGGACCTTGAGGTTCTCGATGAAGATCTCGGTGGTGTTGTGGTTGATCAGCGCCTTGATCGGCCGGATGTCGACGCCGTTGCCCTTGGCCTCGCGCAGGTCGACGAGGAAGACCGAGAGACCGTCAGTGCGCTTCGTCACCTGATCCAGCGGAGTGGTGCGCGCGAGCAGCAGCATCAGGTCGGAATGCAGCGCCCGCGAGGTCCAGACCTTCTGGCCGTTGATGAGGTAGTGGCTGTTGCCCTGCCGCTCCGCCCGCGTCTTGAGCTGGGTCGTGTCGGAGCCGGTGTTCGGCTCGGTGACGCCGAACGCCTGCAGTCGCAGCTTGCCGGAAGCGATCTCAGGCAGATAGCGCTGCTTCTGCTCTTCGCTGCCGTGCCTGAGCAGCGTCCCCATGATGTACATCTGGGCATGGGCCGGGCTGGCGACGCAGCCGTTCGCGTTGATCTCTTCCAGAATGACGGCTGCCGCGCGCAGCGGCAGGCCGGAGCCGCCGTACTCCTCGGGGATCAGCGCGCCGAGATAGCCGGCCTCCGTCAGCGCATCGACGAATTCGGTCGGGTAGCCACTGCGCTCGTCGAGCGCGCGCCAGTATTCGCCGGGAAAACGCTCGCAGATGCGGCGGACGGAATCGCGCAGCTCCGGGAAATCCTCGCCCAGTTCCATGGTGATCTCGCCATCGGCGGCGATGTCGGTGTGGTGGCTCATGGCATTGGTCCTTGTCAGGCAGCGGTGTCGAGGCGCGCGCTATAGGTCTTGGGCAAGCCGGCGCGCGCGATCGCGCCGGAAAAGCGTTCACCGGGGAGCCAGCTTTCCACCTCGGCTCGCAGCGCCAGCAGCGCAGCGACGTCTATGCCGGTGTCGAAGCCCATCTGCTCGAGCATGTAGACGGTGTCCTCGGTGTTGATGTTGCCGGTCGCACCCGGCGCGAACGGGCAGCCGCCGAGCCCGGCAAGAGAGGCGTCGAACGCGCGCACGCCCGCCTCGAGCGCGGCGACGACATTCGCGAGCCCGAGGCCGCGTGTGTCGTGGAAATGGCAGAGCACGGGCAGCTTTCCGACCGCCGAGACGACCCTGGCCATGAGGCGGCGCACCTGCGCCGGATCGGCATAGCCAACCGTGTCGGCGACGATGATCTCGTCCGCACCCGCCTGCGCATATTGTTCCGCGAGCTGGACAACGCGGTCCTCGGAGACGGCTCCGGAGATCGTGCAGCCAAATGAGGTCGCGATGCCGGCGCCGAGTGCGATGCGCGGCCCTTCAAGGGCATCGCGCGCCTCGGCGATGCGCGCGAAATCGGCCATCGACTCGTCGGTGCTGCGCCTGACATTGGCCAGGTTATGCGCCTCGCTCGCCGACAGCACATAGTTGACCAACGGCACCCCGAGCGCGAAGGCGCGCTCGGCCCCCTTCAGATTGGGCACCAGCGCCGAGGCCCGCAGGCCATCGATTTCGATGGCACGGCGCGCCACGTCTTCGGCATCGA
>JARYGW010000371.1:0-4992 GCA_033792295.1 Allobosea sp.
ATGCTGCGCTCGCTGCTGAGCGGCGAGCCGGCACTGGCGGAAGCGGCCTTCGTCGCACTCTCCGAGCTGCCGCCGGCTCGCGTCGCGGCTCTGCTGCGCGACCGGCGCGGCGCCGGCCTGAAGGCACTCTGCCGCAAGGCGGGGCTGCCGCTGGCGCTGGAGCCGGCCTTCGTCGCCGCAATCCTGGCGCTGAACGCGCGCGGCTTCGATGCGGGCGCGGCGCGTCAGGGCATGGACCGCGCCTTGCTGCGCGAGGTTCTGTCGGCCTGCGAGGCGATGGAAGGGCCGGAGGCCGACGCGCTGATGGCGCTGCTGCGGCGGATGGATGCCGAGGCGGCCCGCGAAGAAGCCCGGCTGATGGCGGATTCGCTGGCGGATGACGCAGCCTTCGCGCTGCTCGTCGAAGCCGATCCGTCCTTCCTGATCGAGCTCGAAAGCGGCGATCTGCGCGACGCCGCCTGACGATCGGAGAAGGCTCTAATAGCCGAACTGCTCGCGCAGAATGCGTTCGTCCAGGCTGTGGCCGGGATCGTGCAGCATCACCAGATCGACCGTCCGATCGATCTCGATCGAGACCGACGCGACTTCGTCGATCTGGGTGTGGTCGGCCACAGCGCTGACGGGGCGCTTGTCGGCTTCCAGCACTTCGATCGTCACCTTGGCGTGGTCCGGCAGCAGGGCGCCGCGCCATCGCCGGGGCCTGAAGGCCGAGATCGGCGTCAGCGCCAGCAGCGGTGCGTCGAGCGGCAGGATCGGCCCGTTGGCGGAGAGGTTGTAGGCGGTGGAACCGGCCGGCGTCGCCAGCAGCACGCCATCTGCGATCAGCTCGGAGAGGCGGACCTGGCCGTCCACCGAGATCCGCAGCTTGGCCGCCTGGTAGGAGCGGCGCAGCAGCGAGACCTCGTTGATCGCCTTGGCTTCGACCTGACCGCCCTGGCGCTCGACGGCATGCATCGACAGCGGATGGACCACGCTGCGCTGAGCCGCCTCGAGCCGCTTGCGCAGGCCGCGCTCCCGGAACTCGTTCATCAGGAAGCCGACGGAGCCCCGATTCATGCCGTAGATCGGCGTGCGAGTGCCGAGAAAGCGGTGCAGCGTCTGCAGCATCAGCCCGTCGCCGCCGAGCGCGACGATGACGTCGGCCTTGGCCGGATCGGCATTGCCGTAACGCTCCACCAGCTTGGCGAGGGCGGCCTCGGCTTCCGGGGTTTCGCTGGCGACGAAGGAAATCGCGCCGAATCGCTCGGTCATGACGGGTCCTGAAGCGGCGGGCCTGACGGCATCACCACCGACTTAGCATGGGCCGGATGGAAGGCGCGAGACGTGCCGGCAACGAAAAAGGCCGGGCGAGCCCGGCCTTCCTCCGCGAAGCTGTCGCGCGTTTCAGATCGCCGAGCTCCACTGCACGGGCACCATCTCGAAGCCGTTGCCGTCCTTGGCGATGAAGCCGACCGCCGGGAAAGGCGCATGGTAGAAGGCGACCTGCATGCGCTCGGCCGAGACCATGTCGAGCAGCCTGCGGCGCGTCGCGGCGGCCTGCGGGCCGTCCATGTCGAACACCGCCGACCAGTCGGGATTGCGGACGAAGAGGGCCGGGTGGTTGGTCGTGTCGGACATGATCATCATCCGGTCCTTGCCGGAGGCGAGCGCGAAGACGGTGTGGCCGGGCGTATGGCCCGGTGCCGCGATCGGCGTGAGGCCGGGCAGGATTTCCTTGCCGGGTTCGAACTGCTTCACATCCTTCGCCCCGGGGCCGAAGACGCGGCGCACCCCGGCGAAAGCGCCCTTCATGCCCTCGGGGGCGGCGTTCATCCTGGCGTCGTCCATCCAGAAGGCCCATTCGGCCGCCGGAACCATGACCTCGGCATTCGGGAAGACGGCCGAACCGTCCTTGAGGCGGAAGCCGTTGATGTGGTCGCCGTGGAAATGGCTGAAGACGACGCTGGAGACGTCCTTCGGGTCGAAGCCGGCGGCCTTGAAGTTCGCCATCCAGGTGCCGGAGGTCGGCGCGCCGGAATCACCGTTGCCCGTGTCGATCAGCGTCAGCTTTCCGCCCTGCTGGATCGCTAGCGTCGTGAAGGTGATCGAGAGAGCGTCCTGCGGCAGGAAGGCCTCGGCCATCGCCTTCTTCACATCCGCCAGCTCGGCATTGCGCACGAAGCCTTCGAGCGGGCGCCTGCCGAAGCCGTCATGGATCGCCGTCAGGGTGATGTCGCCGATCTTGTAGCGATAGAAGCCGGGCGCCTGCCCAGCCGCGGGCGCTTGTCCGGCAGTGGGCGCCTGGGCCAGCGCCGGGGAGGGCGCCGGCACGTCGAGCGCCGCGGCGGCTGCGAGTGCAGCTGAGCCGGCAAGGGCGGTGCGGCGCGACAAAGGAATGCTGTGCATGGTGTCCTCCCTGCTGATCGCGCAGGAAGGTAGCGGCGCGGGTGAGCCATTCAACTGCGGCTGTGCCGCAGCGGGTCAAGTTTCCGTGAGGAAAGTTCCCGGAGCGGCTAGAGCCGTTCCACATTCCTCTGAATCGCGGAACGGCTCTAGGCTCTTGTTCTATCGCATTGTCTTCACGCGAACCGGCGTCCACTTCGCTCGAAAATGCTCTAGCCTCTTTCGGCCGTGTCTGGCCGGTTGCGCGCGAGCGCCCGCAGCATCGCGGCGCAGAGCGCGAGCGAGCCCATGACGCCCTGTCCGGAGCACTCCGCCACCAGGGCCTGGAAGGCGAGGCTGTCATCCGAGGCCAGGCATTGCAGGCTCCAGCTCCAGCCCGGGGCCTTCTCGCGCAGCAGCGAGACCGCGACGTCGATGTCGGCGCTGACCGCGCCGAGCGATTTCCAGAAGCTGCCCTGCTGGTAGATGCCCCCGGCGGGGGTGCGCCTCGTGGCCAGCCGTGTCGGCTTGCGCCGGACGATGAACCCCAGCGCCTCGTAGATATCGGCGTCGAGTTCGCGGTTCGGCTTGCTGGAGGCCTCGCAACGCTGCGCCAGCGCCAGAAGATGATTCCGGTCGTCCATTCGGTTCCGCAACACGATCAGAAAGCTGGCTGCCGCAAGGCGACCGCAGTCGAAACTGCAAGCATCCTATCGCATGCCAGCGTGCTGCGGCCAACTTTCGAGAGAGCCGCAGGCCTGCGGCCTCTCAGGGGCCGACCACCGCCCCGCGCGCCCGCCCTCCCGGAACCCGGCACGAGCAGCCGATGCCCAGCGGCGCCCGTTCGTAGAGAGTGCAGATCTTGACCGGAGTGCTGCAGCGTCCGCCCGTGCCCGTCGGAGCGACTTCGTAGGCGGGATAGACCGGGTAGACCGGATAGTCGTAATAGTCCGGATAGGTCGCAAGGGCGCCTATCGTCGCCGCCGTGGCGAGCCCCGCTGCACCCCAGCCCCAATAAGGGTTTCCGCCCCACCGGCGGCCATAATAGCCGCCGCGCCAGTAGCCGCCTCGAGGGCCGTAGACCCCGCGGTAAGCCCCTTGCCAACCGGCGCTCCCTCGCCAGCCCACGCCCGCCCGCGGGCTCACGGCACCGCGCCAGCCCGAGCCTCCGATTCCGGGAGAGGCCATCGGAGCCCGCGCGCCGATGGCTCCGCGCCAGCCTCCGGCTCCGGGCGCACCTATAGGCCCGCGCGCGCCGATGGCTCCGCGCCAGTCTTGAGCACCTTGAGCCACCGCCTCGGTGCCGGCAGCAAACAACAGCGGCGCCACCGAAGCCGCAACCAGGATCAGGCGACGCATGCGCACCTCCTTCGGAAACTCACCCCAACGGAAATAACGGCTGAGCCTGGCTGGTGTTCCGCAGCCGGGCTCCGCCTCAATCGTCCCAGAACGAGCCGGTCTTGCAGCGATAGCCGACGAAGCATGTCGGGGTATCACGGCTCGGTACCCAGGCAGGCTCGATGATCTCGTCGAACTGGCAGAAGCTGCGGTCGGTGACGCCGCGCGCCAGAACATCCTGACGGCTGGCGGCGCAGGAGCGCTCTGGGGTGGAAGGGCGCGGCTGCGCGGCAGCGACCTGCGCGCTCAATGCCAGAACCAACGCGACTGCAATGCGTTTCATCTGCCCCTCCACGAGCCCGGCGGCCAGACAGCTTCCGTCGGGTCAATTCTTGCGTAGCAGAATATCACTGCCGATGGATCCTACGTCTCGATGATGCGAGGTGAACTGTGCGAGCCCCGGCTACGTTCCGCGAACCGGCCGCCCGAACACGTTCGCCGCTCTCCACCTGTTGCGGGAAATGGGATTGGCGGCAAGGAAAGAATGGTGCCGGTGGAGAGGATCGAACTCCCGACCTTCGGTTTACAAAACCGCTGCACTACCGCTGTGCTACACCGGCGCCGATGTCCGGCCTCGCAGGCCGGATGAGTCCCGTCTTCGGAACGGGTCCGTCAACGGTCCGTAGCGGTTACCAGCCAGCGACCGCGAGAGCAAGCGGGCGCGCCGAATCGAGGGGCCGACGTTGGCGCGAGAATGGTCCGCGGGGCCGAGGTTCTTCCAGGCGAGTGCCCCTCCTGCAGCTTTCGTCCCGGCGGCATGCGCGGTAAAGCGCCATGGGCCGACATCGGCTGATGTTTGGAGCGCATAGCAGGATGAGCGGGCCTTCCTTCCGGGCGAGCGATGCCGGTGACACAAGCCAGCCTGTCGCAGCCGGCGGGCCGGGCGAGGTCTTTCGCGCCTTCCTTAAGCTCGGGCTGACATCGTTTGGCGGGCCGATCGCCCATCTTGGCTATTTTCGCGACGAGCTCGTGCTGCGGCGGCGCTGGATCGACGAAACCGGCTATGCCGATCTCGTCGCGCTGTGTCAGTTCCTGCCCGGTCCGGCTTCGAGCCAGGTCGGCTTCGCGCTCGGCCTGCTGAGAGGGGGGCCGCTGGGAGCACTGGCGGCGTGGTGCGCCTTCACTTTGCCGTCGGCGGCGCTCCTGATCCTGTTCGCCCTCGGCGCGAGCGCCTTTGGCGGCCCCGCCGGCACAGGGCTGATTCACGGCCTGAAGCTGGTCGCGGTGGCGGTC
>JARYGW010000372.1:0-4909 GCA_033792295.1 Allobosea sp.
CGCCCGGTGCGCCGCCGCGGCAGGCGTCGACGAAGGCGGCGGTGTCGCGCACCGAGCGGCTTTGGCAGCCTTGCGTCGAGACGAAGCCGGAGATGTCGGAAAGGTTGGGCGCGATCGAGAACACGCCGCGCGAGGCCTTCAGCCCGATATTGCCGTTGAAGCCGGCGGGAATGCGGATCGAGCCTCCGCCGTCGGTCGCATGCGAGAGCGGCACGGTGCCGGCCGCCACCATCGCCGCCGTCCCGGCCGAAGAGCCGCAGGTGGTGTAATCGGTGTTCCAGGGATTGCGGGTGACGTAGACTGCGGGGTTCTCGGCCGAGCTGCACACGCCGAACTCGGGCGTGGTGGTCCGGCCCATCAGGTTGAGGCCCGCCTTGCGCATGCGCCCTGTGAGCCAGGCATCGGCCGCCGGACGGTTGCCGCGCATGAAGAGCGAGCCCTGTTCCTGCAGCCTGCCCTTCAGCGTGGGACCCAGATCCTTCATCAGGAAGGGCACTCCGGCGAACGGGCCGGCAGGGTCGAGCCCGTCGCTCAGCGGATCGGCGACCACATCCTCGAAGACCTCCACCACGGCACTGAGCGAGGGATTGGTCTTCGCGATGCCGGCGGCCGCCTGCCGCGCGAGCTCGACCGATGTCAGCTCGCCACTGCGCACCCGCTCGGCGAGACCGACCGCGTCATGGGAGGTCCATTCCTCCCAGCTCATCGCCAGGGTCATGACGTCGTCTCCAGCTCGTCGTCGAATGTCCGGTTCAGGCCTCGCCGGTGGCGAAGTCGCGGCCGGGTGCAGCCTCGATCAGGCTGCGCGTATAGGGGTGGGCGGGGGCGGCGAAGACATCGGCCGTGCGGCCCTGCTCGACCACCAGACCCTTCTCCATCACCACCAGCCGATCGCAGATCTGCGCGGCGACCCTGAGGTCGTGGGTGATGAACAGGATGGCGAGGTCGAAGCGCTTCTGCACGTCGTCGAGCAAGGCGAGCACCTGCTTCTGCACGGAGACGTCGAGCGCCGAGACGGCCTCGTCCGCGATCAGGATCTCCGGCTCCATGGCGAGCGCACGGGCGATCGCGATGCGTTGGCGCTGGCCGCCGGAGAACTGGTGCGGATAGCGCGAGAGCGCGGAGGGCTGCAGACCGACGAGTTCCATCAGCTCGCGGGCGCGTGCCAGCGCCTTCGCCCGAGGCTGCCCGAAATTCACGGGGCCTTCGATGATCGATTCGCTCACGGTAAGGCGCGGGTTGAGCGAGCGGAACGGATCCTGAAAAACCACCTGGATCTTGCGCCGGTAAGGTCGCAGGCGCCGCTCGGAAAGCCCGGCGATGTCGATGTCGGGGACGAGGATCTGCCCCTCGCTCGGCGGCATCAGCCGGGCGACGCAGCGCGCGACCGTGGTCTTGCCCGAGCCGGACTCCCCAACGATGCCGACCGTCTCGCCGCGCCGGACCCGGATGCCGACATCGGCGGCGGCGCGGACGACGCGTTCTTTCTTGAACAACCCGCCCGAGCGGTAGGTCTTCCCGAGGCCGGTGGTCTCGAGCGCGATCGGCCCGGTCGGCTCCGGCCGTCGTGCCGGCTTCAGCACCGGCACGGCCGCGATCAACATGCGGGTATAAGGATGCTGGGGAGAGCGCAGCACCTGCGCCGTCGGTCCCTGCTCGACGACGCGCCCCTTCTCCATCACCACGACGCGGTCGGCGATTTCGGAGACGACGCCGAAATCATGGGTGATGAACAGCACGCCCGTGCCGCGCCGCTCCTGCATCTCCTTGATAAGCTTGAGGATCTGCGCCTGCGTCGTGACGTCGAGGGCCGTCGTCGGCTCGTCGGCGATCAGCAGGGCAGGATCGAGGATCAGCGCGGCGGCGATCATCACGCGCTGGCGCTGCCCGCCCGAAAGCTGGTGCGGGTAGGAGGCGTGCATGCGCTCGGGGTCGGGCAGGCGCATCGCCTCCAGCATGGCGAGCACCTTCGCGCGGCGCGCCGACTGGTCGAGATCGGTATGGATGCGCAGCACCTCCTCGATCTGGTCGCCGATGGTCAGCACCGGGTTGAGCGCGGTCATCGGCTCCTGGAAGATCATGGCCATGCGGTCGCCGCGCAGGGCGCGCAGGCGCTGCGGCGTGGCGGCGAGCAGATCCTCGCCCTCCAGCCGGATCGCCCCCGCCAGGGGCTTCAGCACCCTGGCCAGCAGGCCCATCACCGAGAAAGCCGTGACGGACTTGCCCGAGCCGGATTCCCCGACGACGCAGACGATCTCACCCTTGCCGACGGCAAGCGAAACGCCCTCCACCGCATGCTCGCGGTCGCCGCCGCCGGGCAGGCCGATGGTCAGGCCCGAGACTTCCAGGACGGGGGATGCCTCGTTGCTCATCGGCCGGCCATTTTCGGATCGAGCGTGTCGCGCAGGCCATCGCCGAGGATGTTCACGGCGAGCACCGTCAGCCCCAGGAAGATGCCCGGATAGAGGATATTGTGCGGGAAGACCCGGAAGAGGTTGCGTCCCTCGGCCATGATGTTGCCCCAGCTCGGCGTCTCCGGCGGAATGCCGACGCCGAGGAAGGACAGGATGGCCTCGACCAGGATGGCGGAGGCGGCGATGAAGGTGCCCTGAACGATCAGCGGCGCGGTGGTATTGGGCAGGATATGGCGGATCATCAGCTTGGGCACCCGTGTGCCGGCCATGATCGCTGCCTCGACATAGGGTTCCTCGCGGACCGAGAGCACGATCGAGCGCACGAGGCGCACCACGCGCGGGATCTCCGGCACGATGATCGCGATGACCACCGCCGGCAACCCGGCCCGGAACAGCGAGACTACCGCGATGGCGAGCAGGATGCCCGGTATCGCCATCAGCCCGTCCATCAGCCGCATGATCGGGCCATCGAGGATGCGCACATAGCCGGCTACGAGGCCGATGAAGAGGCCGATCGCGATGCTGGCGAACGCCACCGTGACCGCGATGGCCAGCGAGATGCGTGCGCCGAACACCACCCGGCTATAGACGTCCCGCCCGAGCGAGTCCGTGCCCATACGGTGGGTGAAGGTCGAGCTCGTGCCGTCATCCGCGCGGATCGAGCGCTCGAAACCGGGCTTCTTGTTGCGCGCGACGGGATCGATCGCGGTCGGATCAATCGTCCCGAGCTGCGGCGCCAGCAGGGCGATCAGCGTCATCGCCACCAGGACGAAGCCTCCGATCAGCACGGAGATATTGGTCAGCAGCCGGTGCAGGATGCTCCGTCGGGAGGAGACGGGCTCGTCGGCGACCGGAGCCAGCAGGGTCGGCTCGGCGCTCAATAGCGGATCCTCGGATCGAACAGGCTGTAGGTCAGGTCAATCAGCAGGTTGATCCCGACATAGATGCCGGAGAAGAGCAGGATCACGGCCTGGATGGTCGGATAATCGCGCGCCAGCACCGCATCGACGGTCAGCCGGCCGAGGCCGGGGATGGCGAAGACGCTCTCCGTCACCACGACCCCACCGATCAGCAGCGCGACGCCGATGCCGACCACGGTGACGATCGGCACGGCCGCGTTCTTCAGCGCATGGCGGAAAAGGATCTTGCGCTCGACCTGCCCCTTGGCGCGGGCGGTGCGGATATAGTCCTCGTTCAGCACCTCGAGGACGCTCGCCCGCGTCATCCGCGCGATCAGCGCGACATAGATCACCGAGAGCGTCACCGCCGGCAGCACGAGCCGCTGCACATAGCCGCCGAACCCGGCCGAGATCGGCTGGTAGCCCTGCACCGGAAACCAGCCCAGCGTGATCGCGAAGAGATAGATCAGCAGGTAGCCGATCACGAAGACGGGAACCGAGAAGCCGAGCACCGAGAAACCCATCACGATGCGGTCGATCCAGGAGCTGTGCTTGTATGCGGCGAGCACGCCCAGCGGGATCGCGACGCAGATCGCGATCAGGATGGTCGCGAAGGCGAGCGACAACGTCGGCTCGATGCGCCCGAGGATCAGCTCGGAGATCGGCTTCTTGAAGAAGAAGGATTCGCCGAGATTGCCCGAGAGCAGGTTCTTCGCCCAAATCGTGAACTGGGCGAGGATCGGCTGGTCGAGCCCGAGCCGGTTGCGCACCAGCGCGATCTGTTCGGAGCTGGCGTTGTCGCCGGCGATCACCGCTGCCGGGTCGCCCGGCGTCAACCGCAGCATCAGGAAGACCAGCACGGCGACGATCACGAGGACCGGGATCGCCGCCAGCAGGCGCCGCAGGATGTAGCCAAGCATCAGGACGGCCTCCCGAAAAGGAGCGAGCGCATCCGGCTCACTTCTTCTCGAGGTTCCAGAAGACCGGTGCCGGCGCCGTGAGGATGCCGGTGATGGTCTTCCGGGCCGCGATCGGCACGTTGTACTGGCCGAGATGGACATGGGTCACCACCTCGCGCCAGCGGACCTGCACGGCTTCCGCGATCGCCTTCTGCTTCGCCGGATCGGGCTCGCGGGCGAAATCGTCGCGCAGCTTCTCCATCTCTGCGTCGCAGGGCCAGCCGAAGGCGGCCTTGTCGCAGCTCGCATTGAAGAAGCCGGCCATGACCGGGTTCAGGATATCGGCCGAGACCCAGGAGGTCTGCATCAGATTCCAGCCGCCCTTGTCGACCGGGTCCTTGCGGACGCGTCGTGAGACCACCGTCTGCCAGTCCGAGGACTGCATATCGACCTTGAAGCCGCCCTTCTCGAGCAACTGCTTGGCGACCGGGCCGAGATTGGTCAGCGATTGCAGGTCGGTCGAATGCAAAAGCACCACCGGCTTGCCGTCATAGCCGGCCTCCTTCAGAAGCTCCTGCGACTTCTTGAAGTTCGACTCGAGCAGTCCGTCCATGCCCTTTTGTATGGACCGGCTGCGTTTCACAACGGGTTCGGCACGGTGACGGAAGTCGCTCATATGTATCCGGCCTACTGATCG
>JARYGW010000373.1:0-4907 GCA_033792295.1 Allobosea sp.
TCGAAGGACCAGCGCATCATCACCGCGAGCTCGTCGACGAAACCCGGCTCGAAGGCGCACAAGCCGTCCTGGCTCATGCCGATCAGCGGCGTCGCGATCGACTGGTGCGCCCCGCCCTCCGGCGCCAGCGTCACGCCGGACGGCGTCGCCACCAGCATGAACCGGGCATCCTGATAGCAGGCATAGTTCAGCGCATCGAGGCCGCGCGAGATGAAGGGGTCGTAGAGCGTGCCGATCGGGATCAGTCGCTCGCCGAAGATCGAATGCGACAGGCCGAGCGCCGAGAGATTGATGAACAAGTTCATCTCGGCGATGCCGAGCTCGATATGCTGGCCCTTCGGCGAGAACTCCCATTTCTGCATCGACGGGATGCGCTCGTCCTTGAAGGTGTCGGCCATCGAGGCGCGGGCGAATAGGCCGCGCCGGTTCACCCAGGGGCCGAGATTGGTCGAGACGGTGACGTCCGGCGCGGTCGTGACGATGCGTTCGGCGAGCGACCCGCCGGTCTTCGCCAGCTCATCCAGCACCTTGCCGAAACCCATCTGCGTAGACATCACCGCCTGGATGCCGGCCTCCAGCTTCTCCGGAACCGGCAGCTTGGCGGCGGAGAGGCGCCGGCGCCCCTGTGCGAAGAACGGCACCGTGTCGAGGAAGCCCCTGATCTCGCTCTCGGACAGGCCGAGGCCCTCGAACAGATCCCATTCATGGCCCACGCGGATATTGTTGGCCTTGCGAAAGCCGTCGAGTTGTTCCTTGGTCATCAGCCCGGCATGGTTGTCCTTGTGCCCGGCTATCGGCAGACCGAAGCCCTTCACCGTATAGGCGAGGAAGCAGACCGGCCGGTCATGGTCGATCGACTCGAAGGCTTCGAGGATCGACGGCAGGTCATGGCCGCCGAGATTGCACATCAGCTTCGAGAGCTCGGCATCGGAGCGGCTCTCGATCAGCTTCGTCACTGGCCCCTGATCGCCGAGATCGTCCATCAGACGCTTGCGCCATGCCGCGCCGCCTTGGAAAGTCAAGGCCGAGTAGAGCTGGTTCGGGCAGGAATCGATCCAGGCCTTCAGCCGCTCGCCGCCCTTTTCCTTGAAGGCCGCCTGCTGCAGCGAACCGTATTTCAGAGTGACCACGTCCCAGCCGAAATTGCGGAACATCGTCTCGAAGCGGTCATAGAGCCCCTCGCGGATCACCGCGTCGAGCGACTGGCGGTTGTAGTCGATGATCCACCAGGTGTTGCGCAGCCCATGCTTCCAGCCCTCCATCAGGGCCTCGAAGATATTGCCCTCGTCGAGCTCGGCATCGCCGATCAGCGAGACCATACGGCCTTCCGGGCGATCCTTCGCCCAGCCATGCGCCTTCACATAATCCTGCGTCAGCGAGGAAAAGAGCGTCTGCGCGACACCCAGGCCGACCGAGCCGGTCGAGAAATCGACATCGTCGATGTCCTTGGTGCGGGAGGGATAGCTCTGCGCGCCCTTGTAGCCGCGGAAATTCTCCAGCTTCTCGCGCGTCTGCAGACCCATCAGATAGTTGATGGCATGGAAGATCGGTGAGGCGTGCGGTTTCACCGCGACCCGGTCCTGCGGACGCAGCGCGGCCATGTAGAGCGCGGTCATGATGGTGGCGAGGGAGGCCGAGGACGCCTGATGGCCGCCCACCTTCATCCCGTCCTCATTCGCGCGGATATGGTTGGCGTTGTGGATCGTCCATGAAGCGAGCCAGAGGATCTTCTTTTCCAGCTCGGCGAGAAACGGCAGGCGCAGATCTGTTGTCATGGTTTTGGCCCGAACTCCCTGTGCTACCGATCATGCACGGAAGCCTTGGCTAGGCTAACCAATTTTCAGCACGCTGCAGGCCCTCCTTGGCGATTTCCTCCACATATCCTGCCAAGGCGAGTAAAAATCACCAAAATCCCGCGAAATCGAAGGCCAGCTATCTGTCGATCTGGGTGATGCGTTCAAGCCCGGCGGCAAAGCCGTTGAGTGGCACGTTGAACGAGACGGGCTCGCTGGTCGAAAGGTTGAGCGCCGCCACCGTCAATGTCTTGCCGGTCTTCATCGCATTTGTCGCGACCGTCGGGAACGAGATCGGCAACAGGCAGCCCTGTGCCAGGCAGGTCGAGAAGCGCAGCCCCTGCCCGAGATCCTTGTCGTCGAGCCGCAGCACTGCGCCGTTCTCGAGCTTCATCCCGAACGGCACCAGGATCGTGCCCTCGGCGCGGCCCTCCTTCGGCGTCCGCAGCTCGATGGCGAAGACGCGCTGGCCGGTCTGGCTGTTGCCCTGAGACTGCGTCAACAGGCAGAGCCTCTGGCCGTTCAGGATGCGACAATCGACAGTCCAGTCGCCATAGGTCTCGTTGATGGCGCTCGCGCCGTTCGGCAGCGTCGCCGCGGCAGCCGCGGGTTGAGCAATGATCGAAGTGGAGGGAGCAGGCGCGGCGGGCTTGGCAGCGGGTCGCGCGGCCGGGCGCGGCGCCTGGCGTGGAGCCGTAGGCGTGGCTGCCGGTTCTTCCTGTGCATGCAGCGGCTGCGAACCGCCCCAGAGCGCCGAAAGCAGAAGAGCGGCAACGACAGAACTTACGTTCGGGCGGCAGAGAAGCTTCATGACGGCTCAATTCAATGAGAGGACTTGCACCGGCAGGTAGCAAAGTCGCGCATCAGCGTCAAAATCCATTACGGCCCCGGATCGGCAAGACGTCACTCTGTGCCTTTTAAACAATTCACCTGAATTCGACCAAATCTAAACATGAAAACGTTCAGAGCCCTCGTAATCGACCGGGAACGATCCGGACGCGCTCCGCTGCCGCTACCGGGGGCTGATTATTCCGGCCGTTGCAGGATATGCGCACGGATCAGCCGCCGCAGTGCCTCGGCATCGCCTGCTGCGAGCGCATCGACCATCGCGAGATGCTCGCGGCTCGACTGTTCGATGCGGCTGCGCTTCTGCCATTGCCCGGCCAGCGCCGAGGCGATGCGGCCGCGCAATTCCCGTACAAGTGCGGAAAGTTCGGGATTGCCGCAGAGTCCGAGCAGATACCCATGGAAGGCGATGTTGGCGTCATGGAGATCGATAGCCGAGCCGTCGAGCAAGAGGCTTTCGAAGCGCAACGCTAACCGGCGCGCCTCCGCGACGTCCTCGCCCCGCACCCGTGCCAGGATGCCATCGACCGCGCCCGTTTCGAGGATGACCCGCACATCGCGTATCTCCTGCGCCAGCCGCCCGTCGGGTCTGACGACGTGATAGCCGCGATTGGGCAGATGCACGACCAGCCGCTTCTGGACCAGCCGATCCAACGCCCGGCGCACATCCATGCGCTTGGCGCTGTAGCGCTGCTCGACATCGATCTGCTTGAGCCATTCGCCAGGCGCGAGCGCGCCGGAGTGGATCTCGCTGGCGAGCGCGTCGGCAAGAGCATCATGGCGACCGGCTTGCGCCTTGGCACTCTGCCCGCGAACGGTTTTCTCGCCTGTTCCGCTCTCCGACATTCTCGCCTCATGCATCGTTCGGCCGACCGCCCTGCGCCCGACCCTGCTTGTCGCCTGCAACCCATATGTGAAAAATTGGCGCCAATACAGATGGTCAAAAAGTCTGGAGCGAGAGCCCCCATGAACAGCAGCAAGGACGCCAGCAACAGCAAGGACGTCTGGCGACGCGTCGACGACAAGTCTCCAGATTATTTCGCGCTGTCGGACCGAATCTGGCACATGCCAGAGCTCAATTATCAAGAGGTCCGCTCCGCTGCCGAACATCGCGCCATGCTGGAGCGCGAGGGCTTCCGCATCACCGAGAACGTCGCTGGACTGCCGACCGCCCTGATCGGTGAGGCGGGCGAGGACGGGCCTGTTATCGCGATCATGGGTGAATACGACGCCTTGCCGGGCTTGAGCCAGCAGGCCGGTGTCGCCGCCGAGAGCCCGGTCGAGAAGGGCGGCAACGGCCATGGCTGCGGCCACAACATGCTGGGCTCCGCCTCATTGCTCGCGGCCGCGGCCGTCAAGGACTACCTCGCCGCCAGCGGGCTGAAGGGCCGGGTGCGCTATTATGGCTGCCCCGCCGAGGAAGGCGGTTCCGCCAAGGGCTTCATGGTGCGCGCCGGCGCCTTCGACGATGTCGACATCGCGCTGTGCTGGCATCCGGCCGCGTTCAACGGCGTCAACCGGCCGTTCTCGCTGGCCTGTGTCGAGATCGAATACACCTTCACCGGCCGCGCCTCGCATGCCGCGGCTGCGCCGCATCTCGGCCGCTCGGCACTCGACGCCGTCGAGCTGATGCATATCGGCGTCAACTACATGCGGGAGCACATGCCTTCGACGGCGCGGGTGCACTACGCCATCATCAACCCAGGCGGAATCGCTCCCAATGTCGTGCAGGCGACTGCGACGACGCGCCAACTCATTCGCGCCGCAACACTCTCCGAAATGTGGGACCTCGTCGCCCGCGTGAAGAAGATCGCCGAGGGTGCTGCGCTGATGAGCGAGACCACCGTCTCCGTGAGGCAGCTCTCGGGGGACGCCAATCTCATCGGCAACCGCCCGCTCGAGGAGGCGATGCATGCCAATCTGCAGGCGCTGGGCGGACCAGGCTTCGATGCGGCCGACCAGGCCTTTGCAGCCGGTTTCCAGAAGACGCTGAGCGCCGAGGATATTTCCTCCTCCTATGCCCGTCTCGGCCTGAAGCCGAAGGACGGGGAAGCGCTGAGCGACGAGATCTATCCGCTGGGCGCCGGCAGCGACACGTCGGTCGGCTCGACCGATGTCGGCACCGTGAGCTGGGTGGTTCCGACCGTGCAGTGCCGGACGGCCTGCTACGCTATCGGCACGCCCGGCCATTCCTGGCAGCTTGTCGCTCAGGGGCTGGCACCGGCGGCACATAAGGGCCTGGCTCTGGCGGCAAAGGCGATGGCCGGC
>JARYGW010000374.1:0-4906 GCA_033792295.1 Allobosea sp.
GTTGCGCTGGTTGTTATGTGCTACCTTGATGCGACCGCGCCATTGTTCAAGCACCTCGGCAATACCGTCCTCGGTAGGGCCACGCACGATGACCACTTCAAATAAAGGTCCTTCAACGCCTAGCAGCGATTGAAGCGTCGCAGCAAGCGCCTTCGGTCTCCCATCCGTGCAGATTACGATTGAGACAACCGGCTCCAAAAGCCTTTCAGCTCTAGATGCGCTCTCCGCTAATGTCATTGTCACGGGCGCCGTCCGACGATCTCAAACTCATAGCATTTTCCATTGCGGCGGCTCGCAACAGGAACCACCACCTCGATCAGGCCGGCCTCCTTGAGTAATGTCGTCATGCTATCGGGCGTGAGCAGATTATAGTGATAGTCGCCTTCGTAGTCCTGAGCGCCAAACAACACTTCGCGGAAATCCTCGAATGGATAGTCCCCTGCCGCCGCATTTTTGAGCATTGCTGCCGCATCGGGGGTAATGGCCTGTAAGATACCGCCGGGCTTCAGCAGCGATACCCAGTAAGGCAATAGACGTCGGCGCAACGCCTCTTGTGGGAAGTGCTCGACCAAATGGGCAGAAAAAATCTCACTGACAGTCCCTGCTTCGAATGGAAGTCGATCTACACCGGCCACGATGTCAACACCAGGTAGTTCACGCATGTCGACGTTGATGTAGTTGGGGAGGGAAATATGGCCACACCCAAGATTCAGCCGCACGTTTCCGGTAGTGACGGCGATTTCGACTTTATCCCGCGCAACGATCTGGGGTTGACGCTCACCCCTCGACGGCGACCTCATTGTGTCAGAATTGCCGCCGTGCGCCAACTCGAACATCATCTCGCGGCGGACAAATTCGATGCGATCCCACAAGCGTGCAACCTGGCCGCCATCGACTTCTAGTTGCTGTGCTCGCGTCGACAGTTGATCAAGCTCCCGCGCCTGCGCCGACAAGCGATGACCGAAGGCACCGACAGTGCTGACCGCGTTCAAGAACGCCGGCAGATGTGCGTTCCAGGCCTGATCGAGGGCCGTATGGCGACTCTCAAGCTCTGCGAGCCGGCTTTCGATCGGCGCATGGCGACTCTCAAGCTCTACGAGTCGGCTTTCGATCGGCGCAATTCGCGTCTCCAGTCTCGCCCAGATTCGGCGCCAGACCGGGAGCGCAATTGGCCGCAGGATGGATTTTATCAAACCGTTGAAGGTGGACGTCATAAACACATCTCTCTGTCGAAACTGGCGCACGCTACTACCGTTTCACGTTTTAAGTCTGCGGTCGCCCTTCCGGTAAGGAGCACGCTGAGAAATAAGCGCATATTCCTGCGCCAAGCTCCATCATCAAAGAGCACGAAACACCTAATCGAATACATACACCTCAAAATATTAATTCATTATTTCAAATACTACTTTCCGAGTTCGGTCGACCTGTTAAGTAAAACTGAATTTTAATTCACGATTTAATTCGCAAAATTTTTATGATGTATCCGCAGCATAAGCAGCCAGAACTTCGTCAGGCGCTCCATCCATTACCAAAACCCCCCCCTTCATCCAAAGAGTTCGTGTGCAGAAGCGCCGAATTGTATGATTATCGTGCGAGGCAAGGAACATGATGCTTGCCTTTTCGATCATTGAATGAAGCCTTCTCTCAGCCTTCTCGGCGAAGGCGGCGTCGCCGACGCCGATAATCTCGTCGAGGATGAGAATGTCAGGGTGCACCGCTGTCGAAACTGCGAATGCTAGACGTAGCATCATACCACTTGAGTAGGTTCGAATCGGGAGCGACAGGAATTCACCAAGCTCGCTGAATTCTTCGATGTCAGGAATGAGCGCCTGAGCCCGCTTGCGGTCCAGTCCGAGCATTATGCCACGCATCTCGATATTGTCGTAGCCTGTCGCGTCCGAGTCCATTCCCATCGACAGGTCAATGAGAGACGAAATGCGCCCTGTGATAGTAGCGCGGCCAGAAGTTGGCGGATATACTCGGCTCAACACCCGCAGTAGAGTGGTTTTGCCAGCGCCATTACCGCCGACAAGGCCAATTCGATCGCCATCACGCGCCTCGAAGCTCACCTTGTTTAGAGCCCTTACGACCTGGATGCTCCGGTCGCTGTCGTTTTGCAATCCTCCACCAACAGTTCGACGAAGAATTTCGCTCTTTAGAGCACGGCCACGCGAGTTGTAGATGGCGAGCTCGACGCTGGCCTTGTCCAGAACGATGTGAGCCATTGTACCCTCAGAGCCAATAGACAACGCGATGGGAGAACTTGCCAGCGAACGCGAGGCTAAGTAGCCAACCGAGCATCAGGAGCCCCAACAAGAAAAGATAAGACGTCAGACTCGGCATCTGGCCGAGCAAGGGCTCGCGCATCACGTTGAGCATGTGGGCAAACGGATTGAAGATGAGGACGGGATGGTCCACCCGAAGCTGCGACGGCTTGAAAACAACAGGCGAGACGAAGAAGGCGACCTGCACGATGCTCTGCACGATCTGCGGGATGTCGCGAAAGCGTGTTGACAAGATAGCGAATAGATAGCCAATCCACGCGAGATTCACAAAAACGATAAAAATACCGGGGAGGAAAAGCAAGATGTGCCAGTTGATGGGGGATCCGGTAACGAGATAGACAACCGGCAAAATTATCAGGTTATGGGCTAAAACTAGCGCGTTCCGTGCCAACGTACGGAGCAGGTAGGTGAAACGCGGCAACGCGATCTGGCGGATGATGCTTTCGTTCTCGGTGAAGCTTGCGCAGCACTCGTTGATTGTTGAGGAGATCACCCCCCAAAGCACTAACCCTGTCCCGAGATGCGGCAGGTAATCAGCAAGCGACGTGCCGAACAGCGAGGAATAGACCGCGCCCATGCCGAAGATCATTACCGCCATGCTGAGTGTCAGCCAAAGCTGACCAAGACGCGAGCGCCTGTAGCGGCGGACCACATCGTTCCTGGCCAGCATCCACCACATGCGCCAGCTGCCGATGCCCCCGAGGACGTCGGCCGCGCCGCTTACGACCAATCCCATTTCAATGCCTCTCCCGAAGCCTTGCTGCACAGCAACCACAACGATGCGCGTCAAAGCATAGACCGGCGCAGATTGGCAACATTGCGACGCCGATTTTCCCGCGTGGTGCAGCGCAAGGCGATACTGCCCGACAAAAGCGATGGGCCCTCCCCAAAAATTTGCCTTCGCTATTGCGGTCCGCTTGCCCGACGGCGGTAGACGCCATAGACCAGTTTTAATAGGAGTGCGTCGTAGATGAAGGTCTCGAAGATAATCCCTGTCGTGATGTGCGGTGGAGCCGGAACGCGCCTTTGGCCGGTCTCGCGGGACACGATGCCGAAGCAATTCATTCCACTCTTGGGGCAAGATTCGACCTTCCAGCGGGCGATGCGGCTAGTGTCCGATCAATCCGTCTTCGCCGAGCCGATCGTGATCACTAACGCTGAGTACCGTTTCACCGTCCTTGAGCAGCTGCGGGCCATCGGGGGCACGGCGCAAATCGTGCTGGAGCCGATGCGCCGCGACTCTGCCGCCGCGGTGGCGGTGGCGACGGAGCTGGCGCTGGCGCGCGACGAGCAGGCCGTTGTCGGCGTCTTTGCCGCCGATCATATCGTTCAGGACGGTGCGCTCTTCGTCGAGACCTGCCGCAAGGCCGGCGCCGTCGCAGAACAAGGCCGGATCGTGACGATCGGCATCCCGCCCAGCTATCCCGCGACCGGTTACGGCTATATCCAGCCGGGCCAGGAGATCGCCGGCGATGCGAGGCAGGTCGCAGCCTTCGTCGAGAAGCCCGACGCGAAACGCGCCGCCCAATATCTGCTGGACGGCTATCTCTGGAATTCAGGCAACTTCATCTTCGATGCGGCGACCATGCGCGCCGAATTGGAAGCCTTCGAGCCGCAGGTGCTGGAACCCGTGATCGCGGCGGTCGCCAAGGCCAAGCCCGATCTGGACTTCCTGCTGCTCGACGCTGCAACCTTCAGCCAGGCCAAGACGATCTCTATCGATTACGCCGTGATGGAACGGACGAAGAAGGCCGCGGTCGTCGCCGGCAATTTCGGCTGGTCGGATGTCGGCGGCTGGTCGGCGGTCTGGGATCTTTCGGAGAAGGATGCTAACGGCAACGTCGTCGAGGGGCGTGGCTATGTGCTGGACGGTTCGAACAACCTCGTCCGCTCGGAAGATGCGCTCGTCGCCGTGATCGGCCTCGACGACATCGCCGTGATCTCGACGCGCGACGCCGTGCTGGTGGCTCCGAAGGCCAAGGCCGACAAGGTCAAGGAGATGGTCGCGCTCATCGCCTCCAACGGCGAGGCCGAAGCGGCCGCCCATCGCGAAATCCAACGCCCTTGGGGCAAGTATCTCTCGGTCGACATGGGATCCCGCTATCAGGTGAAGCGAATCACGGTGAAGCCGGGCGGCATCCTTTCCCTGCAAAAGCACTATCATCGGGCCGAACATTGGGTCGTGGTGCGTGGCACCGCAGAAGTGACACGCGACGACGCGACGATTGTCGTGCACGAGACCGAGTCGATCTACCTCCCGATCGGTTGCGTCCACCGAATGGCCAACCCCGGCAAGATTCCGCTCGAACTGATCGAGGTCCAAGTCGGCTCCTATCTCGGTGAGGACGACATTATTCGAATCGAGGATGTCTATCGGCGTTGCTGAAATAGACACCGCTTGTCCATAGATGCTCTACTCATGACCAGCCTGAAATTCGGAACGTCGGGCCTGCGTGGCCTTGTCAGCGAGCTCGTCGGGCTGCCGACCTACAGCCATGTCCGTGCCTTCTGCACCATGCTGCGGGAGGATGGCGTCGCCGGCGCGGTCCTGATCGGCCGCGACCTGCGTTCGTCGAGCCCGCTCATCGCGGCCCAGTGTGCGCAGGGCATTGCCGATGCCG
>JARYGW010000375.1:0-4903 GCA_033792295.1 Allobosea sp.
TCGATGGTCTGGCCGAGGACGAAATGATTGCCCATGACGCGCATGGCCTGGCGCGTCGCCGTGCGCACCGTCGGCACGCCCAGACGCTTGGCGAGGCTGCTGACGATCCCTGTCGGCGTCTCGCCCGGCTGGATGACGCGGGCGGTGATGCCGAGCGCCCAGGCCGAGGCGGAAACCAGGA
The DNA here is from genome assembly GCA_033792295.1 of Allobosea sp. Lineage (GTDB taxonomy): Bacteria > Pseudomonadota > Alphaproteobacteria > Rhizobiales > Beijerinckiaceae > Allobosea. The sequence goes on from JARYGW010000375.1 coordinate 182, forward strand.
AGGCATCGGATTTCGATTCATGATGGGCGAAATCGCCCTGGCCGAGCTTGTCCTCGATCAGCCGGTCCGCCGTGGCGGCATCGGGCACGCGCAGCAGCGCTTCCGCCAAAACCATCAGGGCGAGGCCTTCCTTGGTGGAAAGCGAGTATTCGCGCAGCAACTCCTCGATGCCGCCGAGGCCGACCTTGCGGGTACGGATCGCCTCGATCAGCCCGGTGGCGCGCGCGTCGATCCGGGCCTTGGCGGCAGGGTCACGGCGACTGCCCGTGAGCAGCCGGCCGGCGACGGCGCCGTCATCCTCGGCGAAGGGCGCACGGAAAGGCGGGATGGTGGGGGCTGCCATAGAGAGGCTCCGGGCGGGTCGATCTGGAATATCTGAAGGATGATCGCAGATAGACCGCATATCAATTGGCATTTAATGGCATCTATCCATATAAATCTCTATCATATAGCTATTCTCTAGAGATTCATCATGCTGGATCGTACCGACCGCCGCATCCTCTCCTTTCTGCAGGCGGATGGCCGCATCGCCGGCGTCGAGCTCGCCGAGAAGGTCGGGCTTTCGCCGACGGCTACGGGTGAGCGACTGAAGCGGCTTTCGCGGGACGGCTACATCACAGGCTACCGCGCCACGCTCGACCCGGTGAAGCTCGGTCTGCACCTTCTCGTCTTCGTCGAAGTCTATCTCGACAAGACGACGCCCGATGCGTTCGAGCGTTTCGCCGCAGCGGTGAAGCGGGCGCCGGAAGTCCTCGAATGCCATATGGTGGCCGGGGGCTTCGATTATCTGGTGAAGACGCGCGTCGCCGACATGAACGCCTATCGCCGCTTCCTCGGCGAAGTCCTGCTTGCCCTGCCGGCGGTTCGCGAAACCCGTACCTACGCCGTGATGGAGGAGGTCAAGACAGACGGTGCGCTGCCGCTTTGACGGCATGCCGGAAAAATGTGGCGATGTTGACGTGATTTCAACGTGTTGTGATGTCAAGATGCTCTTATTGGCGACCACTGACCGGCAAGGAAGAAACCTGCCGGCGTCTTGACGGGGAATTTCCGAGGTTCAGATGCCGATCCTTTCGCTTCCTGCGCCCGCCCTGCTTTCACGTCGTTCCTTCATGGCAGGCGTTGCGATCGCCGCCTCCGGCGCCGCGGTCAGGCGGGCATCGGCCGCCGTCCCGGTTCGTCTCGTGCTCGATTGGCGCATCGAAGGACCGATGGCGCCGGCGCTTGCCGCGCAGGAAAAGGGCTATTTCCACGACGAGGGGCTGGATGTCGCTTTCGAGGTCGTGACGGGCGCACGCCAAGCTCCCACCCAGATGATCTCGGGCGATTTCGATGCCGGGCTCGGCGACATCAACACGCTGATCCGGTTCCGGGACGCCAATCCAGGGCAGGATCCGAAAGCGGTGATGATCTTTCACGACCGGCCCGCTTTCGCCGTCATCGGCCGTCGCAGCCGCGGAATCACGCCCGAGCCCGCGAGCCTCGAAGGCAGGAGGCTCGGAGCGCCGGCCGGCGATACGGCTTTCGCGCAATGGCCGATCTTCAGCAAGCTCAACAAGATCGACGAGGGCAAGGTGAAGCTGGAGAATATCGGCTTTCCGGTGCGGGAGCCTATGCTCGCGTCGGGCGAGGTCGACGGCTTCTTCGGCTTTGGTCCGTCCTCGCTGCCCAGCCTGAAGGCGCGGGGCGTGCCGGCGGACGACATCGTGGTGATGACGATGGCCGATCACGGCCTGCTGCTCTACGGCAATGCCGTGATGGTGTCGCCGAAATTCGCGGCCAAGGAGCCTGGCGCCGTGCGCGGCCTGCTGCGGGCGATCCTGCGCGGTATCCGCGACGTCTCCGCCAAACCCGATTTCGGCGTGCAACTGGTCGTGAAGCAGGCGGAGAACGCTCAGCCGGAGGTCGAGCGGGAACGGTTGACGACGGTGCTCGAGCAGCAGGTGCTGACACCCTACGTCAAAGAGCATGGTCTCGGCGGCATCGACCCGGTGCGCTGGGCGCAGGCGCTCGACCAGCTTGCCCTGGTGCAGCCCTTCAAGGACCGTGCGCGCGCCGCCGAGACTTTTACCGATGCCTATCTGCCGGCGAGGGAAGAGCGGCTGTTCTGACAAGCACCCGGCGCAGTCCGGCCTCCCTGATCGGGTGGTGACAGGCGGGAACGAGGTGCCTATCGTGCGGCGCCTTTTTTCCGTTTCCACCGGATCCCGGTTCATTGCATCTGCCCGACCTGCCTGATTACGCCCGTCTTCGTGCTTCCTTCCGCTGGCGTATCCCGGAGCGCTACAATATCGCCGTCGATGTCTGCGACCGGTGGGCGACGGCCGAGCCGGAGAGGCCGGCGATCATCGAAGTGTCGAACGATTGGCAGGTGACCCCCGTCAACTTCGGCTGGTTCCGCGAGCATTCCAACCGGCTTGCCAATGCTCTGCGAGCCCGTGGCGTCGTGCGTGGTGACCGGGTTGCGATCCTGCTGCCGCAGGGCCGGAACGTGCTTACGGCCCATCTTGCCGCTTATAAGCTCGGGGCTGTCGCAGTGCCGCTGGCGGCGCTGTTCGGCGTCGATGCGCTGGCTTACCGGCTGACGGATTCGAGGGCGAAGGTGGTCGTCACCAATGCTGCGGGGCTCGCCAAGCTACGCCAGATCGGCCAGCCCTTGCCCGATCTCACGGCGGTGATCTCCGCCGATGGCCGCGATGGCGATGCCGAGGACTGGGAGGCGTTGCTTGCCGAGGCGAGCCTGGAATTCGCGCCGGTCGCGACGGGCCCGGATGATCCGGCGCTGATGATCTACACCTCTGGCACGACAGGCAACCCGAAGGGGGCTCTGCACGGCCACCGCGTACTGCCCGGCCATTTACCGGGCGTGCAGATGCCGCATGAGTTCATGCCGCAACCGGGCGACCTTGCCTGGACGCCCGCCGATTGGGCCTGGGCCGGCGGGTTACTCAACATGCTGCTGCCCGCGCTGCATTTCGGTGTCGCGGTGGTGGCGCGACCCGTCACGCGCTTCGAACCGGACGAGGCCTACAGGCTGATGCAGGATCTCGTTATCCGCAACGCCTTCGTGCCGCCGACCGCGCTCCGGATGCTGCGCGGCGCGGGCAACCCGCAGGGGCGCTTCAACCTGAACCTCAGGACGGTCGCCGCCGCGGGCGAGGCGCTCGGCGCCGAGACGCTGGAATGGGGGCGCGAGGCGCTCGGCCTCACCATCAACGAGGCCTATGGCCAGACGGAGTGCAATCTTGTGCTGGCCTCGAGCGCCGCGCTCGGCGTCAGCCGACCGGGAGCGATCGGCAAGGCGGTGCCCGGCCACGAGGTTGCGGTCATCCGGCCGGACGGCTCGATCTGCACCGCCGGGGAGGAGGGCCAGATCGCTGTGCGGCGGCCCGATCCGGTGATGTTCCTCGGCTACTGGAACAACCCCGCCGCCACGGCAGCGAAGTTCATCGGCGACTGGATGACGACCGGCGACGAAGGGGTGCAGGACGAGGACGGCTATGTCCGCTTCATTGGCCGTGGTGACGACGTCATCACCTCTTCGGGCTACCGCATCGGGCCGGGCGAAATCGAGGATTGCCTGCTCGGGCATCCGGCGGTCGCGCTGGCAGCGGCGGTCGGCAAGCCCGACAAGCTGCGGACCGAGATCGTCAAGGCCTTCGTCGTGCTGAAACCGGGGCAGGCCGGTTCACCGGCGCTGGTGTCCGAGCTGCAGAATTTTGTCCGGGCGCGGCTCTCGGCCCATGAATATCCGCGGGAGATCGCCTTCCGCGACGAGTTGCCCATGACCACGACAGGCAAGATCATCCGCCGCCTGCTGCGCGCGGAGGCCTGAGGAGCAGGCTCAGGCCCGGTAGGTTGCACCTTCGCCAGCCTGCTGACCGAGGAAGGCGGCCCAGAGGCGCTGCACCGTCTCCTCCTCGACATCCTTGACGATCAGGACGAGGCGGGAGCGATGGTCGCCGTCCGGCCAGGCATCGAGCTGGAACGGAGGGTGCAGAACCTGCTGAACCGCGTGGACCAGCAAGGGATGCTCCGGCTGGTGGGCGAGCTGGACGAGGCCCTTGAGCCGGAGCAGGCGCGGCCCGTGAATCGAGCGCAGCAGCGTCCAGAACAATTCGAAGGTCTGCTGTGCCACGGGCTGCTCGGTCGTCAGCGCGAAGGCGCGGATCGAGGCATCGTGGCGGTTGACGTCATGCGCGTCCTGGCCGTGACGATGCTCTTCGTCATGATGGTGGCCGTGGCCATGGTGATGGTCATGATGATGGTGGGCCGGCAGGACATCTTCCGCCAGCCAGAGCCGCAGGGCGTCCGGCCGCTTCGCCAGATCATAGAGGCCGGCGCCGAGGAGCGCCGAGGCAGGTGCGTCTGGGGGCAGGATCTCGATGCCGGGATTGAGCGCCAGCAGGCGGGCCCGCAAGGCCGAAATGCTTTCGGGGGCGGCGATATCCGTCTTGGTCAGCACGAGCCGGTCGGCGGCGACAACCTGCCGGCGGGCCTCCTCATGGGCATCGAGCGTCGCCATGCCATTCACCGCATCGACCAGCGTGACGACGCCGTCGAGTTGGAAGCGCATGGCGAGATAAGGGTGGTTGATCAGGACGTTGAGGATCGGTGCCGGATCGGCCAGGCCGGTCGTCTCGATGACGAGTCGGGAGAAGGCGCCGATGCGGCCATTGTCGCGGCGGCGCAGCAGATCCTCCAATGTGACGATGAGATCGT
>JARYGW010000376.1:0-4898 GCA_033792295.1 Allobosea sp.
CACGCCGGATAGCCTCCAACTGCCGGCACAGATCGCGTTGTTTCCGCAGCCCGGATTGAATCGCGACCTCTATGTCTGGCTCGCCGCCGCCATGGCCGCGGTACCTCCTGCTCCCGTCATGCTGGCCGATCCCCTTCGACGCGACCTGGCGCTGATCGCTGCAGCGCGCGCGTTGGTCGCGACGGTTCTCAAGGCCTTTCCCGGCCTCGTCCCAGTCTATCGCCGGTTGGCCGACGCCCTGCTAACGAGCCGCCGTCGCAAGGGCTTGCCAGCGACAGAGGCAAGGGTGGAGGCCTTGATCTGCGGGCTGTTGCGCGGCGAGGCGGTCGACATGTCCCCGGCGGACTGGCAGGCTGCCGCTCCCGCCGGCTATCTGCCGGCCCTCGGCGTGCCGCTCTGGCCTCTGGCCAGCGCCGCCGCCCCCGCCCGAACGCGCCGTCGCGACGAGGACCAGCCGCTGCCGACCTCCGCCAAGGCCGAAGAGCAGATGAAGGCCTACGCTGCCAGCCGCGACGAGACGGCGGAAGAGTGGCGCGAGCGCAGCCCCTTCATCCTCAACCGTTTCGAGAAGATCCTAGCGATGTCGGAGATGGTCGCGGTCGACCGCCCCTCCGACGACAGCGAGGAGCATGATCCCGAGGCCGCCGACGAGCTCGATGACTTGGTGCTGAGCGAGCGTAAGGGTCGCCCCGCCTCGCGCTTCCGCTTCGACCTCGACCTGCCGCCGGAGGCGATGGACGAAACCGCGCTCGCCGGCGCCCTGACCTATCCGGAATGGGATTTCCGCAGCGCCTCATATCGCGAAGACCATTGCCGCGTGCTCGCCGCCATGGCGCAGCAGGAGCTGGCGCCTCCGGTACAAGACCCCGCGACGCGCGCGCTGGTGCGCCAGGTCCGCCGCCAGTTCGAGGCCTTGCGTCCGCTCCGCGAGCCCCAGCGCGGCCAGATCGACGGCCCCGACCTCGATCTCGACGCCGTGGTGCGTCGCCAGGCCGATCTCGCGGCTGGCGGCTCCGGCAGCGACCGCATCCATCTGGCGAGCCGGCCGCAAGCGCATGACCTTGCCGTGACCACGCTGATGGACGTCTCGCTCTCGACTGATTCCTGGTTCGACGACCTGCGCGTGCTCGATGTCGAGAAGCAGGCGCTCACCGTCTTCGCCCATGGGCTCGCCGCCTGCGGCGACCGCCACGAGATCCTGACCTTCACGTCGCGACGGCGCGACTGGGTGCGGATCGAGACGGTGAAGCGCTTCGACGAGGCAATGGGGCCGGCGGTCGAAGCGCGCATCGCGGCGCTCAAGCCCGGCTATTACACCCGCATCGGCACCGCGATCCGTCATGCTGTGGCCGGACTGAAGGCGCGGCCCGACCGGCGCAAGCTGCTGCTCGTCCTCACCGACGGCAAGCCCAACGACATCGACCACTACGAGGGCCGCTTCGCCATGGAGGATACCCGCATGGCGGTGATCGAGGCGCGCCGCGCTGGCATCTGCGTCTTCGCCGTCACCGTCGACCGGGAGTCACGCGCTTATATCCCGCATCTCTTCGGCCGCAACGGCCATGCCGTGGTCTCGCGGCTCGACCGGCTGCCGGCGGCCCTGCCGGCGATCTACCGCGCCCTGGCGACTTAGGGAGACCGATCATCACTGAAGCCCAGATGGGTCTCGTTGTCGCGACGCCCGCAATCATCGTGATGGCCCTGCTGTTCTACCGAATGGGCGTGCTGCAGAAGGGCGGGCTCGCCACGGCGGTGCTCGCTTCGCTGGCTATCGCCGTTGTCCTCTTCCTCGAACAGTGAATAGGCCAACTGCAGGCTCTTTGAGCCTCGACAAATTACCAGAAGCTCGGTCCGGCTAGGTTCAATGACACCCCCGCATTGGGGTCTTGTTGGAGCCTGGAAAAATGACCACCCTCACTCTCGAACCGCTGGACGTGCGCGCGATCCCGCCGGTCGTGCGCCACGCCACGATCTTCGGCATCCTGGAGCGGCTCTCCCCCGGCGATGCCTTCAGCATCGTCAACGACCATGATCCCGCGCCGCTGCGCCGGCAGATCGAGGCACGCTATCCCGGCGCCTATTCCTGGGACTACATCGTCCAGGGCCCGGAGATCTGGCAGGTCGAGATCGGCCGCAACGAACCCGGCGACGACGATCACGCCGCCGATTGTGGCGGCCATGAGGACGGCCATTCCTGCACCTGCGGCCACTGAAGCCGCCAGATCGGGAGATCGGGGCCATGCCGATGGCATCGCTGTCCCGCTGGACGATGAGCTATTTCGCGGCGGCGCTGACTTTCCTGCTCGCCGCGGAATTTCTCACTGCCGCCGGCGTCGGCTATCCGGCTGCCGGCCTCTCCGCACCCGCCACGCTCTTCGTCGTTCATCTCGTGGCGATCGGCTGGCTCAGCCTCGCCATGGCCGGGGCGCTACTGCAATTCGTGCCCGTACTGGTTTCCCGCCCCCTTGCCTTCCCCCATTTCGCCCTGCCGACGCTGGCCGCGTTGATCGCGGGCCTGCTCCTGCTCGATGCCGGCTTCGCCGCGCTCGCAGGCTGGATCGAGGCCTCGCTCGATTTTCTGCCGCTGGCGGCCGCCTTCCTGCTCGCCGGCTTCTCCCTGCTCGGCCTGATGCTGGTGACGACGCTCTTGAGCGCGCGGCCGGTCACGCTGTTCGCCCGCTTCGTCGTCATCGGCCTCGCCTGCCTTGCGGCCACGGTGCTGAGCGGGGCGGCCTTCACGACGCTCCTGTCGGGGCGCGGCGGCTGGCTCGGCTCCGTCGCCCTGCTGCCACACGGCCTGCCCTTTCATGCCCTGCTCGGCTTGGGCGGTTGGCTCGGACTCATCGCCTTCGGCGTCAGCTACCGGCTTTTCGTCATGTTCATGATGGCGCCGGAGCCGCCGGAGCGACGGGTACGTCCCGTGCTGCTGCTTGCCGGCCTTGGGCTCAGCCTTGCCTTTGCCGGGCTTGCCGCGCCCTTCGCCGGCATCGAGCCCGGTGCCGCGTGGGTCGCGGCCGCGCTGACCGTGCTCGCCATGGCGGGACTTCTCTACGGCCGGGACATCCTCGGCCTTTACCGCGCGCGCCGGCGCAAGGCGCTCGACATCAGCATGCGCGCCAGCATTCCGGCCTTCGCCGCGCTCGGCCTCGGGCTGGCGCTGCTGCCGGTCGCCATCATTGCCGGGGCCGGGGACGGCCTGATCGCGGCGCTCGTCTTCCTGCTCGTTTTCGGCTGGCTCGGCGGCCTGACGCTGGCGCAGCTCGTGAAGATCGTCTCTTTTGTCACCTGGCTCGAAACCTACGCGCCCCGGCTCGGCCGCGGCCCGGCGCCGCGTATCGGCGATCTGGTCGCGATGCCGCGCACCGGCCGGTGGCTCCTGCTCTACGACGGCGGGGTCGCGCTCGGAGCTACCGCGCTCGCCGCCGGCGTGGCCGGCGGCTTCCGATCCGCCATGGCGCTCTGCCTCGCCGGCACCGCCGGCCTCGTGGCCGAACTGATCCGCATCCGTCGTTTGTCCGAGATCAATGTCGCGGACCGGCCGCCGGTGCATGAACGCCCCCGGCTGCTGGCCGCACGGGCCGAGAAAAGGAAACCCATCCATGCCGACCCCGGAAACATCGCCCATCCGCGAGCTTGACGTCCGCCCGATGCTGCAGGCGGGCGAGGAGCCGTTCCAGGCGATCATGGAAGCGGTCAGCGCGCTCGCGCCGGGCGAGTCCCTGCGTCTCGTCGCGCCGTTCCGGCCGGTGCCGCTGTTTTCCGTGATGGCCAATCGCGGCTTCGCCGCGCAGGATCGCGCGCTCGACAGCGGCGACTGGGAGGTCGTGTTCTCTCCGGTCGACGACGTGCAGATCGAAGCGGGGCTCACCGCCGGCAGCAGCCCCTCCGCCGCGTTCTGGGCGGAACCCGTGCAGGAGCTCGACCTGATCGAACTGGAGCCGCCCGAGCCGATGGTCCGGATCCTGGAGGCACTGGAGGGCCTGCAGCCCGGCGACGTGCTGTTCGCGCTGCTGGCCCGCGAGCCGGTCTTCCTCTTCCCGGAACTGGCGAAGCGCCAGCATGAATGGGCCGGCAATTTCGACGCCTCGGGCACGGCCTATCGCCTGCTCGTGCGCCATGGCGGCGGGAGGGCTCACGGGTGAGTGCCCATCTGGAACGCCTCGTCGAGATCGCGCTGCGCGATGTGCTCGACCCCGAGATGGAGCGCAGCGTCGTCGATCTCGGCCTGATCTACGCCATCGCCGCCACGCCGGACGGTGCCGTCGCCATCACCATGACGACGACCACGCGCGGCTGTCCGCTCGCCGGCTTTCTGAAGGAAGCCGTGGCCTTCGCCGCCGGAGCCGTCGCGGGCGTGACCGCCGTCACGGTGACGCTGACCTACGAACCGGCCTGGGAGCCGGCGATGATCGCCGCCGAGGAACCACGCCCAAGATTGTCGAGAATATTGCGTCGCAACAAAGAGCGATTCTCCCAGTCTCCTAAAGTCTTCACGACCGGTTGATCTCCGGTCGTTTGGCAAGGAGACAAGCCATGGGCGAAGAGCTCAAACTGACCCGCCGCAGCATTCTGGCGGGAGCGGCGGCCACCGGGGCATTCGTCCAGGCCGCGACATCTCAGCCGGCGCAGGCGCAGACTGTGATGAGCAAGGCCACGGCCGCCGATATCGCCAAGCTGCCGCGCATCAAGGCGAAGCTGGTCGATCCCCCTTTCGTGCAGGCGCACGAGCAGGTCGCGACCAGCGGCCCGAAGGTCGTCGAATTCGAAATGACGATCCACGAAAAGAAGATCGTCCTCGACGATGCCGGCACCGAAACCTTCGCCTTTACGTTCAACGGTACGGTTCCCGGCCCGTTGATGGTCGTTCACGAGGGCGATTACGTCGAGCTGACGCTGAT
>JARYGW010000377.1:0-4892 GCA_033792295.1 Allobosea sp.
GCTGAAGTCGGTGACGGCCTCGGTGTTCTTCTCATCGGATGTCGCCAACCCCGACACCTACACCAAGCTCTATGTCGACATGGAGATGTACACGACGACGCAGCCGCAGCCCGATCCGGAGCGGTTCCTCAACCAGTTCGTCTCCTGGGAGATCGCCACGAAGGAGAACAAGTGGCTGGGCCGCAACGTCTCGCGCTACTCCGACCCGGCAGCGGACGAGGCCTACAAGGCCGCCCAGAAGGAACTCGATCCGGCCAAGCGCGCCGCGCTGCTGATCAAGGTCAACGAGATCTTCTGCGAGGCCAACATCATCCTGCCGCTGCTCTCGCGCACCCGTGTCGCCGCGGCGGCGAACACCATCATGCACGACCATTCGGGCTGGGACGTAGACACCTGGAACATCGCGGCCTGGTATCGCACCTGACCTTCGAACACCCTTCACACGGTCTTTGGCTGTGTGAAGGGTGACCGCACCGGCTTGCTCCGATCGCGCGAACAGGGCAGGTGAGCTAGCCGGTCGCAACCGGCGTCCGGTCCGCGGCCTCGCCGCGCACGCACAGAGACGATTTTATGGCGACATATCTGATACGGCGGCTTCTCATCGCCATTCCAAGCCTGCTCGGCATCAGCGTGATCCTGTTCACGATCCTGGCGCTCGCGCCGGGCGATCCCTTCTCCGAAATGGCGACCAATCCCAACGTGCCGCCTGAGGTGCGCGAGGCCATCCGCGCCAGCTTCGGCCTGAACGACCCGATCTGGGTGCGCTATCTGCGCTGGCTCTCGGCGATGGCGCAGGGCGACTGGGGCTTTTCCTTCGCCAGCCGTATCAATGTCGACCAGCTCATCCTGCAGCGGCTGCCGACCACGCTCTTCGTCGTCGGCTCCTCGCAGATCCTGGCGCTGTGCGTCGCGCTGCCGGTCGGCATCTTCGCGGCGACGCGGCCCTATTCGGTCTTCGACCAGATCGCCAACACGCTCGCCTTCATCGGCTTCTCGCTGCCGACCTTCTTCACCGGCCTGCTCTTCATCCTGCTCTTCTCGGTGACGCTCGACTGGTTCCCCTTCGTCTACCGCACCGACATCGCCGCCACCGGCTGGCGCTGGTACTGGGAGATGTTCCGGCAGGCGATCATGCCGATCACCGTGCTCGGCCTGTTCCAGGCGGCATCCTATACGCGCTATGTGCGCTCCTCGGTGCTGGACGTGATCCGGCTCGACTATGTCACCACGGCCCGCGCCAAGGGCCTGAGCGAGCGCAAGGTCACGCTGCGCCACATCACGCGCAACGCACTGATCCCAGTGGTGACGCTGGTCGCGCTGCAAATGCCCGCCGTCTTCGGCGGCGCGCTCGTGACCGAGCAGATCTTTCGCGTTCCCGGCATCGGCTCGCTGCTGATCGACGCTATCCTCGCCAACGACACACCGGTGATCATGGCCGTGACTTTCGTCTTCTCCTGCCTGGTCGTCCTGTTCAATCTCATCGCGGATATCCTTTATGGCTGGCTCGACCCTCGCATCTCCTTCAGCTGAACCGGCCGTGGCGGCGACCGCCCACGCGGTCGCGGTTTCGCCGGGACGCGAGACATGGCGGCGCTTCCGGCGGCACAAGCTGGCCGTCGTGAGCTGCTTCATCCTGGGCTTCCTGATCCTGGGCGTCGTCATCGGCCCCTGGCTCTGGCCGGTCGCGATCAACGACATCGACTTCTCGGCCCAGCTCCAGCGACCTTCCTGGGCGCATCCCTTCGGCACCGACGATCTGGGCCAGGATATCCTGGCACGGATGATGTATGGCGGGCGCATCTCGCTCTCGGTCGGCCTTGCCGCGATGGTGGTCGCGACCACGGTCGGCATCATCGTCGGCGCGCTCGCCGGTATGTCGCGCAAGGTCGTCGACCCGGTGCTGATGTGGGTGACGGACCTGTTCCTGTCGCTGCCGCAGCTGCCGCTGCTGCTGCTCGTGATCTATCTCTTCCGCGAGCAGCTCAAGGCCGTGTTCGGCGTCGAGGGCGGCGTCTTCGTCCTGATCGTGGTCGTCATCGGCGGCCTGCGCTGGATGCCGGTGGCGCGGCTGGTCCGCGCCCAGTTCCTCTCGCTGCGCGAGAAGGAGTTCGTCGAGGCCGCCCGCGCCCAGGGCGCGACCAAGCTCCGGCAGATGGTCAACCACATCCTGCCGAACGCGCTGGGCCCGGTCATCGTCGCCGCGACCATCGAGGTCTCCTCGGCGATCATCGCGGAATCGACGCTCTCCTTCCTCGGCCTCGGCTTCCCGCCGGACATCCCGACATGGGGGCGTCTCCTGTTCGACGCCAAGGACCAGCTCGACACCGCCCCGCACTGGGCCCTGTTCCCGGGTGCGGCCATCTTCCTCACCGTCCTGTCGATCAACTTCATCGGCGACGGCTTGCGTGACGCGCTCGACCCGCGCCGCGTTATCTGACCTAGAGAAGGAACGCTTATGACCTCCCCGATCCTCTCCGTCTCGAATCTCTCCACCTCCTTCCGCGTGGAAGGGCAGTGGAAGTCGGTCGTCCGCAACGTCTCCTTCGACATCATGCCCAAGGAAACGCTGGCGGTGGTCGGCGAATCCGGCTCCGGCAAGAGCGTGACCGCGCTCTCGATCATGCGGCTCAACCCGCCGCAGTCGAGCAAGATCGAAGGCTCGATCAAGCTCAACGGCAAGGAGCTGCTGACCCTGCCGGACGCCGAGATGCGCCATATCCGCGGCAACGAGATCGCGATGATCTTCCAGGAGCCGATGACCTCGCTCAACCCGGTGCTGACCATCGGCTTCCAGATCGCGGAAGCGCTGATCCTGCATCGCGGCCTGTCGCGCTCGGCGGCCGAGGCGGAGACGGTACGCCTGCTGGAGAAGGTGCGCATTCCGGCGGCGAAGTCGCGCTTCCACGAATATCCGCACCGCTTCTCGGGCGGTATGCGCCAGCGCGTGATGATCGCGATGGCGCTGGCCTGCAAGCCGAAGCTCCTGATCGCCGACGAGCCGACCACCGCGCTCGACGTGACGATCCAGGCGCAGATCCTCGAGCTCATCAAGACGCTGCAGGACGAGGAGGGCATGTCCGTCCTGTTCATCACCCACGACATGGGCGTGGTCGCCGAGATCGCCGACCGCACGGTGGTGATGTATAATGGCGAGCAGGAAGAGACCGGCACCACCGAAGAGATCTTCGCCAACCCGCGGAAGCCCTACACCAAGGCGCTGCTCTCGGCTGTGCCGAAGCTCGGATCGATGGAAGGCAAGGCCCGGCCGATGCGCTTCCCCGTCGTCGACAAGGCGACCGGCGAGAGCGACGTGCCGGTCGAGGTGCCGGATACTGTCAAGGCTGCCGAGCGCCCGGTGCTGGAGGTCGCGGGGCTGACGACGCGCTTCGAGATCCGCGGCGGCCTGCTCTCCTCGGTCCGCGGCCGGGTGCATGCGGTCGAGAACGTCTCCTTCAGCCTGAAGGCCGGCGAGACGCTGGCACTGGTCGGCGAATCCGGCTGCGGCAAGTCGACGACCGGCCGTTCCGTCATGCGGCTGATCGAACCGCTCGCCGGCTCGGTGCTGCTCGACGGCGTCGATGTCCTGAAGCTCAGCCAGCATGACCTGCGCGAGCAGCGCAAGCGCATGCAGATGATCTTCCAGGACCCCTTCGCCTCGCTCAACCCGCGTATGAATGTCGGCACGGCCATCGCCGAGCCGCTCCTCATCAACAACCTCGCCGGCCGTTCGGAAGCGCGCGAGAAGGTCGCCGACCTGTTGAAGCGCGTCGGCCTGCAGCCGGAGATGGCGAACCGCTTCCCGCACGAATTCTCGGGCGGCCAGCGCCAGCGCATCTGCATCGCGCGCGCGCTCGCGGTCGAGCCGCGCCTGATCGTGGCGGACGAGGCGGTCTCCGCGCTCGACGTCTCGGTGAAGGCGCAGGTGGTCAACCTGATGCTCGACCTGCAGGCGCGCATGGGCCTGGGCTATCTCTTCATCTCGCACGACATGGCGGTGGTGGAGCGCGTCAGCCATCGCGTCGCGGTGATGTATCTCGGCGAGATCGTCGAGATCGGCCCGCGCGAGGCGATCTTCGAGAACCCGCAGCACCCCTACACCACGCGCCTGCTCGCGGCGGTGCCGATCGCCGATCCGGCCCGGCGCCTGCAGAAGCGCCCGGTCTCGAACGACGAGATCAAGAGCCCGGTCCGCCCGGCCGATTACGTGCCGCCGGTGCGCCAGTACCGCGAGGTCTCGCCCGGCCATGCCGTGATGATCTGGGGCGAGGAATGGGAGAAGAAGACCCCGGCCGCCATCGCGGCTTGAGTTCTTCGCAGCGCGAAACGATCAGCCCGCGGCTCACGCCGCGGGCTTTTTTATCGGGCCACGGGCGTCAGGCGGCGAGCCGGGAACGCGTGCGCAGGATCATCAGGGCAGCGTCGGCTGCTTCGCGCCCCTTCGTGACGAAATGAGCCCGAAAAATATCGGCGTGGTGAGCTCCCTCCCGATAGTGATGCGGAGTCAGCGAGACCGAAAGCACCGGAACGCCGGTATCCAGCCCCGCGCGCATCAGGCCGTCAACCACCGCTTGCGCGACAAAATCGTGGCGATAGATCCCTCCGTCCACGACGAAGGCCGCCGCGGCGACGGCAGCGTAGCGACCGGTTGCTGCGAGATCGCGCGCGAGCAGCGGCATCTCGAACGCGCCGGGCACGTCAAAGACGTCAACCTGATCCGCAGGGATGACTTCGGTGAAGCCCTTGAGTGCCTGATCGACGATGTCGGCGCCATCACCGGGCCTATCGCCCAGGGCGGCCATACCGACGACGACCACCCCGAGTTCAAGGGCCAACTGGTCGGCGGCGATGCCGTGCTGGTGAACATCTACGACAACGGAGAGCTGATCGGCAGC
>JARYGW010000378.1:0-4885 GCA_033792295.1 Allobosea sp.
GTCGAGCAGCGCCTGGGTCGGATGCTCGTGGGCGCCGTCGCCGGCATTGACCACCGAACAGCTCACCTTGCGGGCGAGCAGGTTGACCGCACCGGCCGCGTGATGGCGCACGACGATGATGTCAGGCCGCATCGCATTCAGCGTCGCGGCGGTGTCGATCAGCGTCTCGCCCTTCTTCACCGAGGAGGAGGCGACCGACATGTTCATGACGTCGGCGCCGAGGCGCTTGCCCGCGAGCTCGAAGGAGGCCTGGGTGCGGGTGGAAGGCTCGAAGAACAGGTTGATCTGGGTGCGGCCGCGCAAGGTCGCCGCCTTCTTCTCGACCTGCCGGGAGAGCGCGACATAGTCCTCCGCCCGGTCCAACAGCGCCTCGATGTCGAGATGGGACAACCCCTCGATGCCGAGCAGATGACGGTGCGGGTAGAGCGGTGCTGGCGATGTCATTTGAAGCCGGGTTCATAGGCCCGAGTCGGGCGAGGCGCAAGGCTCGGACATCACGAAACCGCGCGCCGGCCTCACTCCTCCAGCGGTGTCGCGAGATGCTGCACGGCGGCGAGCCGGCTCGCACGCAGGGCAAGCGCGAAGCAGAGCTGGGCGCCGAGCGCCGCAGCGGTCAGCACGAGGCCGGATGCGAGCGCCGGAGTGCCGCACAACCCTGCCAGCGAGGTCGCGAAAGCCCCGATCGCCATCTGGATGAAGCCATAGAAACCCGAGGCCGAGCCCGCCAGATGCGGATCGACGCTCATCGCCTCGGCAAGGGCCGGGGCACTGGCCACGCCTGCCCCGAAGGTGAAGAGCGTGGCGCCGGCGAGAACCGTGGGGACGCTCAGATGGCCGGAGGCGGCGCTGGCCAGCAAGATCAGCGCGCCGAGCAGGCTGATCGCGCTGCCGCCGGTGAGGAGCTTGCCGACGCGGACACGGCCGACCAAGCGGCTGGAGCCGAGATTGCCGAGCCAGATGCCGGCCACGACGGAGGCGAGATAGGTGCCGACCTCATGGGCCGGCCGGCCGAGCTCGGTGGTGAAGATGAAGGGAGCAGCGCTGATGAAGGCATACATCGGCGTGGTGGCGAGGCCGCCGCCGACGGCATAGCCGAGAAAGACCGGCGAACGCAGCAGGCGCCGGTAGCCGCTCAGCACCGAGCGGAAATCGACACCGGCGCCGGGGCGCGCCGTCTCCGGCAGCACCCGCCAGGTCAGCAGCAAATTGGCGATGCCCATCGCCGCAAGCCCGATGAAGATCGCGCGCCAGCCGAGCGTTTCCGAGACGGCGGTGCCGATCAGCGGCGCGACGCCCGGCCCGAGGATGACGATCAGGTTCATCGTCGCGAGCCGCCGGGTCGAATCGGCCATGCCGGAGCCGTCGCGAACGATCGCCCGGCCAAGGACGAGGCCGGCACAACCGCCCAGCGCCTGCAGCAGCCGGGTGGCGATCAAGGCTTCCGCGCTCGGCGTCAGAGCGGCGGCGATGCTGGTGAGGGTGTAGAGCGTCAGCCCGACCATCAGGACCGGGCGGCGGCCGAAGCGGTCAGAGATCGGCCCGTAGAAGAGCTGCCCGAAGGCGAGCCCGAGGATGTAGAAGCTGATCGTGAGCTGGAGCGAGCCGGCGCTCGCGCCTAGATCGTGCGCGGCCAGCGGCAGCGCCGGCACGAAGACATGCATGGCGAGCGTGCCGCTGAAGGTGATCAGCGCCAGCAGCCAAAGCGGCGCGGGCCGCATCGGTGCAGTCCGCAGCTGAGACGCATCGGTCGTCGTCGTCATGCAACTTCTCTTTCGGGAAGAGTGGCGAGCACCGCGCAGATCCGCTCCAGGACCGCTGCCGTGCGCTCGATATCCTCATCGGGAATGCCCTGGATGGCAGCGAGCCGGACCTCGCGCGAGACCGCCTCGACCTGCGCGACAAGCTGCTCGGCCTCCGGGGTCAGGTGGATCGTCTTGGCCCGGCGATCCGCCTCGTCCTCGCGGCGCTCGATCAGCGCGGCGGCCTGCAGACTGTCGAGCAGCCGGGCAACGGTGGAGCCGTCGAGGTTGAGGGAAGCCGCTAGATCCTTCTGACGCATCGGCTCCGCCGCGCGCGACAGATGCAGCAGCGGCAGCCAGGTCGCCTCGGTCAAGCCATAGACCTGCAGCCGGACGTCGACCGCCCTCCTCCATAGACGGCCGGCGCGTGCGATCGTGCGGCCGATCATGTCCTTTGCGCTGTCGGAAGCCATGGCATCCCTCTTTGATGCAAAAACAATAATTGCATATACATCTATTTCGAAACGCATCTCCGGCATGGCGGCCCCGCTCCGCTCGCAAGGGCGTCTGACGTTTCCTTGCGCGACCCGGCGCTTTCAGCGAAACCGGCTGTCTACCTGCCTCGAAAGGATCACAGCGTGTCCGGTTCGTCCCAAGCCCAAGCTCGCGCCCATACTCCCGCCCCGCATGGAAGCGCCTGGCAGACCATCGAGGCGATCGAGGCCGGCTTCGACACTGCCCGGCTCGGCGAGGCCGTCTCCTTCGCGCAGGCGAACGAAAGCCCCTGGCCGCGCAGCTTGTACTATCCGGACGGCAGCTATGTCGGGAACGTCGAGTGGAACGAGACCGGTCCCTGGACCGAGATCGTCGGGCCGGTGCGCGAGCGCGGCGGACCGGCCGGGCTCATCCTGAAGGGCGGGCGCATCCTCGCCGAATGGGGCGACACCAACCGCACCGACATGACCTTCTCGATCGCCAAGAGCTATCTCTCGGTGCTCGCCGGCGTCGCCTTCGGCGACGGGCTGATCCGCGATGTCGAGGAGCCGGTGGGCCAGAGCGTCGATGATCAGGCCTTTGCCGGGCCGCATAACGGCAAGATCACCTGGCGGCACCTGCTGCAGCAATCGAGCGAATGGCAGGGCGAGATGTTCGGCAAGTCCGACCAGGTCGACCATAACCGCCAGATCGGCCCCGGCGCCGACAACAGCCGCAAGGGCCAGCGCCGCGAACTGAAGGAGCCGGGTTCCTTCTATGAATATAACGACGTGCGCGTGAACGTGCTGTCCTACGCCCTGCTCCAGCTTTTCCGCCGGCCGCTGCCGGAGGTGTTGCGCGAGCGGATCATGGACCCGATCGGCGCCTCGCCCGACTGGCGCTGGGAAGGCTACAGCTCGTCCTTCGTCGAGATCGACGGAAAGCGCATCCAGTCCGTGCCCGGTGGCGGGCATTGGGGCGGCGGGCTCTTCATCGGTGCGCGCGACCATGCCCGCTTCGGCCTGCTGATCGGGCGCAAGGGCGCATGGAACGGCCGGCAGCTCGTCTCCCGCGACTGGATCGAGCGCTCTCTGACGCCCTCCCCCACGCTCGGAAACTACGGCTACCTCTGGTGGCTGGCGCGCGGCACGGCAGCGCGGCACGGCCTGCCCGAGACCGCATTCTCGGCACTCGGCGCCGGCAGCAACGTGATCTGGGTCGAGCCTGAACGCGACATCGTGGCCGTGCTTCGCTGGATCAACGGCGCCTCGACCGAAGGCTTCATCGACCGGCTTCTGGCGGCGCAGAGCTGAGCGGGTCTCAGCTCCCCTTCACCGCATAGACATGCTCCGGCCCCGGAAAGCGCCGGGCCCGGACCTCGGCGGCATAGTCCGCCACCGCCTTGTCAACCTCCCCGGCGAGGTTGCCGAAGAGCCGGACGAATTTCGGCACGCGCCCGGTCAGGCCGAGCATGTCGTCGAGCACGAGCACCTGGCCGTCGCAGGTTGCCGAAGCGCCGATGCCGATGGTCGGGATCGCGAGCTTGGCAGTGATCTCGGCGGCGAGAGGCTCGGCCACCGCCTCCAGCACCACGGCGAAAGCGCCGGCCTCAGCCACCGCCTCGGCATCGGCGATGATCGCCGGCCATTCGGCGCGCTCACGCCCCTGCGCCTTGAAGCCGCCGAGAACATTGACCGCCTGCGGTGTCAGGCCAACATGCGCCATCACCGGGATGCCGCGCTCGACCAGGAAACGGATGGTCGGGGCCATGCGCTGCCCGCCTTCGAGTTTCACGGCACCGCAGCCGGTCTCCTGCATGATGCGGGCGGCGTTGCGGAAAGCCTGCTGCGGGCTCTCCTCATAGCTGCCGAACGGCATGTCGATGACGATGAGCGCACGCCGCGAGCCGCGCATCACCGCCTGCCCGTGCAGGATCATCATCTCCAGGGTGACGGGCACGGTACTATCGAGGCCGTGCACGACCATGCCCAGCGAATCCCCGACGAGCAGGAAATCGCAATGGCGATCGGCCAGCGTCGCCATCGGCGCCGTATAGGCGGTCAGCGATACGATCGGCTCGGCCGCCTTGCGGCTTCGGATGTCCAGCGCGGTCAGGCGTTTGATCTGTGCTTGCGACGACACGCTCTTCTCCCCATGTGACGGCGGTGCATCGCACAGGCCCCTAAACGGTCCGGTGCGACACTCAAAGCGCAATCGCCGTTTGACACCGCTCTTCCGCTGAACCACTTTCGCGCGCAATTCCGAACCGCAGCGGTCTTGCGGGTCGCGGAACCGTCCGCTACGGCCGGCTCCGCGCTCTGATCAAGGCTGTCATCGAGACCTAAGAACCATGAAGCTCCTCGTCGTCGAGTCGCCGGCCAAGGCCAAGACGATCAACAAATATCTCGGCTCCGACTACGAGGTCATCGCCTCGTTCGGCCATATCCGCGACCTGCCGGCCAAGGACGGCTCGGTCGAGCCCGAGAACGACTTCGCGATGAAGTGGGAGATCGAGGGCCGCGGCGCCAAGCAGGTCTCGGAGATCGCACGTGCCGTGAAGGGCGCCGAGAAGCTGATCCTCGCCACCGACCCGGATCGCGAGGGCGAGGCGATCTCCTGGCATGTGCTGGAGGCGCTGAACCAGAAGAAGGTGCTGAAGGGCATCCCGGTCG
>JARYGW010000379.1:0-4876 GCA_033792295.1 Allobosea sp.
GATCTCGTCGGCGCCGGCCTCCAACGCCTCCTCGGTCTCGCGGATGACCGGGGCGATCGGCGTGTCGCCATCCGGGAAATTGACCACGGTGGCGATCCTGACCGGGCTATCCCCCAGAGCCTCGCGCGCCACCGTGACGAAGCGCGGCCAGAGGCAGACCGCCGCGACCGGTACCGGGCCGGAGGCCGCGCGGCGGCAGAGATCGCGGGCGCCTTCCGCGGTGGCGTCATCGGCGAGATCGGTGAGGTCGAGCAGCGCGAGGGCGCGTCTCGCGAGGGCTTCATCCGACATCTCAAAGCTCCGAAAGGAAGGCGCGCAGCAGGCGACGCAGCGAGCGCGAGGCCATGGCGGCCACGTCGCGCGTCTCGCCATGATGCGGGGCGCCGCCATGAAGGCCGGCTCCCATATTGGTGACGATCGACAGTGCCGCGACACGGATGTCGTGGCGTCGCGCCAGGATGACCTCCGGCACGGTCGACATGCCGACGAGATCGGCCCCGAGCGTCTTCGCCATGCGGATCTCCGCCGGCGTCTCGAAGCTCGGCCCCGAGAACCACATATAGACACCCTCGCCCAGCGGCACGATCGCATTGGCCGCAGCGCGCTTCAGGCGTCCACGCAGCAACGGATCATAGGCATCGACCATCGGCACGAAGCGAGCGTCGCCCCTGTCGCCGACGAGCGGGTTGGGGCCGTTGAAATTGATGTGGTCGGTGATGAGAGCGAGGCTGCCCGGACCCAGATCCGGCCTGAGCGAGCCCGCCGCATTGGTCAGGATCAAGGGCGGCGATCCGAAGGCTGTCAGCAGGCCGAGCGGCACGCGCATCACGGCCGAATCGCCGCCTTCATAGTAGTGGGCACGGCCCTGATAGATCAGGACCTTACGGTCGAAGAGCGTGCCATAGCAGAGCTGGCGGGCATGGCCGGAGACCTCTCCGTGCGGAAAGCCCGGGATATCCGCATAGGGAATGCGGATCGCATCCTGCACATCGTCGACGACCGAGCCCAGGCCTGTGCCCAGTACCAGTGCACACTCGACAGGACCATCGACGCCACGATCGATCAGCACCGAGGCCGCTTCATCGAAAGCCGGATCGGCCGCCATGCGAACTCCCTTCCGGCCGCCCCCGCCGGCAGCCGCAAATCACCGCGGCAAGTTGGCCGGTCCGAAGGACGCTGGCAACAGCTCTTCCAGCGAGAAACGCGCACGGACGCCTTCGGGTCCGGCGATGACGATCGGCGTCTCGGAGCTGGCGAATTCGCGGATGCGCTGGCGGCAGGCTCCGCAAGGCGTGACCAGCTCGGCGCCCTCGCCAAAGACGAGGAGCGCGCTGATCGCCTTGGCCCCGCCCGCGATCATCGCGGAGATCGCACCAGCTTCGGCGCAGGCGCCCACCGGATAGGCGGCGTTCTCGACGTTGCAGCCGACATAGAAGGCGCCGTCATCTGCCAGCAGCGCCGCGCCGACCTTGAAACGCGAATACGGCGCATAGGCACGCGGCTGAATGCGAGCAGCCGCCGTGAAAAGCGCGTCGAAATCGGGAGCGGCCAAATCAGCGTTCCTTGACATAGGGGATCCCGGAAGCTTTCGGCGGTATCGCCCTGCCGATGAAGCCGGCGAGCAGGACGATGGTCATCAGATAGGGCAAAGCCTGGATCGCTTCCACCGGCACAAGCCCGATGCCCGGCAGGCTGACGCCCTGCAACCGTATCGCAACCGCATCGAGCAGGCCAAAGAGCAGGCAGGCCCCAAGCGCCGGCCAAGGCCGCCAGTTGGCGAAGATCACCGCCGCGAGCGCGATGAAGCCCCGCCCTGCCGTCATCTGCGGCAGGAAGCCGGCCGATTGCGCCACGGCGAGGTAAGTACCGCCGATGCCGCAGAGCAGGCCGCAGATGGCGACCGCCGCATAGCGCAAACCGGCCACCGAAATGCCGGCCGTATCGACCGCCGCGGGATTCTCACCCACCGCCCGGATGCGCAGTCCGAAGCGGGTGCGCTTCAGCAGGAGCGCGGTCGCCGGCACAGCGAAGAACGCGAGATAGGCCGGCGCGGCGTGACCGGAGATCACCTCGTCGTAGAGCAGGCCGAGCGCCGGAACATGCTCGCGCGCCCAGCTGGCGAAGGGCAGCGACAGCTCGCCGAAACGCGCCGCGCCTTCGAGTGGCGGCGTGCGCCCGCCCTGGCCGTACCAGGCATTGCCGAGGACGACGGTGAGCCCCGCCGCCAACATGTTGATCGCGACGCCGGAGACGATCTGGTTGCCGCGCCAGGTGATCGCTGCAAAGCCATGCAGCAGCGCCAGCAGCACCGAAGCGAGGATGCCGGCGCCCAGCCCGAGCCAGGCCGAGCCGGTGGCGAAGGCCGCAACCGCAGCGGCGAAGGCGGCGATCAGCATCTTGCCCTCAAGGCCGATATCGACGACGCCGGCCTTTTCCGACCATAGCCCCGCCATCGCGGCGCAGATCAGCGGGATCGAGAGCCGGACCATGGAATCGAGCACGACCGCGCAGGTCTGGAGCCAGTCCATCAGCCAGCTCCCCCGCGGCCGAGAGCCAGCGCGACCATTCGGCGGAACAATCCGTCGAGCGCGCCCGCGAAGAGAATGAGCACGCCGCCGATGACCACAACCATGTCGCGGGTGATGGTCGGCTTGTCGAAGGAGAGCTCGGCACCACCCTGGTAGAGCACGCCGAAGAGCAACGCGGCGAGACCAACGCCGACCGGATGACCGCGCCCCATCAGCGCGACGGCAATGCCCACGAAGCCATATCCGGCCGTGAAATCGAGCACCAGCCGGTGCTGCACGCCGAGCGCCTCGTTGACCGCGAGCCCACCGGCGAGCGCACCCGAAATCGCCATGGCGATCATCGTCACAGCGGCAGGCGAGATGCCGGCATAGGCCGCAGCGCGCGGATTGGCCCCGACGGTGCGGATCGCGTAGCCCAGCCGCGTGCGCCAGATCAGCAGCCAGACCGCGACGAGCGCCATCAATGCCAGCAGGAAGGCGCTGTTGAGCGGCGTCGACGGCAGCTTGATGCCGAGCGGCGCGAGAAGCTGGTGCATCGGCGTCAGCACGGCCTGAGCCGGGAAATCCGGAGTTTCGGGCTGCATCGAGCCGACCTTGCCGATGACCTCGCGCAGCAGATAGACGATCAGCGTCGCGGCGACGAAATTCAGCATGATCGTGGTGATGACGACATGGCTGCCGCGTTTCGCCTGCAGCCAGCCGGGGATGAAGGCATAGGCCGCTCCACCCGCCGCAGCCGCGAGAATCGCGAGAGGCGCGGCAAGGAAACCCGCGATGGAGAGGAAGCCCGGCATGGCGGAGAGTGCCGCGCAGGCCAGCGCCGCACAGATGCCGGCGACGGTCGCCTGCCCCTCTCCGCCGATATTGAACAGCCCGGCATGGAAGGCGACCGCAACAGCCAGGCCCGCGAAGACGAAGTTCGTGGTGTAGTAGAGCGTGAAGCCGATCCCCTCGGCACTGCCGAGCGCACCGCGCAAGAGCAAGGCCGTCGCCTCCAGCGGGTTCTCGCCAATGCCGATGACGACGAGGCCGGCAACGAGCAGCGCGGCGGTAACCGAAACGAGCGGCACGACCGCATTGTCGGCCCAGCGCGGCAGCTCGACGGGGGCGGCGCTCATCCGGTCAGCGTCACGTTGCCGGCAGGGTCGAGCGGAAAGAAGGGATTATGGGCAAGTTCCCAGAGATGACCGTCCGGATCAGCCACATAGCCGGAGTAGCCGCCCCAGAATACCTTCCGAGGCGTCTTCACTGCTGCAGCTCCCGCCGCGACCATCTCAGCGAACAGGGCGTCGACCTCCTCATCGCTGCGCAGGTTGTGGGCGAGGGTGATGCCGGAAAAGCCCGCCGCCGCATCGGTCACCTCGGCGTCCTTGGCCAACTCGGCCCGTGGAAAGAGCGACAGACCGATGCCGTTCAGCTGAAAAAAGGCGACACTGCCCTGCCGCGGATCGACCTCATGCCAGCCCAGCGCGGCATAGAAGCGCCGCGAACGCTCAAGGTCGGCGACACCGAGCGTCACCAATGTCAGTCTCTGTTCCATCATGCCGCCTCGTCCGTAACCCCGGCCATCAACAAACCGAGATCGCGCTCATTCGCCTGTTCGGCCGCGCGTTCGCCGGTGATGCGGCCACCGCACATCGCAAGGATACGGTCGGAGAGCGCCATCACCTCCTCGAGTTCGACCGAAACGAGCAGGATGGCAACTCCGGCATCGCGCAGTTCGACCAGCCGGCGATGAATGAATTCGATCGCGCCGATATCGACGCCGCGCGTCGGCTGGCCGACGAGCAGCACTTTCGGATGGCGCTCGATCTCGCGGGCGAGCACGATCTTCTGCTGGTTGCCGCCGGAGAATTTCGCGGTCTTCAGCGCCGGGTCGGGCGGGCGCACGTCATAGGCGGCGAAGGCCGTTCGTGCATGCGCTGCGATCCGAACGGGCGAGAGGAACAGTCCAGTGCGAAGAGCAGGATCGCCCTGATAGCCGAGGATCGCATTCTCGGCGGCGCTGAAGGCCGTGACGAGTCCGCTGCGGTGGCGATCCTCAGGGATATGCATCAGGCCGCGCTCGCGCAGCCTTGCCGGATGGCGGTCGGCCGCCGCGAGGATTTGGCCATCGAGGCGGATGACGCCGCGTGTCGGCTGGACCAGCCCGGCGAGGACCTCCAGCAACTCGCTCTGGCCGTTGCCGGCGACACCGGCGATGCCGACGATCTCGCCGGCGTGGAGCGTCAGGCTGACGTCCCGCAAGGTCTCCGTGCCTCGCGCGTCCCGGCAGGACAAGCCGACCGCTTCGAGGACAGGGGCGCCGCGCTCGCGCGGCGGTTTCTCGACGCGCAGCAGCACCCGCC
>JARYGW010000037.1:0-22715 GCA_033792295.1 Allobosea sp.
GACCGAGAGCTTGCCCGCCGCCGCTGAACCCTGAGCCGAAAGCCCGGTCTCGCCCGAAGCCGCCCGCGTCAGCCGAAAGCCGGCGTCGAGCCGCGACAGCCCGTCACCGGCCCTTGTGAGCACCTGGGCGACGCTCTCCGGCAGCAACGGCCCGGCGAGCGCGGCCAGCGTCTCGAAGCGCGGCGCGCGCACGCGTCCGGAAATCTCGCCGCCCTCGGCCAGCAGAGCGCCGGAACCGGTCACGCTGACCCCTCCGAAACCATCGACCGAAAGCCGGCTCAGCCGCCAGCTATCGCCTTCGCGCTTGAGATCGAGCGAGCCCGAGCCCGGCGGCGCATTACGGAAGCGTGCATTGGCGAGCGACAGATCGAGCGCGATGTCGCGCGCGCCGAACAGCCCGGCGAAGCTCGCCCCCGGCGGCAGGCTGTTGAGGTCGAGCCCATTGACCGCCGCCTTGGCGGCGAGCCGCCTTTCCGTCAACTCGCCCGACGCTTCCAGCCGCAGGCCTGACGAACCGGCGAGCAGCAGACGCTGGAAGGCAAGACCGGATTCGCTCCATGTCCCGGTGGCATCGGCATCGATCCGGCCGAGCCGCCCGACCATGTCCCCGAGCGCCGGATCGAGCCCGTTGCGTGCCAGAACCAGTGCGACGCGACGCGCATCCTCGGCCTTGACGGTCAATCGCCCGGACGCTTCCCGCTCGTTCAGGCGACCGCTGGCGCCGATCAACGCGCCGGCGACACGCATGGAAGCGGTGGCATCGGAAAGCCCCTGGTCGTGCAGCTTTCCGCGCAGGGCCAGGGCCGAAAAATCCTCGCCGCGCCAGATCATCTGGTCCAGATCGAGATTGATGTCGAAGCTGCCGGGCAGACCCTGCAGCGCCCGTTCGAAACCCTTACGCTCGGCCAGCGCGGCCGCCAACGCATCGACATCGAGCCGGCGCGCCCTGAGTGCGAGCGAACCAGAGCTGCTCGTCGGCAGATACTGCCCCTCGCCTTCCAGCCGCGCCGCGCCGCCGGCGAGATCGAGCGTCAGCCCGGTGAGGTCGAGTTGGCGGCTGCCGCCGCGAACCCGGCCCGACAATGCCACCGCCCCGCCCGGCGAGAGGTTGAACAGGCCATCGGCCTCGGCACCGACCCCGCCACGCTGCTGCGGCAGGAGCAACGCCCCATCGAAATTGAACTGCAGATTGTCGCCGGTGAGGAAGGCCTTGGCCCTGAGCCGCCCACCCTCCTCCATCTCGCCGGTCGAGACCCGCACCGAAACGCCCGCGACCTCACCCTCGAAGCGCCAGGGTCCCACAAGGCTCACCGCCGAGACCTCGGCGGCGATCGGCGCGATCGTCACCGGCGCCTTGGCGGGATCGCGCCAGATCAGCGCCGAGCGGCTGATCGTCAGCCGGTCGAGGCTGGCCTGCGGCGGCAGCCCACCGCCACTGCGTTGCGGCAGGCGGATCGTACCATTCGGATCGAGGACGAGCGACAGCACGGCGCCGTCGAAGCTCGCCTCGGAAAAGCGGAACTCTCCGCGCGCCAGCGACGCCAGGGCGAGTTCCACCGTGGCCGTCTCGACCGTCGCCGAACTGGCCTCCCCAGGCTCGCCGATCCGCAGACCTCCGAGCGTGATCCGCGGCGATGGCAGGAGGCGCAGACGAATATCGCCGCTGATCGTCGTCCCGACGCCGAGCGCCTCGCCCAGCCGCATCTCGAATTGAGACCGATAAGCGCGCCAGTCGACGAAGCCGGGGCCGACCAGGGCCGCCAGGAGCGTCAGCACCAGCAAGGCTGCGAGGACTGTCAGACTTTCACGCAAATTCCGCTTTCTGCCCCTGTCGCCATCGTCGAAACGCGCCGACCCAAATCGTCATCGCGAGCGCGGCGAAGCAATTTGCAACGCGGTCGCGCCGTTCGGCCCGGTCGCCCCGGATGGCTTCGTCACTTCGCTCCCAACCCTGACGGCTCGCGCCGAAGCTCGCTTCACCTTGCCCACAAGTCGCGGCGAGATCACGACATTTCGGTGAAGCGAACGGACGGCGCAAGCCGCAGCGATGTCACAGAGCGACGATCTTGCCGGGATTGAGGATGTTCTGCGGATCGAGCGCCCGCTTCAGCGTGCGCATCATCGCCAACGCCTCCGGCCCGTGCTCGATCTCGAGATACTTCATCTTCTTCTGGCCGACCCCATGCTCGCCGGTGCAGGTGCCACCCATGGCGAGCGCCCGCTTCACCAGCCGGTCGATGAAGGCCTGTGCCCGTTCCACCTCGGCCGGATCGTTCAGGTCGACGAGGGGCTGCGTGTGGAAATTGCCGTCGCCGACATGGCCGGCGATTGGCGCGATCAGCCCGCTTTCTTCGATGTCGCGCTTGGTCTCCTCGACGCATTCGGCCAGCCGTGAGATCGGCACGCAGACATCGGTCGCGACAGAGTCGACACCGGGTCGCAGCGCTTTCGCCGCCCAATAGGCGTCGTGACGCGCCTGCCAGAGCTTCGAGCGGTCCTCGGCCTTGGTCGCCCATTCGAACGGCCCGCCGCCGAACTCGGCCGCGATCTCCCCGAAACGCTCCGACTGCTCGGCGACGCCGGCCTCGGTGCCATGGAACTCGACGAACAGCATCGTCGTCTCCGGCAGGCCGAGCTTGGCGTGCAGATTGACGCCACGGATCATGGAATCGTCGAGCAGTTCGATGCGCGCGACCGGCAGTCCGCTCTGGATGGTCAGGATCGTCGCGTCGCAGGCCGCCTTCACCGAGGGGAAGGGACAGACGCCGGCAGCGATCGCCTCCGGGATGCCGTGCAGCTTCAGCGTGACCTCGGTGATGATGCCGAGCGTACCTTCCGAGCCGACGAGGAGGCGCGTGAGGTCGTAGCCGGCCGATGTCTTGCGGGCGCGGGTCGCGGTGGTGACGACCGAACCGTCAGCCATCACCGCCTTCAACGACAGCACATTGTCCTTCATCGTGCCGTAGCGCACGGCGTTGGTGCCGGAAGCCCGCGTCGCCGTCATGCCGCCGATCGAGGCGTCGGCACCCGGGTCGATCGGGAACATCAGCCCCTGATCGCGCAGATGCTCGTTGAGCTCCTTGCGGGTGACGCCGGGCTCGACCACCACGTCGAGATCCTCGGCATGCACGGTGACGATCCGCTTCATTTGAGACATGTCGATCGAGACGCCACCGAAGGGCGCGTTGACATGGCCTTCGAGCGAGGTGCCGGTACCGAAGGCGATGACCGGCACGCCATGCGCCGCGCAGAGCTTCACGATCTCGGAAACCTCTTGCGTATTCTGCGGAAACACCACCGCATCCGGCGCCTGGTTCGGAATCCAGGTCAGCGTGTGGCCATGCTGCTGGCGCACCGCCAGACTGGTGACCAGCCGGTTTCCGAAGCGGGCGGCGAGCGCCTGCGTCACAGCCTCGACGGCCTCGCGCGACGGCGGCAGCGTCCCTGCAGCGCTGGAATTTTCGTGAAGCGATGCGGCAGGCAGGCTCATTGTCAATATCCGGGTTTGGCGCTTAGACTTGGAACAGATCGGCTTCGTCCCCGGTTACGATCACAGGATCGTTCCGGAGGGGTGGTTTTTCTGTCCGCGCCGGTGCCGATCGGCATCGGTCAGGACCGGTTCATACTAGAGCACGCAAATGACGGATGGGCAGCAGAAATAATGCTGCCACCCGTTGAACGAGGCGCTGGACAGGGAGGCGAACCATGAAGAACGAGACTCGCGCTCCGGCGCTGTTCTTCGCACCATTCGTTTCGTCGTCGATGCGGGTCGAACCGCAATGGATCGACTATAACGGCCATCTCAACATGGCCTACTACCATGTGCTGTTCGACCGCGCCGTCGACGAGGTCTTCTCGCTCGTCGGCCTCACCCGCGACTATGTCGAGACGCGCCATGCCTCGACCTTCGCGGCTGAGTGCCATGTGCTCTACAAGCGCGAGCTGACTGAGGGCGATCTCGTCCGCGTCACGGCCCAGCTCATCGCCTTCGACGACAAGCGGCTGCATTATTATCTGGAGATGCGCCACGCCAACGAAGGCTGGCTCGCTGCCACCAGTGAAAACCTGTCGCTCCATGTCGACATGGTCCACCGCAAAGTCTCCCCCTTCCCGCCCGACATCCTCGCCAATCTCGCCCTGATGAAGGCCGCACACAGCATGATGCCGTTGCCTGCCGCGGTCGGACGCATCATCGGCATGCCGGAAAGGCGCGCGATCAAGCTCGAGGGTCAGGCAAGGGAGCCCGAGACCGAAACCCGGCATTGAGCCTTTCGTCCTCGGGAAATGCACGAGTCGAGCTTGATGCTATGGCATCGAACCGATCAGATGGATAATCCTTATCGCGTCGGACCGGCCCCATGAGGGTCTAGGCTGTGCGCTTTCTCGCCACCGCATGCACTGCATAGCCGCGATATGGCGCATCGACCCGGCAATCTGCCCCCGCCTCCTGCGCCAGCGCACGCATCACCATCGGCAGGTCCTCGCGTGGCGTGACATGGAACAATGCGAGCCAGCGCGACAGCAGGCTCTTGAACGCACCCGGCAAGCCAGCCTGATCGCCGAAATCGACGACATGCAGCGAGCCGCCAGCGTTGAGCCGCCGCAGCGCCTCCGCCACCACCGGCTGCCATGGCGGGATCATCGAGAGCGCATAGGAGATCACGATCCGATCGAAGCCCGGACGGCCGAAGAGCGGTTGCGGCTCGAAATCGGTCGCATCGGCCTGCACCAGCCTGATCCGATCGGTCAGCCCGGCACGGGCGACGGAGGCCCGCGCGGTCACCAGCATCTCAGCGGAAACGTCGAGTCCATGGCAATCGCAGGCCGGATACCGCCCCGCGATCTTGATGAGGTTGCGCCCGGTGCCACAGCCGATCTCCAAGATAGATGCGCCGGCCGGCGGCTGCAGCCCTTCGATGAGCTCGTCGCGGCCGAGCAGGTAGAACTTGCGGCTGGCGTCGTAGATATGCCGCTGATGCCGGTAGATCCGGTCCATCAGCCCGGCGGCGGAGCCTGTGGCCGCGGCCCCGCTCACGCAGCCTGCTCCGGCAGCGTGTAGAGATGGAAACCGCCATAGATCGCGGAGCGGTCCTGGCGGCAGAGTTCGCGGCTCCTCGCCTCGTCATAGCGCCACTGATCGAGGATCGCGGCCTGCACCCGCCCCGGCAGCAGCCGTTCATCGGCCGCCGTGCGGAAGATCACCCGCGCGCCCGGGCGCGCCGTGCGCGTGATCTGCGACCACAGCGCGGTCAGCTCCGCATCGTTCATCCAGTCCTGCGCGTCGAGCAGCACATAGGCGTCGCAGCTCTTGGCCGGCTGGTCTTCCAGGAAGGCCGTGATCGCGCTCTGGCGATAGCCGACGGCACCGGCCCGCGCCTTCACGACCTCGAAATTCCGCTGCTGGAGATAGGGCGGCAACGCGGCGTCGCTGCCCTCGCCATAACGACGGCCGAAAGCCTGCTGCGCGAAATAATTGCCCTTCAAGTCGAAATCGCAGGCGAGCCGCTCGAGCCTGAGCTTGAGCGCTCCGAGAATGCCGTCCTCGCCATCGGCGGCGAGCGCCTTGTATTGCGCCGGCGGGATGCCGAGCCCGTAGAGTGAAGCCGGCTGTCGCACCAGCCAGCGCACCTGCTTGCGCTCGAACACCGGCGCGAGGTGCCGGTCGTAGAGCGCGCGCTGCTCGGCCAGGTCGCGCGCAGTCAGCATCGCTCGCGGATTGCCGCCGAGCAGACGCGCCAGCACATGGCCGGTACCGATGAAACGCCCGAGCAGACCGTAGCGATAGAAGCCATTGGCGAAAAGGTTGATCCGGCGGCGGCCGGCGAGTCCCCGCCCCTCCCAGTAGCCGCGCGAGACCGCATCGAGATGCGGCGCGATCTCGCGGTCGTAGAGCGCGACGTTCTCGCGCGTGTCGGCGGCACCGAAGAACCGCCGGAAGGTCGTATGATCCGCCATCCGCGCCAGCGCCGCGAGCTTCAGCCGCCCCAACGCGATATGGGCGCCGTTGAGATCGACGGCGCTGACCCGGATCGGCGCGGCGGTGAGATAGGACAGGATGTTGCAGGAACCCGACGCGATGGCGACGACATGATCGTCCGCCTTGAGGGCGAGCGCCGCCATATCGACGACCGGATCCTCCCAGATCTGCGGATAGACCAGGCCCGAAAAGGCGCGGGTGAACATCCACTCCAGCAGGCCTGCCCTTGAAAGCCGCTTGCTGCGCTGGACCGCCGTGCTGAGGCCCAGCGTGGTGGTTCGACGAACCGTGCGTGCCGTCTGCGTCACTGGTTCCCGCCTCCCTTTCAAGGTGGCGAGCCGACTAGAGGAGTCGCATGACGGTCCGGTGACGGGAAGCACATGCCGCCATCGTGAAGCAGGACGCCCCGCTGACGGGGGCTGAAAATCGTCGGCCGTAGCGCCATATTGGGCGCAGCGGGCGGATGGCCTCTCGAACCATCCGCCGAAAAGGAGAAAGCCATGGGTCTGACCAGCATGTTCGGCACCGGGAAGAAGCAGGACGAGACCTTCCCCTTCCAGCTCAGCGATGCCGAATGGCGTGAACGCCTGACACCGGAACAGTACCGGATCCTGCGCGGCCATGGCACCGAGCGGGCGGGCTCCTGCGCACTCAACTATGAGAAGCGCGCCGGCACCTTCTCCTGCGCCGGCTGCGGTCAGCCCCTCTTCAAGTCCGGCAAGAAATTTGAGAGCGGCACCGGCTGGCCGAGCTTCGACCAGCCGCTTGAGGGCGCTGTCGGCACCACCGAGGATTTCAGCTTCGGCATGCACCGCGTCGAGGTGCATTGCGCCAATTGCGGCGGCCATCTCGGCCACGTCTTCCCGGACGGCCCCCCGCCGACCGGGCTGCGCTACTGCATCAACGGCGAGGCGATGAATTTTGCGCCAGAAGCGGCCTAGTCATCGGTCCCCGCCCCAGGAGTGGACGCGGGGAACTCCTTTCCTTCCAGGAGCGGGCTCCCCGCGCTATCAGCGCCTAACTGATCACCGGCACCGCCCGTCGCGCCAGCGCTGCCGCATCGACGGCGGGAGGCAGATCGCCGAACTGTCCGGACCAACCCTCCCCCAATCGCGTGGCGATGAACGCATCCGCCACCGGGGCGGGCGCGAACCGCAGCAGCAGCGAGGCTTGCAGCGCGAGCGCCAGCTTCTCGGTCAGCCGCCGCGCCTGCCCCTCGCTGCGAATCAGATCGGGCAATTCTGCTTCCAGCCGCTTCAGCGCCGCATCGTAGCGCCGATCCGTGCCCACAGCCGCCATCAGCTCCGCCCGCAGCACATCCACCGCCCCTTCCTCGCGCGCCAGCGAGCGCAGCACGTCGAGGCAGATGACGTTGCCCGAACCTTCCCAGATCGCGTTGAGCGGCGCCTCGCGGTAGAGCCGCGCCATCGGATTCTCTTCGATGAAGCCGTTGCCGCCATGGCATTCCAGCGCCTCGGTGACGACCGCCGGTGCGCGCCGCGTGATCCAGTATTTGGCGATCGGTGCCCCCACCCGCGCCAGCAACCGCTCGCTGGCGGATTCCTCCTGCCGGTCGAGTGCCGCGAACAGCCGGAAGGCGAGCCAGGCCGCGGCCTCGGCCTCGATCGCGATATCGGCCAGCACGTTCTGCATGATCGGCTGGTCGATCAGCGCCTTCTGGAAGGCGCGACGATGCTGGGCGTGATGTGCCGCAAGCGACACCGCCATCCGCATCAGCCCGGACGAGGCGGCTGCGATATCCAGCCTCGAATTGTGATTCATCGACAGCCCGGTACGGATGCCCCGGCCGGGCTCGCCGATGAGATAGCCGATGGCGCCGCGAAACTCGACCTCCGATGAGGCATTGGAGCGGTTGCCGACCTTGTCCTTGAGCCGCTGGATCGCGATGCCGTTGCGCCGGCCATCGGGCAGCCAGCCCGGCACGACGAAGCAGGAGATGCCCTCCTTGGTCCGCGCCAGCGTCAGGAAGACGTCGGAATGCGGCACCGAGAAGAACCATTTCCGACCATGCAGCGAAAACGTCCCGTCGCGATTATCCTCAGCATGCGTCTGCGTTTGGCGCAGATCCGAACCCCCTTGCGTCTCCGTCATCGCCGTGCCGACGGTCGCGCCCGTCTTGAGATGGGCCGGCCCCTGCCGCGGATCGTAACGGTTCGAGGTGACGAGCGAGCCCCACTGTTCCCAAAGCAGAGGGGCCTGCTTCAGCACCGGCACGGCGGCATAGGTCATGCTGATCGGGCAGCAGATGCCGCTCTCCGCGCCGTACCAGAGATATTGCAGGGCGGCGCGGGCCACCTGCGAGCCGGGCTCCGGCCGGTTCCAGGCCAGCGCATGCGTATCCTGCGCGATGGCGAGCCCCATCAGCTCATGCCAGGCCGGATGGAAGGCGATCTTGTCGATGCGGTTGCCGAAGCGGTCGAATGCCTTGAGCTCGGGCGTGTAGCGGTTGGCGAGATAGGCCAGATCCTGCACCCGCGTAGAGCCGACCATCCGCCCCGCCTCGTGCAGGCGCTCGCTGGCCCAGTTAGCTCGGAAAGCCGCGACGATGCCGGGCAGCACCGGATCGGCGGCGAAGGCGTCGTAATCGGCCAGCACCGGAACCTGATTGATAACGTCCCAGCGCCCTTGCTCGTCCCGCCGCGCCATTGCTGCCACCTCCCTGTGGAACAGGATGTAAAATGATCGCTCCGGCAGGGCGCAATCCTGATATCGACGCCCTATATTCGCCGGAGAACGAATCACGCACGAGCAGCGCACACCCTTGTCCGACGCAGACCCCTTTTCCGCTCCCCCATCCCGCCCCGGCGGGCTGGCTGCCCGCGCCGCAGCACAGCCTGCGGCCGGCTATCTCGCGGGACTGAACCCGGAGCAGCGCCAGGCGGTCGAGGCGACGGAAGGGCCGGTGCTGGTGCTGGCCGGTGCCGGCACCGGCAAGACCCGCGTGCTGACGACCCGCATCGGCCACCTGATCGCGACGAACCGCGCCTATCCTTCCCAGATCCTCGCCGTCACCTTCACCAACAAGGCGGCGCGCGAAATGAAGGAGCGCGTCGCCCATCTCGTCGGCCCGGTCGCCGAGGGCATGCCTTGGCTCGGCACCTTCCACTCGATCTCGGCCAAGCTGTTGCGCCGCCATGCCGAGCTGCTCGACCTGCGCAGCGACTTCACCATCCTCGACACCGACGACCAGATTCGCCTGATGAAGCAGGTGATCCAGGCCGAGGGCATCGACGAGAAGCGCTGGCCGGGCCGCATGCTGGCCGGCTTCATCGATAGCTGGAAGAACCGCGGCCTCGCGCCCAAGGACGTGCCGGCGGGCGAGGCCGCCGTCTTCGCCCATGGCAAGGGCGGCAAGCTCTACGCCGCCTATCAGGAGCGGCTGCTCGCACTCAACGCCGTCGACTTCGGCGACCTCCTGCTGCACTGCCTGACGCTCTTCCGCGATTATCCGGACGTGCTCCAGACCTATCACGAGCGCTTCCGCTACATCCTCGTCGACGAGTATCAGGATACCAACCCGGCCCAGTATCTCTGGTTGCGCCTCTTGGCGCAGGGCCGCCGCAACATCTG
Source organism: Allobosea sp. (assembly GCA_033792295.1). Taxonomy (GTDB): domain Bacteria; phylum Pseudomonadota; class Alphaproteobacteria; order Rhizobiales; family Beijerinckiaceae; genus Allobosea. The sequence continues at coordinate 9,569 of JARYGW010000037.1, forward strand.
CTGCGTCGGCGACGACGACCAGTCGATCTATGGCTGGCGCGGCGCCGAAGTCGACAACATCCTGCGCTTCGAGCACGATTTTCAGGGCGCGACCGTGATCCGGCTGGAGCGCAACTATCGCTCGACCGGCCATATCCTCGCCACCGCCTCGAAGCTGATCGCCCGTAACGAAGGCCGCCTCGGCAAGACGCTGCGGACCGAAGGCGAGGCCGGCGAAAAGGTCACCATCACCGGCGCCTGGGACAGCCAGGAGGAGGCGCGCCTCGTCTCCGACGAGATCGAGGCGATGCAGGCCAAGGGCCACGACCTCGGCGAGGTCGCGGTGCTGGTGCGTATCTCCGCCCAGATGCGCGAGATCGAGGAGCGCTTCGTCCAGGCTGGGGTCCCCTAGCGCGTCATCGGCGGCCCGCGCTTCTACGAGCGCGCCGAAATCCGCGACGCGCTCGCCTATCTGCGCTGCGTCGTCTCGCCCACCGACGACCTCGCCTTCGAGCGCATCGTCAACGTGCCCAAGCGCGGGCTGGGCGACGCGACGATCCAGCTCCTGCACAACCATGCCCGCGCTACCGGATTCTCGCTGATGCAGTCGGCCCGCGCCGCGGTCGAGAGCGACGAATTGAAGCCCAAGGCCCGTACGTCGCTGCGCGAGCTGGTCGATGCCTTCGGCCGCTGGTCGGCTCGCGCCGAGCATATGCGGCAGGGCGAGCTCGCCGAGCTCGTGCTGGAGGAGAGCGGCTACACCGAGATGTGGAAGAAGGACCGCTCGGCCGATGCCGCCGGGCGCCTCGAAAACCTCAAGGAGCTCGTCCGCTCCCTCGACGAATTCCCCGATCTGCCGGCCTTCCTCGAGCACGTCTCGCTGGTGATGGACGCCGATGGCGGCGAGGCCGAGCAACGCCGCGTCTCGATCATGACGCTGCATGCGGCCAAGGGGCTGGAATTCGATACCGTCTTCCTGCCCGGCTGGGAGGAAGGTCTCTTCCCCAACCAGCGCGCGCTCGACGAGAACGGCCGCGCCGGGCTGGAGGAGGAGCGCCGCCTCGCCCATGTCGGCCTCACCCGCGCCCGCAAGAAGCTGAAGCTCTACTTCGCCTCGAACCGGCGCATCCACGGCCTCTGGCAGACCAGCCTGCCCTCCCGCTTCATCGACGAACTGCCGGAAGAGCATGTCGAGGTCGAGCAGGCCCCGACCAGCTATTCGCAGGGCAGCTACGGCGCCTCGCGCTTCGACCGGATGGAAAGCTTCGGATCGAGCTACAACACGCCGGGCTGGCAACGCGCACAGGAGAACCGCGCCAAGAACAGCGGCGGTGGCAGCGGCTTCTCCGAAAGCGGCCGGGGCTTCGGCTCGGGCGGGTTCGGTGGCAATTCGCGCCAGCGCGGACCGCTGTTGATCGAGGGCGAGCTGACGGCGAAATCGACCGGAGAATCCCCCTACGGCACCGGCGCCCGCGTCTTCCACGTCAAATTCGGGCCCGGCTCCGTCGCCAGCGTCGACGGCAACAAGCTCACGGTGGATTTCGACAAGGCCGGCCGGAAGATGGTGCTGGATAGCTTCGTGCAGAAGGCGGGATAGGAACCGAACGACTTCCCCTTCCCGGAGAGGCTCCGTGAATCAGATTCCCCGGATCGCGGTAAAACCTCTCAGGAACAATTTGTCCCGGAGGGAGGATGGGCTCTCAGCGACGTCCTTCACGTAGAAATAGGGCCCGTAGCTATAGGAAATCGGGCCTCGATCCGCGTAGCCGAATCTCAGCGCATAGATGTTGGCGATCGGTGCCGTCGCCGAGAAGCGCAGCACCACCGGCAGATAGCCGAAGCCATTCTTGTCGGTGACGATATCGCCATTGCCGATGGTATACTCGCTGCCCGAACGGCCAACCTCCAGGCCGTTCGCATCGACGATCGAGACGCGGATCTGCTTGTCCGGGATGCCGGTGTCGAGCCGGTCGAAGAAGACCGCCCGTGTCCATATCGAGATCGGCTCGAGCCGGTTCACGACCGCGATCTCATGGAATTTCATGCCGATGCAGCATTTGTTGCCGATGCAGGGCGGCGGCAGGCCGACGCCGGACTGCACGAAGGCTTCCAGCTTGTCCGGGATGCGGCTCGCGCCCGCGATGGTACAGGGTCGGGGCGTGTCCGCCCCCAGCGCGAGACTTCCCGAAAGCGGCAAAGCGACCAGCGCAGCGCCCAGCCGGGCGCTGCGCATACCGAGCGGCCCGCTCATCGGCTCAACGCCTTGACCGCATCCTTGACCGAGCGCCCGCGCGCCACCAATTGCTCGACTTGCTCGAAAAAGTCGTCGGAGAGTCCGAGGAAGTACTCGGACGCTTTGTCCGCCTTCAGAATTCCGGCGCTGTCCTTGTTCGAGAACCGGTCAGTCGAAACCCTCATGGCGGAGTCGCTGAGCGAGATCCTGCTATAGAACTTGACCAGATCCTTCTTCTGTTTGTCAGACAGGTTCGGATTGCTCATCACTTCGATCAGCTTGGCTTGCTTCAGCTCGTTCTCCCGGCTGGTCCATTCCCTGATGAATTTCGCCTTCTTGGCCGTAATGCAGGGCTCCGACACTTCGAGCTCCTTGAAATACTGCTCGGTATTCACGTCGCATTTCACAGCCAGCGTCAGAGATACAGGCATGTCCCGCTCGACGGTCGGATTGAAGGTGAAGGTCTGTTTCCATTCGATCTTGTCGTTGAGGCTGGCCGAGCTGTAGGCTAGGTTCAACGATACTAGCCATGGCCCCTGCGCCGGCCCGCCATTGGCCGCGGCTTGCGGATTCGGCTGGAACCGAAAGAACTCGTTATCCGGATCGTTGATCGAGGTCAGCGCGTCCTTGGCGATCTGGAAGAGCTGGTTCCCTTTTTCCTTGGCCTCCAGGTCCCCCTCCTTGAGATCGCAGTCGATCAGTTTGCTGCGGAAGAGGTCTTGCTGGATCGACTGGTAATCGAGGGTGATGCCAAGCCAGCCATAGCCGCCAGAACCGCCATAGCGCTGGCGCACTTCCTTCCAGACCTTCTGGAGCTCGGCCTTGCAGGTTGTGCTCCAGGGCGCTCCCCTGAATTGCGAGGTGGCGACGAGGTTCACGCCGAAACTCGAATCCGGCGTGATCGCGGGCTGGTCCCGGATGCGCTGCGCCACATAGGACGCGAAGGTGTGACTGTCGGGCGAACCCACCACGAAATTAAAGGAAGAACCGAAGCGGAAGATCTGCGGAAAGACGGAGTCACCATTGCCCTTGATGCCGAGCGACGTGGCCGCATAGACCGGCTCGATGCTCTTGGTCTTGCCATCAAGATTGGCCAGCTTCGGCTCGTCGACGGAGAAGTCCCGCTTGATGGCGGCGCGGATCGCGGCCTCCTGATCGGGCGTGATGGTGATGGTGGCCAATCCGGAAATCGTCGCTCCGACGATGGGCACGTAGAGGCCGTATTCGGGGTCCTTCTGCCGGAACGGTGCGCCGATGCCCCAGTATTTCACGGATGGATCCGAAAGCGTGAGGCCCAGCACCAGCGGAATACGCTCGGGATAGATGTGGAATTGCTTGGCATCGCTTTCGTCTTGAAAGGCGACGACGCCGTTTGCCCTCGTAGACGTCTCGATCTTCGGCAAGGCAACGGCGGGAGCCGCCATGAGCGCAAAGAGCCCAGCAGTGAGCGCGGGCCATGAAGCCTTCGACATGATCACCCCCCTTTTGTCGGCACCTCATATTATTACGATATTTTCCATAAATATGCAACTTACAGTTGCATATTTTACTGCCCGCCCGCGTGCCCTCGACATGGCCAGCGAAGCGCGCGGACGACATCGTCGCCGCAGATATCCGCCACCGAACATCGCTCGGCAGGCGGCATCGGCATGAGCGTCATTCCTCCTCCCGCGCCCGGAACGCCTTCCGTGCCGCCGAGACCTGCGCGTAATAGGTCTCGGCCCAGACCCAGACGCCGCAGAAGGCCGCGCTCAACTCCCGCCCGAGCTCGGTCAGCGTGTAATCGACATGCGGCGGGATGACCGGATGGATCGTGCGGATGACCAGCCCGTCCCGCTCCATCTCGCGCAGCGTCTTGGTCAGCATTTTCTGGCTGATGCCCTCGACGCGGCGCCCGACCTCGGTGAAGCGCAGCGTGCCGTGCTCCTCCAGCGCCTCCAGGACGAGCATCGTCCATTTGTCCGCCACCTGCGCGATGACCTGCCGCACCAATGATTCCACCGCAGGACTCACCGGGGGCAGCTCGTAGCTGCGCTGATGCATCTCGGCCATGGCGGTCCGGATCATCTGCATCCGACACTCTCCTTTTGGTGCGTATGGCACTTGTGCGCGCCTTCTTTCGCTTGAAGAGTATGGTCGCCAATTGGTGTTCCGCAACCACGAGAAGGATTTGCGATGAACATCTCCGGAAACACCATCCTCATCACCGGCGGCGGCTCGGGCATCGGGCGTGCGCTCGCCGAGGCGCTGCACGCCAAGGGCAATCAGGTCATCATCGCGGGCCGGCGCCAGCAGGCCCTCGACGAGGTCACCGCCGCCAATCCCGGCATGGCCTCGATGCTGCTCGACATCCAGGACAAGGCCAATATCGAAGCTTTCGCCCGGCAGGCGGTCGAGCGCTTCCCGAAGCTCGACGCCGTACTCAACAACGCCGGCATCATGAAGCCCGAGAATGTCCCGGCCGCCGACAATCTGGCGATCGCGGAAGAGACGATCGCGACCAACCTGCTCGGCCCGATCCGCCTGACGACAGCGCTGCTGCCTCATCTCCTGAAGCAGCCGCGCGCCACGGTCCTGACCGTCTCCTCCGGCCTCGCCTTCGTGCCGCTGGCGCCAACCCCGACCTACAGCGCGACGAAGGCGGCAATCCATTCCTGGTCGATCGGCCTGCGCGAGCAGCTCAAGAAAACTTCTGTCGAGGTGATCGAAATCGCCCCGCCCTACGTCCAGACTGAGCTGCTCGGTCCGCAACAGGCCGTCGACCCGGCCGCCATGCCGCTGGCCGAGTTCATCGCCGAGGTGATGAGTATCCTCGAAACCCGGCCTGAAGCCGCCGAGGTGATCGTCGAGCGCTGCAAACCGCTGCGCTATGCCGAGGCAAGCGGCACGTTCGCGCAGGTCTTCGCTGCGCTGAACGCCCAGCATAGCTGACCATGGAAGCGCCTCAGGCGACGGCAGCCACGTCCGGCGCGAAGCTGGCGCGGTTCCGTCCCAGGGTCTTCGCCTTGTAGAGCTGCTCGTCGGCCTCGGCGATCAGCTCGTTGAGCGTCAGTCCTCCGGTCTGCACCGATGCGCCGATACTCACCGTCAGCGCAATCGCCGTGTCGGCGGCAACGTCGATCCGCAGGCGCCGGACCGCCTCCAGGATCTTCACAGCCATCGGGCGCGCCTCGCTGGCTGCGAAGCCGGGCAGGTAGACGGCGAACTCCTCGCCGCCGAGCCGTCCGCAGAGATCGCCGGCTCCGATCGTGCCGGCGATCGCCATCGCCAGCCCCCGCAGGGCATCATCCCCAACCGGATGGCCGAAACGGTCGTTGATCTGCTTGAAATGATCGGCATCGACGAACAGGAGCGTGCCCTCCTCGCCTGCGGCCATCGCCTTGCGCACGGCAGCGAGAAACCCCTCCCGGTTCAGCAGGCCGGTCATGCCGTCGCGTCGCGCCTTCTCCACGGCAGCCGCATGAGCCTCCGACAACTCGCCGTGCAGCCGCGCGATCTCATTGCGGGCCTCGCGCAGCCGCTCGGCCTGCCAAAACTGCCAGGCGCTCGCCGGCCAGGCGATCAACAGCGGGCAGAGGATGCACATCAGCCACGCATTGCCGTCGACCACGCCGCCGAGCATCGGTACGACCGTGACGGCAAGGCCGAGCGAGGCAGCGATCGACAACGCTGACGCAATGCTCGCCTTGGCGATGATCTTGCGCGTGGTGGACGTCATGGCCCGGCCATAGCGCCGATTGCTGAACGTCAGGTTTCGGCAGCGCATAATGGCCATTTTCGATGACAGCGCCGAGCGCGCCTGCTAATCGCAGCCCATGCGCGAAGGCCTTCTGCCAGCGACGGTTGCGACCGTCCTCGAACTCTCCACCTCGGGCGAAAAGGCCCGGGCCCTGACCGAGCTCCTCGGCGAGGTCTTCGACCCGACCGAGACGGCGATCTCATCCTTCGAGGTCGAGGAAGGCGTCACTACGCTCTCGCTCAACGCACCCTGGAAGGTGGAGATCTACTTCGCCCACCATCCCGACGAGGAGGCGGTTCGCGACATGCTGCGGCCGATCGTCGGCGACGGCATCGACAGCACGCCCTTCACGACGGTGAACCAGCAGGATTGGGTCGCGACGAGCCTCGATGGCCTGAAGCCCGTGCGTGCCGGTCGCGTCCTCGTCCACGGCGCCCATGATCGCGATGCGGTGCGCATCAACGACGTCGCCATCGAGATCGAGGCGGCCCTCGCCTTCGGCACCGGTCATCACGGCACCACTTCCGGCTGCCTGCTCGCCCTCGACGCCGAAATGAAGAAGCGCCGCCCGCGGCACGGGCTCGATGTCGGCACCGGCACGGGCATCCTGGCGCTGGCTCTCGCCAAGCAGATCAAGCGCAAGGTCGTTGCCGGCGACATCGACGCCGTCGCCGTCGAGGTTTCGGCCCACAACGCCCGCCTCAACCATGCGCCGCATGCGCTCGATCTCTATGTCGCGCCCGGTCTGCGCCACGCCAAGGCCAACCGGCTCGGCCATTTCGACCTGATCTTCGCCAATATCCTGGCCGGACCGCTGAAGCGCCTCGCCCCTGCGCTGGCGCGTGCCCTCTCGCCGGACGGAACGCTCATCCTGTCCGGACTGCTCGCCATGGACGTCGCCGGCGTGGTCTCCGTCTACCGGCATCAGGGCGTCGCACTCGCCAGCCAGTCGCAGCGCGAAGGCTGGGCGACGCTGGTCATGAAAAAAGGCGGCGCAGCCCCGAGGCCCCGCCGCCCTGTCTGATCTCTAACGCTCGAAGCTTCAAGAGCTGGAGCACCAAGCGCCGAACCGAGACGTGGAATCCGCGTCTCGGATGCACGGAAAAGAGTCTGGATCGCCGCTTTGCGCCGATCGGCGCGCGGCAATCCAGATGGTCACCTATCGGCTCAGAAGCCGATCAGGCCATATTTCTTTTCCGCTTCGCGCTGGAGACCGCGCGCGTCGTGCCAGACCGCGGCAGCGAACTTCGCCGCGTCGGCGATCCGCTCGACAACATGCTTGATGAGGACGATCATGGTTTCGATCCGTTCTGTGGCGGCCCGGCTTGGGCACGCCGAAACATTCAGCGATTGAAAGGCAGCGTGGCGTCGTTCGACAGGCTCGTGAACGGAATGCCGCCCAGCACGATCCCCGCCTCGTTGACGAGGAGGTTGCGGGCGCGTAACTCGCGGGCCGCCGAACGCATCCGGCTTTCGATGATCGCGGCATAGAACCGGCTGAGCCAGCCGGGCTTCGCGGAGTGCTTTGCCTCGGTCTCGGCCACAACCGGCACGGGGAGCACGTCGGCGTTATTCAGCACATAGGTCATGGGTCCATCTCCGAAAAACGAAGGACAGTCCCGGTCGCTTCCTCGTTCTCTTGTACGACTAAAGTGGGTCCATTTCGCACTTGCGAGAAGGCCTGTTCGCATATGCGAGATATGCACAAAACGCATGCAATCCGCCCAATCTCATTAATATTTGCGTAGATTGCATAACCAAATGGCACAATGCGAACAGGCGAGGCAGTGCGATCCTGCCGAATAGGCATCGCCATGCGGGCGCATTTGCGCTGGCGCTTTCAACCCGGGGGCGCGACGATGGAACGTACTCTGCCGGATCCCATCATGACCGAATCGACCTTCCCGACCTGCCAGTTCCAGTCCTTCATCGAGCCGAGCGATCCGGCTCAGGTCGCCGGTCGAGTCGCCGCCTTGCGACAGGCGCTCGCGGCGCAAGGCCTCGACGGCTTCGTCGTGCCGCGCGCCGATGAGCACCAGGGCGAATATGTGCCCGCCCATATGGCGCGCCTCGCCTGGCTCACCGGCTTCACCGGTTCGGCGGGCAACGCCGTGGTGCTTGCCGACAAGGCGGCCCTCATCGTCGACGGCCGCTACACCATCCAGTCGGCCGAGCAGACCGACACCAAGGTGGTCACGCCCGTCCGTATGGAGGAGACTCCGCTGGAGCGCTGGATCGAGCAGAACCTGCCGGCCGGCGGCAAGCTGGGCTACGATCCCTGGCTTCATACCGTCGACGGCGTCGCGAGGTTGGAAAAGGCGGCCGCCGCAGCCGGTGGCACGCTCGTCCCCGTCGTGAAAAATCCGATCGACGCGCTCTGGAGCGACCGCCCTGCCCCTCCCACGGCCCCGGTCAAGGCACATCGCGCCGACTACGCGGGCGAGGATGCAGAGTCCAAGCTCGCGCGCATCCAGAAGGCGCTGGCTGACGCGAAGGTCGACGCTCTCGTCGTCTCCGATCCGCATGCGCTGGCCTGGACCTTCAATATCCGCGGCGGCGATGTCGAGCACACGCCGTTACCCCTCGGCTATGCCATCGTGCCGCGCGAGGGCCGTCCCACCGTCTTCCTGGCACCGGAGAAGGTCACCAACGAAGCCGGCGACGCCATCGGCGCGGTCGGCGAGATCGCCGCACCGGCCGATCTCGAACAGCAATTGCGGAAGCTCGGCGCCACCAAGGCCAAGGTCAGGCTCGACGCCGCGACCGCAGCCTCGGCCCTGGCGACCCTGATCGCCAAGGCCGGCGGCACGCCCGATGCCGGCGCCGATCCGATCGCCCTGATGAAGGCGCGCAAGAATGCGGCTGAATTGGCCGGCAGCCGCGCCGCCCATCTGCGCGACGGTGCGGCGATGGCGAACTACCTGTCATGGCTCGCGCGCGAGGCGCCCAAGGGTGGCCTCACCGAGATCGATGCCGTTGCGGCACTGGAGAATGAGCGGCTCAAGACCGGCCTGCTCAAGGACGTCTCCTTCACCACCATAGCGGGGGCCGGCCCCAATGCAGCCCTACCGCATTACCGCGTCACGGCCGCCAGCAACCGGCGCATCGAGCCCGGCATCTTCCTGGTCGATTCCGGCGGACAATACGAGGACGGCACTACCGACATCACCCGCACCATCGTCGTCGGCGAGCCCACGCCTGAGATGCGCGACCGCTATACCCGCGTGCTCAAGGGCCATATCGCGATCTCGCGGCTGGTCTTCGTCAAGGGCACCTCGGGCGCCCAGCTCGACGCCTTCGCGCGCCTGCCGCTCTGGCAGGGCGGCTTCGATTTCGACCACGGCACCGGCCATGGCGTCGGCAGCTATCTCTCGGTGCATGAGGGGCCGCAGCGCCTCTCCAAGCTCGGCACCACGCCGCTGGAGCCGGGCATGATCCTCTCCAACGAGCCGGGTTATTACAAGGAAGGCCATTACGGCATCCGCATCGAGAACCTGCTCGTCGTCGAGGAGCGGAAGATTCCCGGCGCAGAGCGCACGATCTACGGCTTCGAGACCATTACCTGGTGCCCTTATGAGCGGGCGCTGATCGACAGGAACATGCTCGACGACGGCGAAATCGCCTGGATCGACGATTATCACGCCAAGGTCCTGGAGAAGGTCGGCCCGCAGGTCGAAGGCGAGACCAAGGCTTGGCTGGAGGACGCCTGCCGGCCGTTGTGATTGGCGTCCTTCTCCCCGTCAAAGCCGACCGTCGCCGCCTTTGACATTCCGAGTCCCCCATCTCGGGCAAGCCCGAGATGGAAGGAAGGATTCACATCACCATCCGGAACGCCACCACGGCCATCACACCCACCGCAACGACGCCGAGCAGTGGCAGCCTTGTCGCGGCCAAGGCCGTAATCGCCGCGGCGGCCGTCTCGGCCCAGCCGGTGGCGAGCGCGCTCGGCGCAATCACCGCGACCAGGACGGCCGGCGGAATGGCATCGAAGGCCGCCTGCGCACGCGGCGAGAGATTGAGCCGGCCCACCAGCGCGAGCCCGGCGACACGCGTGAAATAGGTCACGATCGCCATGCCGAAGAAAGCGACGAGGTTGACCGGATCGACGCTCACGCCTCGGCCCCCTCGATCACCGCGGCCCGCGCCTGAGGCTCGCTACCAGCCGCGAGCCAGGCCGCCAGCAGGCCGCAGAGCGCACCGGCCGCAACATGCCAGGGCGGCCCGGCAAGGCGATAGGTCACCGCCGAGGCGATGCCCGCCGCAGCCACGGTCCAGAATGTCACGCGCCCTTTCCAGAAGGCGGCGACAAGCGCGATAAAAAGCGCCGTGAAGGCGAAATCGGCGCCGAGCCGCTTGGGATCGCCCAGCACGGCCCCGATCGCGGCCCCGAGCGTCGAGTTGACCAGCCAACCCAGAACGAAGGGAACAACCATCGCGAACCAGTAGGCCGGCGTGAGCCGATGGGTGCGGGCGCGCTTTTCCGCCAGCGCCCAGTTCTCGTCGGCCATGTAGGTGAGGCCGAGGAATTTCTGCCAGCGGCTGAAGCCCTGGAGCTTCGGCGCGAGCGAAGCGCCCATCAGCACATGGCGGGCATTGATCAGCAGCGTCGAGAAGACGATCGCGGCAACGGGCGCCGGCGTCGCCCATAGCTCGATGGCCGCGAACTGTGCCCCGCCCGCGAAGACCATGATGCTCATCAGGAAGACCTCGAGCGGCGAGAGGCCCTTGCTGGCGGCCACCGCGCCGAACAGCAGGCCGATCGGCGCCGCCGCCACTGCAGCCGGCCAGATATCGCTCAGGCCGCGCCTGATGTCGTTGCGCATCGTGGACATGGAATGGATTCTCTCGAAGGGCCGTTTCAGCCGGCATGCGCCGCGCGGAAGGCTCCTGGGGTGACCCCGAGCCGCGCTTTGAAGGCCCGTGTCAGATGCGGCTGGTCGCAGAAGCCCGTCGCCGCTGCGACCTCGCCCAGCGTCTCGCCGCGCCTGAGCCGCTCGCGAGCCCGCCTGACCCGTACGTCGATGAGATAGGCATGCGGCGTCAGCCCTGTCTCGCGCCGGAAGGCCCGGATCAGGTGGTGCCGCGGCAGGCCGGCAAGCCGCGCAAGGTCCGCCAGCGACAGGTCCTCTTCGTAGCGCAGCTCGATCGCCCGGCGCGTACGTGCGACCGGCCCATCCTCGCGCCCGACGGCCTTCACCGTCAGGTCGGCGTGCAGCGTCAGCATATGGGCATAGGCGCGCAACAGGGCTTCCTCCCCCGCCAGCACATCGGCGCCTTCTTCCAACAGCCGGTGCGCCGCACCGAACAACGCCGCGCCGACCGGGTCCTGCACGACCGGCTCGCGGAAGAACGGCGTGCCGACCGCTCCGCCGCCTGTCAGCGAAGTGGCGATCTCCTTCATCAGCTCGACGGACGGATAGCTCATCCGGTAGCGATAGCCGCCTTCGCTCGGCGCCCCGTCATGGACGTCGAGCGGGTGGTTCATCACGATGTCGCCCGGGCCGGCACGGAGCTTCTGCCCACGCGCATGCCAGATTTCGCAGCCCACCTCGATCGTGCCGATCGCATAAGTGTCGTGGGCATGGGGCGCATAGGCATGGGTGCGGAAGGTCGCGGCAAGGAATTCGAGGCCGTCGAAGCGGCGCGCAGCGAACAGATGCGCACTCTCCCCCGCCCGTAGCGGGGTGTTCAGCAAGGCCTGTTCCTGCGTGATCGACTGCATGTGCGCAGGATAGCGCAGGAGCCCGGTGGCCTGTCTTGAAGAAAAGTGATCGGGCGCATCACGCACCCGATCCGTTTCGCCTGCGGCGCGGGGACGTCAGAGTGCGTGCGCGGCGGCCTTGGCTCCTTCGATACGTTCGGGGCTCTTGGCCCCGAGCAGCAGCACACCGAGCCCGCCGACCAGCGTCGCGATCGTGGCGTAGGCGATGACGCCGAGCGTGCCGAAGCCGTCGACCAACAGGCCCCCGAAGACGGCGCCGCTGGCGATCGCGACCTGGAAGGCGGCGACCAGCAGGCCGCCGGCCGATTCGGCCTCCTGCTCCGGCGCGACACGCACCAGCCAGGTCTGGAAACCGACGGGCAATGCGCCGAAGGCGAAGCCCCAGAGCCCGACGGCGATGGCCGACGCAATCGGCGAAGCGCCGAGGACGAGCAGGCTCGCCCCCGTCAGAGCGATGGCCAAGGCGCCGAAGATCACCGAGGCCTTGGCGCTGCGCGCCGTGATCGCCCCGCCGAGGAAATTGCCGAAGAAGCCGCCAACGCCATAGGCCAGGAGGACAAGCGAGATCGCCTCGACCGACAGCTTCGGAACCTGTTCCAGGAACGGGCGCACATAGGTGAAGCCCGCGAAATGCCCGGAGATCACCACGATGATACCGGCCAGCACGAGAGCGATGCTCGGCCGGCCGAGCAGCCGGAAGAGCGTGCGGATATCGGGCGAGCCCCGTGCCGGCAGCCGCGGCAGCACGGCCATCTGGATGACGAGCGTCACCACACCGATCAGGGCCGAGAACCAGAATACCACGCGCCAGCCCATCAGATTGCCGAGATAGGCACCGATCGGCGCGGCGCTCACCGTCGCGATCGAGACACCGGTGAAGATCAGGGACATCGCCTTGGGCAGGGCGCTCGGCGGCACGAGCCGCATCGCGGTCGCCGCGACCATAGACCAGAAGGCGCCGAGCCCGATGCCGAGCAGCACGCGGGCAAAGAGCAGCGTCGGCAAATTGGTGGCCACCGCAGCGATGGCGCTCGACAGGATCAACAGGCCAGTCAGAGACCAGATGACGACACGTCGGTCGATGCCGCGGGTGACAATGGCTGCCGCGAGGCCGGCAATGGCGCCGACGACGGCCGTGGCGGTGACCGCCTGCCCGGCAGCGCCGACAGAGACGCCGACATCGGCGGCCATCGGCGTCAGCAGGCTGGCGGGAAGGAATTCGGCCGTGACCAGGCCGAAGACGCCGAAAGTCAGAGAGACGACAGCGGCCCAGGCCGGTTTTTCGCGGGTTTCCCCGCGCGTGTCATCAAGTTCGAAGGATGATACGGACAAAGCGTCAGACATGGGTGTCTCCATGAGGTCGCCGGAAGATGGGCGTGGCGCCATGGAGTTTCCATGCTATATAATCCGCATTCCTTGACCATTCGTCCAAGACTGCGATGACCATTTCCACCGATCATCTGACCGAGATGCT
>JARYGW010000380.1:0-4866 GCA_033792295.1 Allobosea sp.
TCCTGGAGCTGGAAGAACAACCGCTCGAAGGAAGACACTCTGCCGGCCTCCAATCTCGACGGCAATGAAATAGTAGCCGACATCGCGCCCGGACCGCATGACCTCATGGTCTACAAGCAGAAACCGTCCGGGTTCTTCGGCACCAATCTCGCCTCCTACTTAACGCTGCTCGGCTGCGACAGCGTCATCATGACCGGAACCACGACATCGGGCTGCGTGCGCGCCAGCGTGCTGGATGCCTTCAGCCTGAATTACCGCGTCGCGGTTGCGGAGGAGGCCTGCTTTGACCGCAGTCAGGCAAGCCACGCGATCAACCTCTGCGACATGAATGCCAAATACGCCGATGTGGTGAAGACCGAGGAGATACTCGCCTTCTTCGATACGGTCGAAAAGGGCCAGTTCAGTCTCCCAGCCGGCTCTGCGGTCGAAGTTCCGAAACTCACACCCGTTCTCGCCAAATCCGCCTGAGAACGGTCAATCCTCCCCAACCTCAGGATATCTGACGACACACCTCGAAGGGCTGCGTCTTGCGGCACGGCCCTTCACGCCCACCTGTGGCAAAATGCGGGCATTTGCGAACAACCACGCCGAACCCCATGAGCGGGCCGGCCACAGTACAGAAGTAAGACATTGCGCCAGATAACGCTTTTCCTTTCGCCACTATGGCGCAATCCGCAGATCGCGGCAGTCGTGGCCCTCACCACATTCATCATGTCCGGTGTGGGGCTGGTATCGCCCATTCTTTCCGTTTACGCCGCAACCTTCTCCGCCTCGGCAACGATGGCCGGCATGATCATCACGCTGTTCGGTATCGGCCGACTGATCGTCAATCTACCCGCTGGCCTCCTGTCGCAACGGATCGGCCACCGCCCCCTTCTCATGGCCGGACCATTCATTCTGGTGGTTGGATCGATCGTCGCGGCACTCGCCACCAATCTCGAAACTCTGCTAGCCGCCCGTTTTGTGCAGGGCATCGGCTCGGGCATCTATATGACCGTTTCCAGCGCCGCGATCGCGACACTCGCCCAACCGAAAGAGCGCGGGCGCCTTATGGCGCTTTATCAGGGCGGCATGCTTCTCGGGACCGGATTGGGTCCGGCCATAGGTGGTTTCCTCGCGAGCCATTTCGGGTACACCGCACCATTCTGGGCGTATGCTGTGGTCTGCACTGTTGCGCTTTTCATCGCGTGGACATCGGTGGATCGTCAGGCAACAGCGATCGAACATACCGAAGGCGTTGCAAAAGCATCCGCCCTCCCCTCCGAGACCAAACCAATTATCCGCGATATGCCTTTTCTACTGGCCTGCGTGATAAATTTCGGCGTCTTTTTCACCCGCACCGCCTCTCAATGGCAGGCAATACCGCTTCTTGCGCATCAGCGCTACGACATGGGTGTCGACAAGATCGGCCTCGCGCTCACCATGCTTGCCGCCATGAATTTCCTGACGCTGCCGCTGACCGGCGCATTGGTGGATAGATACGGCGCCCGTCGATTGACATTCGTGTCGACGATCGTGACCGCGATCGCGCTTCTATGGATCGCACTCGGCGAAAGCATCCACATGATGTGGATCGGTCTGGCCGTTCTAGGCATCGGAGGCGGCCTCAACGGCCCCGCAACGGCGGCCTATGCCGCGGAGATCGTCCCTGTCAGACAGTATGGTGCCGCCATGGGATTGATGCGCACCTTCGGTGATGCCGGTTTCGTCTTCGGACCGATCATGATCGGCACCCTCGCCGACCTCGGCTCCATAGGCTCTGCCGGCGGGCTGATTGCCAACGCCGCCTTGATGGCGATCGCCGGCCTGATCTTCGTATCAGTGCGCGGCTCTGAAATTTCCACGACGCCAGCCGCTCCGACCGGCCCGATCACCCATGACAGTAAAAAGGATCAGATAGCATGACCCAGTTCTCCTACGCCTCGCTTGCGCCGGATTTTCTGAGCGGCAAAACATCGCCATCCGAATTTCTCGAAACCTGCCTCGCCAGAATTGCCGCCAACGAGAATGTCGTCCGCGCCTTCGTCACGCTGGACATTGAAAGCGCACGCCGTCAGGCGCAGGACTCGACTGCGCGCTGGCAGGCTGGCCAACCGCTATCGGCCGTCGACGGCATGCCGGTCGGCGTAAAAGACATCATCGAGACGGTCGACATGCCGACGGGACAGGGCTCCCCCCTGTGGGAAAATTTCGAAAGCGGCCGGGATTCCGCCACCGTGCAGGCCCTGCGGGACGCGGGCGCGATCATCCTCGGCAAGACGACCACAACCGAATTCGCATCGTCCCCTACCTTTGCGGAAACCACCAACCCGCACGATCCAAAGCGCACGCCGGGCGGCTCCAGCAGCGGATCGACTGCTGCGGTCGGAGCAGGTTTCGTCCCATTGGCACTCGGCAGTCAGGTCGTCGGCTCGACGCTCAGGCCATCGAGCTATTGCGGATGCGTCGGTTTCAAACCGAGCACCGGCGGCATCAACCGCAGCGGTTCCTATGATCACCTCAGTCACAGCTGTGTCGGCGTGATCGGCACATCGCTGGAAGATGTCTGGCTTTCGGCCAAGGCCATCGTCACCCGGGTCGGTGGCGATCCCGGCTATCGCGGCCTGACCGGTCCTGCCAACCTGCCCGGAGCACAAACCCCGAAGCGCCTGATCGTCTTACAAACCGATGGCTGGAAGCGTATCACTTCCGGCGCTCATTCGGCTTTCGAAAAGGTCACTGAAGGCCTAAAGGAATTCGGTATCGAGCTTGTCGACCGCCACGTGGATGCCGAAGTGGATGCCTTCGAGCGGATGATCGAAGACGTGCGCTCACTGTCGAACATCATTCTGTCCTGGGAAAACCGATGGCCGACAGCAGGCTATCTGCGAAAGGACGCCGGCAAGGTTCACCCGATTACCGTCGCCCGCTTCAACGAGGCGAAAACCCTGACCCAGAGCGACTATATCGCGGCACTCGAACAGCGGCAGGCCCTGCGTGATGCCTTTACGATAATGATCGCCAAGGCCGACAGTGCGATTACGCTTGCGGCCACTGGCGCCGCACCGCAAGGTCTCGTCAGCACCGGTGATCCGGGCTTCAACATTCCCGCCTCGATCATCGGCGCACCGGCACTGTCCCTGCCGCTCCTCTCTGATGAAGGCATGCCGCTGGGTCTGCAGGTGATCGGACAGCGGAACGAGGATGCGGCGCTGTTCGGTCTGGCCACATGGATCACCGAATGGAGCGGCGCGTACGGCCGGTAATTGGGTACAGGCGAGCGAAGGAGCATAAAAATGGTCGAGCATGAAAACGTAATCGAACGACGGCTGGCCGCGCTGGGGCTGTCGCTGCCTGAAGGCGCTCCTTCGCGTGCCAATTTCCTTCCCTTCCGCAGGAGCGGCAATCTGCTTTTCCTGGCCGGTCAGATTTGCGAGTGGAATGGTGAACCCCAGTATTTGGGACCGGTCGGACCGGATTACGATCTTGCCACCGCGAAGAAGGCGGCGGAGCTCTGTGCAATCAACCTGCTCTTCAACATCCGCGTCGCCACTGGCTCACTCGACAGCGTCACGGCTGTCTTGCGGCTTGGCGCCTTTGTCGCGGCGCCCGCCGGTTTCGGCGAAGGCCCCAAAATTGCCGACGGTGCATCTGAGCTCTTCATCAACCTCTATGGAGAGGTGGGTCGCCACGCACGCACGGCAGTCTGCGTATCCAGCCTGCCGGCCAACGCTCTTGTCGAAGTGGACGCCATCGTCGAGTTATCCTGCGGCAAGTGACCAGACCCTAAAGACAAGCGGACGCTCAATTGCATTGCACTACGCAATAAGCGGCGCTATCGTTTTAAACATCAGGATCGGCGCAGTGGAAGGAGCTTATTCTCTGATGAGAACAGGCTCATCTCTGGACATACGATCCCTAGAAGTATTTCTGGCCATCTGTGATGCAGGAGGATTTGGAGCGGCGGCGCGTGCGTTGGGCGTCTCTCAAAGCGCGGTTTCACAACAGATCAGCAGACTGGAAGCAGGCCTAGACATCAAGCTCCTAGAGCGTGATGTGCACGGATTCCGGATCCTGCCGGCCGGACGAACGCTTCAGCATCACGCGCGCCGCGTCATGCAGGAAGTCTCGGACACCCAGCGCGCAATGTTCGAATTCAGCGGTGGAAAATTAGCCAATCTGTCGGTCCGCATCATGGACTCTTTAAGCAATATCTTGTCGAGCGAAGTCGCCTATGCCCTTCAGGGAACTGCCGAACAGATGCAGATATCCGCGGCGGCAGTTCATAAACACCGGGAAGACTTTCTGTCCGGGAAGGCGGACATCCTGATCACATCGCTAGAATTCGATCAGCACGACTTCGAAATTCACCTCATCGCAATCGAGCCATTAGTGCTCATCGTGCCCAAAGGTGCCATATCCGCCGGCGAATTCGAACTGGATGATCTAGCGAGCGCGCTACCCTTCGTGCATTACACAGACCAGCGCTATCTTGCCGCCATCACCGATCGGTATCTGGCACGGCAGATGGTGAACGTGGTGCGGTCAATAACTGTAGATCAGGCGACGGCGGTTATCGACACGGTACGTTATGGCCATGCCTGGGCAATCACTTCGCCGTTCAGCCTGCTCGATCCAACGTTTTCGGCATCCGAAATCGATGTGCTTTCCCTGCCACGGCCGGTGCCCACGCGGCCCATAAGCCTGGTCAATCGTCCAGGCGCGCTCTCAAAAACCGCCTTCGCTCTCGCCTCGGTCTGCCGGGAGCATTTGCATAAGGAAATGCAGGCGCGTCTTTATGGTATTGTCCCTCAGCAGTCGCTCCCGGAGATAGCTAGTTTCCATCCATAAACGTCCGTTTTCGGACAGAGGTTTGGCCACCAGCGC
>JARYGW010000381.1:0-4862 GCA_033792295.1 Allobosea sp.
ACGGCCTCCTCGACCGCCGCCTCGACGGCATGGTCGGGCACATGCAGGCTGCGCAGCCGGTCCCAGTCACGCGCCACGCTGGCGAAATAATTCTGTGCGGCCTCGGCACGGCTTGCCCGGACGGCGGCGAGCCTTTCGCGGTCGGCTGCGAGAACCGGGTCGCTCAGGTCGAGCCAGGCCGCGAGCGAAGCGGCGAAGGCCCCGCCCGGCCCGGTCTCGTCGAGCCGGAAGAAGGCCCAGGCGCCTTCGCGCGAGCGCCGGACCAGCCCGGCCTCGGCGAGCAGCTTGAGATGGCGCGAGATCCGCGGCTGCGACTGGCCGAGGATATCGGTAAGGTCGGAGACGGACAGCTCGCCCTCGGAGAGCAGCGCCAGGATGCGCAGCCGCGTCTCCTCGCCGGCGGCCCGCAGGCCCGCCAGAAGCACATCGGAGGACAATGTCGTCGGCTGCCGCACGCGCTCGCACTCCCTCGCGACAAGGAAAAAGATATAAAGATATCTTTATGTCGAAAAGGCCGTTCGTGCAAGCGAATTATCGTGCGGAAAACAGGACAGAGGACCTGTCCTCCTCCTTTAACAGAGAAAGAAGAAGCCCGGCCCCACCCCAACTTATCCCCGCAGCTTCGGCCCGTGCCTATTCTCGCCGTGTTCCATCCGACCGAGGGGGCTTCGCCAGGCATCGTGGCCGGATGGGATTGCGGGCTTCGTGCCTAGGGATCGTTGCGGGTCCGTCAGGTGCGGAGATGCCGACTTCGTCCGGACCCAGCAGGCAGGCCCGCTCCTTCGCCGGAACCCAGAACGAAGCGGACCCTAAAGATACCCGTGCGCGGAGCCGAACGGCGCGAGGTCGTCGCTGTTCGACACCTCGACATCGGCACGCAGCCGTCGGGAGCTCGGGAATAATCGCGAAGATGGTTGCCGCAACCTCTGGCACCTGTTCCATGGATCGCGGAAACGTCGCCTGTCGGCAAATCTCAAGATGGAGGGCAAACCCCGGCCGCGCCGAAGGCCGTCCTCTACCTGACACCACAAGCCCACGACTCCACCGCCCCGGCCTGGGGCGGAGCTTCGCAGGACGTAACGAGATCGGTCGGATCAGAGGACCTTGAGATCCCCAGCCGCAGTCTTGCCGCGTTCCGTCTTGAGATCGAACGAGACCTTCTGCCCTTCCGTCAGCGTCATTAGCCCGGCTTCCTTAACGGCAGTAATGTGCACGAACACATCCTTGCCGCCATCTGCCGGTTGAATGAAGCCGTAACCTTTCTCGGTATTGAACCATTTTACGGTTCCGGTCGCCATAGCCACATCCCTCGAAGCCGCGCCCGCAGGCTTACGGACCGCAATCCGCAAGCCGGCAATGAAAGGATTGTCCGAAAATTGGACCTTGTCGAGACTAAAGCTTAGACTGACGAATCGTCGACAATTTAAGTCTTCGTCAAGTTCACCCCGCCTCCGAAAGCTGGCGCCCCGCAGCGTTGCGCAACGCGGCCTTCCCGCCCGGCCAGTTGCCTGCCGGAGCCATCTGTGCGACCGAGCAAAGCTCGACTGTCCAAAGCATTGCGCACGAGGCGGGAACCGGCTTTTCCGCCGCGGCAATGCCCCGAAAGGAATGCGGAGCCGCGACGACCATGGCCCAGCCCCTGACCATCGAAGACCTGCGCCTCATGGCGAAGCGCCGCGTGCCGCGCATGTTCTACGACTATGCCGACTCCGGCGCCTGGACGGAGGGCACCTATCGCTCCAACGAGGCCGACTTCGCCAAGATCAAGCTGCGCCAGCGCGTCGCCGTCGACATGACCGACCGCTCGCTGGCTTCCGAGATGATCGGCCAGCCGGTCTCGATGCCTGTCGCGCTCGCTCCCACCGGCCTCACCGGCATGCAGCACGCCGATGGCGAGATCCTCGCCGCCCGCGCCGCCGCCAAGGCTGGCGTGCCCTTCACGCTCTCGACCATGAGCATCTGCTCGATCGAGGATGTGGCCAACCACACCCAGGCACCGTTCTGGTTCCAGCTCTATGTGATGAAGGATCGCGACTTCATCTCGCGGCTGATCCAGCGCGCCAAGGCGGCCGGCTGCTCGGCCCTTGTGCTGACGCTTGACCTGCAGATCCTCGGCCAGCGCCACAAGGACATCCGCAACGGCCTCTCCGCACCACCGAAGCCGACGCTCGCCAACCTGATCAACCTCGCCTTCAAGCCCTGGTGGTGTCTGAAGATGCTGGACACGCCGCGCCGGCAGTTCGGCAACATTGTCGGCCACGTCACCGGCGTCGCCGACATGTCCTCGCTCTCCTCCTGGACCGCCAGCCAATTCGACCCGAAGCTGAACTGGGACGACGTGCAGTGGATCAAGGATCAATGGGGCGGCAAGTTGATTCTGAAAGGTATCCTCGACCCGGAAGACGCTGAATTGGCAGCAAAAAGCGGCGCCGACGCCCTGATCGTTTCCAACCATGGTGGCCGCCAGCTCGACGGTGCTCTGTCCTCGATCGAAGCCTTGCCGGGCATCGTCGAGCAGGTCGGCAACCGCATCGAGGTGCTGTTCGACGGCGGCATCCGCTCGGGGCAGGACGCGCTGAAGGCGATCGCGCTCGGCGCCAAGGGCACCTTCATCGGCCGCGCCTTCCTCTACGGACTCGGCGCCATGGGCGAGCAGGGTGTCACGACCGCGCTCGACATCATCCGCAAGGAGATGGATGTCACCATGGCGCTCTGCGGCCTGCGCGACATCAAGCAGGTCGACCAGAACATCCTCGTCGGCGGGCGCGAAGGCGCGATCAGGCGGCTGGCGGGCTGAGGCTCGGCGCCAAACCGGAAGCGGTGCCGATGCCGGCCCGCTCTGATCCGGCGAGAACAGGGCGCATCTTCGCCCCGGCGCACTCCAGCTCAGAATCCCATCGCGATCATCATGCCCATGAACCAGATCAGCATGAGGATGTAGAGCGGGCGGAAGAGATAGAAGCGCTGCCCGTTGGTCAGGCCCAGGTCATAGGGCATGATCCGCTGGTCGATCTTGTCGGCGCCGCTATCGATGGAAAAGTCCCAGCCGTTCCGCTTGTAGAACAGATAGTCCTTCGCCTGCGCGGCGAACTGATGCAACGCCAGCAGGGCGACGGCGGCCAGGGCTGCAATGAAAAGCAGCGTTTTCAGTATCAGCATCGCATGCCTTTCCGGTGAGAACGGCCCTTCGAGGCCCGCCGGCCGCAGAAGGTCTCTCCGCATCGGACCACAGAAGCCGCCCCTCTCCTCTCCCATTCCGCCCGAAAGACAGGATCGACACGTAAGAAAAAAGCCCGGCGGATCAAACCGCCGGGCCGTGACGTTGCGCGATCAGCATTGGCGGCAGGCCGCACGCAGGCAGCCTGCCGGGAGCATTCGGAGAAGCTCCTCGTAAGGGCTTCCCCGAAAGGCCGTTCGTAGCTCAGACGCGATACCAGGCCGCGAGGTTCCAGGTGTCAACGTCCCAGCCCGAATGGTCGTGCATAAGGTTCTGCGCCGCGGAGACGACCTTCGTGCGCGACAGGATCGGCAGGATGACGTTGGCCTCGCAGAAGATCTCGTTGACCTTGATCAGCAGCGCGGCGCGCTTGGCCGGGTCGAGCTCCTTCTGAGCCGCCCGATAAGCCTTGTCGGCCTCCGGATCGGTATAGCGCGAGACGTTGCGGCCCAGCCACTTGTTCTCCTTGCTGGCGACTTCCCAAGAGGTGAATTGGTTGAGGAACCGCTCCGGATCGGGCTGCGGCTGCGTCGTCGTATACATCTCGATATCGGTATAGAGCTTGGTGTAGGTGTCGGGATTGGCGACATCCGATGAGAAGAACACCGAGGCCGTCACCGACTTCAGCTCCAGCTCGATGCCTGCCTTCTGGCAGGCCTGCTTGATGATGGCCTGGACCTTCTGGCGCGGGGCGTTGATCGAGGTCTGGAAGACGTATTTGAGCTTCTTGCCATCCTTCTCGCGGATGCCGTCCGAGCCCTTCTTCCAGCCGGCCTCGTCCAGGATCTGGTTGGCCTTGGCGATGCTGAACTCGTATTTCAGCTTCTCCGACTTGAACTGCTTCGGCTGATTGACGAAGCTCGCGGTCGGGATGCCGGCACGGCCGTAGATGAACTTCTGGATCGAGTCGCGGTCGATCAGCAGGTTGATCGCCTGGCGCACGGCCGGGTCCGACAGCGTCGGATGCTTGGTCTTCTTGCTCGAACGCTCGCCGTCGACCTCGGTCCACGGATCGGTCGTATTCAGCGTGATGAACTCGATGTCACCGGCCACCGCGACGCTGACCTTGCCGCGCCCGCCGGTCTCCATGCGCTTCAGCACATCCTCTTCGACCAGGGAGTCCCAGGCGTAGTCGTATTCGCCGGTCTGCAGCACGGCGCGCGCCGCCGAGACCGCGTCACCGCCGCCCTTGACCTCGAAGGTGTCGAAGAAGGGCTGGTTCGCGACGTGATATTCGGTGTTGCGCTCGGTGCGGATGATGTCGCCCGGCTTGAACTCGACGAACTTGTAGGGCCCGGTGCCGACCGGCTTCAGGTTGGCCGGAGCCTCGCGCGACTTGGCACCCTTGTACTCGGCGAAGTGATGCTTCGGGATGATCATGCCCGCGACGCCGACGAAGGGGTCGGCCCAGAACGGCGTCGGCTCCTTGAAGATCACCTTGACGGTGAGGTCGTCGACCTTCTCGACCTTGATGTTGGCGTAAGCGCCGGTGGTGTAGGCGGCGGTCGCCGGGTCGGCGGCGTATTCCCAGGTGAAGACGACGTCGTCGGCGGTGAACGGCTTGCCGTCATGCCACTTCACGCCCGGCTTCAGCTTCCAGGTCACGGTCTTGCCGTCCTCGGACAAGCCACCATTGGCCTTGCTG
>JARYGW010000382.1:0-4857 GCA_033792295.1 Allobosea sp.
TTTCGGCAGCGCGTCAGGCGGCGTGCCGACCGGGCGGAACGCCCTATTCCGCCGCCTGCAGTCGATAGGCAGCCGTATCGTAGTTGAGGACCGGCGCGAGCCAGCGCTCGACCTCCTCGATGCTCATGCCCTTGCGCTGGGCATAATCCTCGACCTGGTCGCGCTCGACCTTGGCGACGCCGAAATAATAGGCCTCCGGATGCGAGAAATAGAGCCCCGAGACCGAGGAACCCGGCCACATCGCATAGCTCTCGGTCAGCTTCACGCCGACACGCCGCTCGGCCTCCAGCAGCCGGAAGAGCGTTTCCTTCTCGGTGTGGTCGGGCTGGGCCGGATAGCCCGGCGCCGGGCGGATGCCCCGGTATTCCTCGCGGATCAGGTCCTCGTTCGAGAAGGCTTCGTCCGGCGCATAGCCCCAGAACTCCTTGCGCACCAGCTGGTGCATCCGCTCGGCGAAGGCCTCGGCGAAGCGGTCCGCCAGCGCCTTGACCATGATCGAGCGGTAATCGTCGTTGTCGCGCGCGAACTTCTCGGAGATGCGTTCTTCCTCGGCGCCTGCCGTGACGACGAAGCTGCCGATATAGTCCGGCGCCACGCCTTCCGGCACGACGAAGTCGGACAGGCACATGTTGGGCTTGCCGTCGCGCTTGGAGAGCTGCTGGCGCAGGCCGTGGAAGGTCGCGAGCGCCTCCTGCCGGCTCTCGCCGGTATAGAGACGGATATCGTCGCCGACAGCGTTCGCCGGCCAGAAGCCGATCACCGCCTTCGGGTTGAACCAGCGTTCCTCGACGATGCGCTTCAGCATCGCCTGCGCATCGTCCCAGAGCGCGCGCGCCGCCTCGCCCTGCTTCTCGTCCTGCAGGATCGCCGGGAAGCGGCCCTTCAGCTCCCAGGTCTGGAAGAACGGCGTCCAGTCGATCACCGGCACGAGATCGGCGATGTCGTAGGTGCGGAAGGTGCGCGTGCCCAGGAAGCTCGGCTTCGGCGGGACGTAGTTTGCCCAATCCGTTTTGAAGGCGTTGGCGCGGGCCTTGGCCAGCGGCAGCCGCTGCTTGTCGGCCTCGGAGCGGCGATGCGCCTCGGCGACCTTGGCGTATTCCGCCTGCACGCCCGCGACATATCCCGGCTTCTGCTCCGACGAGAGCAGGCTCGACACCACGCCGACCGCCCGCGAGGCGTCGTTCACATGCACCGCCTGGCCCTTCTCATAGGCCGGGTGGATCTTCACTGCCGTATGAACGCGGCTCGTCGTCGCCCCGCCGATCAAGAGCGGGATGTCGAAGCCCTCGCGCTCCATCTCGGAGGCGACCGTCACCATCTCGTCGAGCGAGGGCGTGATCAGCCCGGAGAGGCCGATGATGTCGACCTTCTCCTTGCGCGCGGTGTCCAGGATCTTCTGGGTCGGCACCATCACGCCGAGGTCGATCACCTCGTAATTGTTGCACTGGAGCACGACGCCGACGATGTTCTTGCCGATGTCGTGGACGTCGCCCTTCACCGTCGCCATCAGCACCTTGCCGGCGGCCGAGCGCTCGGAGCCGCCGTTCAGGCGCTTCTCCTCCTCCATATAGGGCATCAGATAGGCGACGGCCTGCTTCATCACGCGGGCGGACTTCACCACCTGCGGCAGGAACATCTTGCCCGAGCCGAACAGGTCGCCGACCACGTTCATGCCGGCCATCAGCGGGCCTTCGATGACGTGCAGCGGCTTCTCGGCTCGCTGCCGTGCTTCCTCGGTATCGACATCGATGAACTCGGTGATCCCGGCGACCAGCGCATGCTCCAACCGCTTCTCGACCGGAAGCTCGCGCCAAGCGAGGTCCTTGCCGGACGCAGCAACAGAGCCGTCGCCCTTGAAGCGCGGCGCGGCCTCCAGCAGACGCTCGGTCGAATCCTTGCGGCGGTTGAGGACGACATCCTCGCAGAGCTCGCGCAGCTCCGGATCGAGATCGTCATAGGAGCCGAGCTGGCCGGCATTGACGATGCCCATGTCCATGCCCGCCTTGATGGCGTGGTAGAGGAACACGGAATGCATGGCCTCGCGCACCTTCTCGTTGCCGCGGAAGGAGAAGGACAGGTTCGAAACGCCACCCGAGATATGGGCATGCGGTAGGGTCTCGCGGATCGCGCGCGTCGCGTTGATGAAGTCGTTGCCGTAGTTGTCGTGCTCCTCAATGCCCGTCGCCACCGCGAAGATGTTCGGATCGAAGATGATATCCTCGGGCGGGAAGCCGATGGTCTCGGTCAGCAGCTTGTAGGCCCGCGTGCAGATCTCGATCTTGCGCTGGAACGTGTCGGCCTGGCCGACCTCGTCGAAGGCCATGACGACGACCGCAGCGCCGTACTGCCGGCAGATGCGCGCCTGCTCGAGGAAGGCTTCCTCGCCCTCCTTCATCGAGATCGAGTTGACGATCGGCTTGCCCTGGATCGTCTTCAGCCCCGCCTCGATCACCGGGAACTTCGAGGAGTCCACCATGATCGGCACGCGGGAGATATCCGGCTCCGAGGCGATCAGCTTGAGGAACTCGGTCATCGCCTTCTCGGAATCGAGCAGGCCCTCGTCCATGTTGACGTCGATGACTTGTGCGCCATTGGCGACCTGCTCGCGCGCCACGTCGAGGGCGGCGGCAGAGTCGCCATTGGTGATGAGCTTGCGGAACTTCGCCGAGCCGGTGACGTTGGTGCGCTCGCCGACATTGACGAAGGGAATCGTCTCGTCGAGCGTGAAGGGCTCCAGCCCGGCGAGACGCAGATAGGGCTTCGCCTCCGGGATCTGGCGCGGCACCTTGCCGGCGACGGCCTCCGCCACGGCGCGGATATGCTCCGGCGTCGTGCCGCAGCAGCCGCCGACGACGTTGACGAAGCCGGCATCGGCGAACTCCGCCAGCATCGTGGCGGTGGCTTCCGGCCGTTCGTCATAGAGGCCGAATTCGTTGGGCAGGCCGGCATTCGGATAAGCGCAGATCAACGTGTCGGCAATGCGCGACATGTCCTTGATATGCGCCCGCATCTCGCGCGCACCGAGCGCGCAGTTGAGGCCGACGGTCAGCGGCGCGGCATGGCGCACGGCGTTCCAGAAGGCCTCGACCGTCTGGCCCGACAGGGTGCGGCCGGAGAGATCGGTGATCGTGCCGGAGATCATCACCGGCAGGCGGATGCCTTTCTCGCGATAGACCTGCTCGATCGCGACGATCGCGGCCTTGGCGTTGAGCGTGTCGAAGATGGTCTCGATCAGCAGCAGCTCCGAACCGCCGTCGATCAGCCCCCTCACCTGCTCTGCATAGGAATCGCGCACCTGGTCGAAGGTCACGGCGCGGAAGCCGGGATTGTTGACGTCGGGCGAAATCGAGAGCGTGCGGTTGGTCGGACCGATCGCGCCGGCGACGTAGCGACGACGCCCATCCTCCTTCTGCGCCAGCACCGCCGCCTCGCGGGCGAGGCGCGCGCAGGCGACGTTCAGCTCATAGACCAGCTCCTCCATGCCGTAATCGGCCTGGGCGATCGCCGTGCCCGAAAAGGTGTTGGTCTCGATGATGTCGGCGCCCGCCCGGAAATAGGCGAGATGGATGTCGCGCAGCGCCTCGGGCTGCGTCAGCGCGATGATGTCGTTGTTGCCCTTGAGGTCGCGATTCCAGCCCTTGAAACGCTCGCCACGGAAATCCGCCTCGGAGAGCTTCAGGTCCTGGATCTGCGTGCCCATCGCGCCGTCGAGCACGAGGATGCGTTCGCGCGCGGCCTGCCGCAGCGAGCGCTCGATCTCGGCGCCATCGACGGGAGCGGGAATGAAGTCGGACATCAGGCTACTCCGCCGCCACCGCCTGCGCCGCTGGCTTCTCGGGCTTGAGGCCCACGAGATGGCAGATGGCATAGACGAGGTCGGCCTTGTTCATCGTGTAGAAATGAAGGTCGGTGGCGCCGCGATCGATCAGGTCGAGCACCTGTTCGGCGCAGACCGCCGCAGCCACGAGACGGCGCGTCGCCACATCGTCCTCCAGCCCTTCGAAGCGGTCGGCCAGCCATTGCGGCACGCTCGCTCCGGTCTTGCGGGCGAAACCGGCGGTCTGCTTGAAGTTCTGCACCGGGACGATGCCGGGCAGGATCGGGATCTCGATGCCGCGTGCGCGGACCTTGTCGAGATAGCGGAAATACACGTCGTTATCGAAGAAGAATTGGGTGATCGCCCGCGTCGCCCCCGCATCGACCTTCTTCTTCAACGCGTCGATATCGGCATCGAGCGAGGCGGCTTCCGGATGCTTCTCGGGATAGGCCGAGACCGTCACCTCGAAATCACCGATGCGCTTGAGGCCGGCGACCAGATCCGAGGTCTGGTGATAGCCTTCGGGATGGGGCTCATAGGCCGTGCCGAGACCTCCAGCCGGATCGCCGCGCAGTGCCACGACGTGGCGCACGCCGGCTTCCCAATAGGAGCGGATGACCTCGTCGACCTCGCCCTTCGAGGCCGAGACGCAGGTGAGATGCGCGGCCGGCTTCAGCGCGGTCTCCTCGACCATGCGCTTGACGGTGGCGTGGGTGCGCTCGCGGGTCGAGCCGCCGGCGCCGTAGGTCACCGAGACGAAGCTCGGGCCGAGCGGCTCGAGCCGGCGCACCGACTCCCACAGCGCCACTTCCATCTCCGCCGTTTTCGGCGGGAAGAATTCGAAGGAGACGCGGGGACGGCGCGAGCCGTGGCGGCTGGGGCGGAAGGCATTCATCACGCAACCTCGAGATTGATCTTGCGGGCCGGCGGATCGACCTGAACGCGCCGGTCGCGGCCGCGCCAGAGCATCACCGGCAACTGGCCGGAGCCACCATCGGCGAGTGTCACCTCCTGCGACAAGTCGCAGGCAAGCCCGGCCT